>CAKRRX010000129.1 GCA_934394595.1 uncultured Blautia sp. | reverse complement strand
ATGATATGTGTTAACGATGACTTGCCTCAAATTTCATTAAAAGAATTTGAAAGGCATAGAGATAATCTGAATTTGGCGTTCGATACAATTTTGCCCCAAAAATCTCAATTTGAAATTTGATAGACGAAAGAGGTTTTACTATATGAGTTCAAAGCTTGGTACTTATAAATGTGGATTTATCATTCTTCATTATAATGATTTAGAGACAACGATAAAGTGTATAGAGTCAATTCAATGCCTTGAATGTATTCAGGATATAAAAGTACTGATCGTTGATAATCATTCACCCAATAATTCTGGTTCAGAGCTTAAAAATAAATATACCAAGTCTGACAATATAGAGGTTCTCTTATTGGAGGATAATTATGGATATTCAAAGGCAAATAATATCGGATATTCCTATCTGAGAGAATCTGGCGAATATGATTATATAATTGTTGCAAATAATGATATTATTTTTGAACAGAAAAATATGATACCCATTCTTCAGCAAAAGTATAAAAAAGAAGAGTTCTTTTTGGCAGGACCGGATGTATTTGCGATATATAAAAAGCAGCATCAAAATCCATTAGCATTGAGACCACGGTCATTGAAAGAAACAGAAGAATGGATTGAAGAAAATCAAAAATGTCTGAAACATATGCGACGAGAATATTTTCTTCACTGTATCTGGGCAAAAGTAAATCACACAAAAATATATGCGTTATACAGAAAAAAGTTAGACGAAAAAAAACAAAAGCAAGAAGACAAGGGATGGATGGTTGAAAGGGAGAATGTTGTTCTATCCGGTTCCTGCCTGTTTTTTTCGCAGAAATTTATTGAGAATAATGAAAAGTTATTTGATCCGGAAACTTATTTTTATCACGAAGAAGATATTCTTACTACCAAGTGTCTGAAAAATGGTTGGAAGACATTGTATATTCCTGATATAAAAGTACAGCATTTGGAAGGGGCATCTACAAATACAAAAAATTATGATCAGAAAATGAAATTTCGGTATACGAATTTCATTAAGGCTGCAGAAATATATGCAAATTATCTGAAGCAAAACAATTACGAGTAATAGAAAAGAGACTGGATATGGAAAAAAAATCAATTAAAAAAAATGCAACTTTAAATATAATAAAAACTGTTTTTTCATTGGTTTTTCCTCTTATTACTTATCCGTACGCGTTAAGAGTTTTACAGATTGAACAGATTGGAAAATTTGAGTTTTCGTCTTCTATAGTCAGTTATTTTTCTTTGCTTGCTGCGTTGGGGATTGCAGCATATGCGGTGAGAGAAGGTTCTAAATATCGTAATGATAGGCAAAAATGCTCTGAGTTTTCCAGTGAAATTTTTTCTATTAATATGTATTCAACACTTGTTGCATATATATTATTGATATTATGTCTTGTTTTCGTTGAAAAATTTCAAGCATATTTGCCTGTTATCTTAATACTAAGCTCAGAGATTATTTTGGCAACTGTAGGGGTGAACTGGATCTATAATATATTTGAAGATTTTTCATATATTACCAAAATCACCTTAGCGTTACAGATTGTTGCGGTGATATTGTTATTTGTATTTGTACATGACAGGAAAGATCTGTATGCATATTCAATTATAACAGTTATTTCCAGTAGCGGCGCAGGACTTTTTATGTTTTGGCATTCGCGCAAGTATGTGACATTGCGTTTTGTCAGAAAACCTTCATTGGCACATTTGAAGCCTATTTTAATCGTTTTTTCAACAACGATTGCCACAACTATATATGTAAGTTCGGATACAACTATATTGGGATGGATTGCTGGTGATTATAGTGTTGGACTTTATGGAACCTCGGTAAAAATATATAAAATCGTGAAACAGGTATTGAATGCTGTTGTTGCGGTGGTAATCCCAAGGTTCGCTTTTTTTATTGGTACGAAAGACAAAGAAAATCTTGAAAAGCTGGGAAACAGTCTGATGAATTGCATGATATTAGGATGCGTTCCCTGTATGGTTGGATTGTTTTTTTTATCAAAGCCTATTATTGAAGTTTTTGCCGGAAGAACATATAGTGAAGCACATGTGTCGCTATCGCTTCTTAGTGTGGCATTGATTTTTGCCGTATTTGCAAATTTCTTTTCGTATGGAATACTTATATCGTTTAAAAAGGAAAAAATAGTTATGATTGCAACTATTATTAGTGCTGGCCTTAATATTATTTTAAACTTTGTCCTGATTCCATATTTTAAAGAGAACGCAGCTGCATTTACGACAGTTCTAGCTGAAGCAAGTATCTGTTATATTTCATTTGTGTATGCAAGAAAGTGCTTTCGTATACGGTGTGATTTAAAAAATGTAGTTTTGACAATTCTTGGTTCTGCATTGATTGGCGTTACCTGCTATACTGTGAAACACTGTACTTCCAATATTATTTTGCAGCTTGCGTTTGGTGTCTCAATTTCTGTAATTGTTTACGCTGCAACTCAACTTCTTTTTAGAAATCCGATCGTATTTGAATTTTTGCAAAGCTTAAGAATAAAGCAGGAAAGGAATAAATTATAAGTGGAAGAAAGAAGAAAAGTACAGGAAATAATAGCCTATTCAAACGGAGATTCTAATGAAATTTCGACATGGAGCAATGTTCCATACCTTTGTTTAAAGGCAATGCAGTCAAAAGGGATCAAAATTGACAGGGTGGATATAGCTGTTGAAAATAAAGGTTATGTTGTACCTGTATTACGTGATGTTTTTAATCTTTTAACAGATCGTTTATCCCATATTTTTTCCAGCGCTAAAAAAACAATGGTAAAATTCGACCGTACTATGACACATGAAGGTATGGTAAAAAAAGAAGTAAAAAAAGCTCAAAAAAAATATCCAGATGCAGAAATTCAGTTGGTTTTTGATTTCAGTCATGCATATAAATCAAATATTCCAACGGTATGCTTTTGTGACTGGACAATTGAATATGAAATAGAAGAACATCAATTGCGGAGTCCGGGATACTTTGAAAAAAAGATAATAAAAAGACAGTTTAAAAACTTAGAGAATGCAGATGCAATTATAACTTTATTTCCATATGCTTATGAAAAAATAAGACATCTTTTTCCTGAAAAAACGTATTATCTGGGACATATTATAAATGTATATGATATCAGTGAAACAGAACAATATTCATATGATAAAACAAAATGCAATAGCCAGAGAGTTCTATTTATTGGGAAAAAAAAGTATATCAATGGTCTGCAAGTGTTGATTGAAGCTGTTAATTTTTATAACCAGAAAAATAGTAAAAGTAAGATATATCTTGATATCATTGGTATGGAAGAAAATGATTTTCCGGAAATGGATATTAGTACCTGTACTTTTTATGGTTATCTGGATAAAAATAATGGAGATGATCGAAAAAAATACTATTCACTTATGAAAAATGCAAAGTGTATGGTAAATATCACAAAACAGTGGAATGGGGCTTCATCTATTATTGAAGCTTTGTGGTGTGGAACGCCGGTTATTATCAGTAGAAATAAAGATATTGAGGGAATTCTGGGAGATGATAAAGAATTCGGTAAATGGTGTGAACCGGAAAAACCACAGGAATTAGTGGAATGTTTGGAATATATTATGAGTATGTCCATGGAAGAGTATCAGGAATTGACACAGAAGGCACATCGTAAAGTAAAAGACTATACATGGGATAAATATTCAGAAAAGATGATAAAAGTTATGGAAACTGTGTTGGAAAGACGGAAATAATGCTGTCTCCTTTATGTAAGCTGTACAATTATTGATTTGTTACGTCAGAGATTAATTGAAAAAAGTTATATGAAATTGGTGGATAAGTATACAAAAAATATAAATACGTCACTGAGAAAAACAGGTAGACGTTTTTGTAATTTGTTGTTTGGCGTTGATTAAGATAATACTTTCTATCTCAAAATGAAGTTTTACCCAAGGACAATTCCCTTGCCCGTCGTCTGCCTGTGTAGTAAAATAAACTATACAGACAGACGGCGGATTTTTTATGGAGGTCGATGGCATGGGTAGATTTGTAAATCCTGATAACAGTGCTTTTCAGGTGGCGTTGAATTCAGAAATATATGTAGATAAAAGTGAATTGCTGGAATACACCAATCGGGTAATAGATACCAAGCAGGCGATGATCTGTAACAGTCGTCCGAGACGGTTTGGAAAGTCCATTACCGCAGATATGCTGGTAGCCTATTACAGCAGGGGCTGTGATTCTTTACAGATGTTTTCTGGCCTGAAAATCAGTCAGGCAGAGTCCTTTCGGAAAAAACTGAATCAGTATGACCTGATACATCTGGATATTCAGTGGTGCAGTATGGATGCCGGGACACCGGAAAATACAGTAGAATATATAAATCGTAATGTTATTTCCGAACTTCAGGAATTATATCCAAAGATTCTGTCGGAAAATATTCAGACTGCGTACGGCGCAATGTCCTGTATCAATGCGGCTACTGGACAGAAATTTGTTGTGATCATTGATGAATGGGATGTGCTGATCCGTGATGAGGCGGCGAATCAGAAGGTGCAGGAAGAATACATTAATTTCCTGAGAGGAATGTTTAAGGGAAGTGAGCCTACTAAATTTTTGCATCTGGCGTATCTGACTGGAATCCTGCCAATAAAAAAGCTGAAAACACAGTCGGCTTTAAATAATTTTGATCAGTTTACCATGTTAGATGCCAGCGTGTTTGCATCGTATATTGGCTTTACGGAAGATGAGGTTAAAGATCTGTGTGCGAAATACCATCAGGATTTTGCGGAAGTAAAAAGATGGTATGATGGATATCTCCTGGAAGAATATCAGGTGTACAACCCCAAGGCAGTTGTCAGTGTTATGACACGAAATAAGTTTGAAAGTTACTGGTCCCAGACTGGGACATATGAATCCATAAAGCCGCTGATCAGTATGGATTTTGATGGGCTGAAAAAAGCTATTATTGAAATGCTGGCGGGAAGTATGGTGAGGGTCAAGACTTCTTCTTATCAGAATGATATGGTTACATTTAAAAATAAGGATGATGTAATGACTTTGCTGATTCATCTGGGGTATCTGGCCTATGATGCAGATGAACAGGCTGCATTTGTTCCAAATGAGGAAATTCGAAGGGAACTGACTGAGGCTGTTGAAGAACAGGGGAATGAATCTGTGGATTTGCAGACAAAAAGGGAAAACTATAACTATGCAATTAAGAACCCCACTATGGAGGCAGTCCTATGAACCAGAAAACCAACAATCCCCCCTCTATCCGCCCCATCATCTCCCTTGGAAACACAGCCTTCGAGTCCATTCGAACCGGGGGAAACTTTTACATTGACAAGTCGGATTTCATCCGTCAGTGGTGGGAAAATCAGGATTTTGCGACCTTGATCACCAGGCCAAGGCGTTTCGGGAAATCATTAAATCTGAATATGCTGGAATGCTTTTTCTCGGAAAAATATAAGGAAAGAAGTGATCTTTTTGCTGGCCTTTCCATCTGGAAAGAAGAGAAATACAGGAGAATTCAGGGAACATATCCTGTGATCTCTTTTAGTTTTGCAGATATAAAGGGAAGGGATTTTGATACTGCCAGAGAGGCAATCTGTCAGGTGATCCTGGATCTCTATACACAGTTTTCCTTTTTGAAGGAAAGTGATCGGCTGAGTCCTGAAGAAAAAGAATACTTTGCTATGGTCTCTTCCGGGATGTCAGACGCAGTGGCAGCAGTTGCCATAAAAAGGCTATCTATGTGCCTGAATCATCATTATGGGAAGAAAGCACTTATTTTCCTGGATGAGTATGACACCCCTTTACAGGAAGCCTATATGTATGGATACTGGGATGCGCTGACTGGATTTGTCCGCGGTTTATTCAATTCCACCTTTAAGATCAATCCTTATCTGGAGAGGGCACTTTTAACTGGAATTACAAGAGTCAGCAAAGAATCTATCTTTTCAGATCTGAACAATCTTACGGTGATCACCACCACATCCTGTCAGTATGCGGATTGCTTCGGATTTACAGAAAATGAGGTATTTCATGCATTGAAACAATATGGCATGGAAGAAAAAATGGAGGAGATACAGGCCTGGTATAATGGTTTTTCCTTTGGAGATAAAAGGGATATTTACAATCCCTGGTCGATCACTTGTTTCCTTAAGGAGAAAAAATTGAAGCCCTATTGGGCCAATACCAGTTCCAATCAGCTGATCGGAAAACTGCTCAGGCAGGGCTCTGTGGAGTTGAAAATCGTTCTGGAAGACTTGTTGGATGGAAAAGTTTTTCAGACAGAAATTGATGAAGAAATTGTTTTTGAGCAGCTGGAACGAAAAAAAGGAGCCATCTGGAGCCTTCTTCTTGCCTGTGGGTATTTGAAGGTAACAGAGGTACATTTTGAAGAAAATACCGGCAGATATCAGTATGCTCTTGCAGTAACAGACCGGGAAGTGAAAATGCTGTTTGAAGACATGGTTGAGGGGTGGTTTTCGGATGAAAATATTCCTTACAATGAGTTTATAAAGGCGCTTCTGGTCAATGATGTGGACTATATGAATGAGTATATAAACCGTGTATCCCAGGCAATTTTCAGCACCTTTGACACTAGAAAAAATCCATCTGATACGGCGGCCAATCCGGAACGCTTTTATCATGGATTTGTGCTGGGATTGATTGTGGAACTGGAAGGAAAATACAGGATCTCATCAAATCGGAAAAGTGGATTTGGCCGTTATGATGTGATGCTGGAGCCTATGGACAAAAATGAAAATGCATATATACTGGAATTTAAAGTGTTCAATCCCAGAAAAGAAAGGAAGCTGGAGGATACCGTGCTAAATGCCCTGGATCAGATTCAGGAGAAGGATTATGACAGAGAGCTTCTGGCAAGAGGGATTGATCCGGGAAAAATTTATCACTATGGTTTTGCATTCCAGGGAAAGAATGTTTTAATCGGATAAAAACAAACAGATAAGGAAATGAAAAACACTATGAATCAAAAATCAAAATGCAACAAACTGGAACTTATTTACAAG
>CAKRRX010000128.1 GCA_934394595.1 uncultured Blautia sp. | reverse complement strand
GTAGTGACTTTCCCGAAAGAAGCGAAGAAGAAAGAGCCAGAAGAGAAGAAATTTATCTCTATTGAAGGCTGATGAATAAAATGGCGGCGGATGCCGGAGTGTACTAAAAAAGCATTCCGGCAATGCATGCCACAGAACGGTGAAGGGCAGTGTATTCTGCCCTTTGCAGTAGAAAGTATGCGTCATCTGTGAACCAGAAGCGGCAGCTGGCGTATTAAAATGTCTGACATCTGATCACAGCTTCTTTTCACATAGATTTGATATAGCAATTTCCTGAAATTTATATAGATTGTTTCATACCCCCTAACGTGCCTGCCGGCCACTCACCGGCAGGCTTTTTTCTTGTCTCTTTACATCATTTCTATGGTCTGTTATACTTGTCTGGCAATCAGAAAACAGAACATTAATTTTTCCAGAGAAGGAAGCATCACATGAATTACATTGTATTTGACCTGGAATGGAATCAGAGTCCAGGAGGAAAAAGGTGGTCCAACAGTCAGCTGCCTTTTGAAATTATAGAGATCGGCGCAGTAAAACTAAATGAAAAGAAAGAAATTGTGGATAGTTTTCAGCGGCTGATCAAGCCAAAAGTATACAATTGGATCCACAGCAGCATCCATGATGTGATCCATGTAGATTATAAGGATCTTCAGAATGGACTTCCCTTCTGGCAGGCTGCACTGGAATTTTTTGAGTGGTGTGGGGAAGAGTTTCTGTTTTTTACCTGGGGAAACCAGGACGTGATGGAACTGCAGCGAAATATGAAATTTTATAAGCTGCTAGACAGGCTTCCGGGTCCGGTAAAATATTATAATGTACAGAAATTATTTGCACTCCGTTATGAAGAAAATCAGGAATGCCGTGCCCTTGAATATGCCACGGATCAGCTGAAAATTGAAAAGAAAATGGATTTTCACCGGGCGTTAAGTGATGCTTATTACACCGCCTGTGTGCTGCAAAAGATAGAAGATGAATATATCCTGCCGAATTTTTCCCTGGATGTCTATCAGAATCCTAAAAGTAAAAAAGAGGAAATTCATGTGTCTTATCCCACCTACGATAAATATGTGTCAAGAGAATTCTTATCCCGGGAAAAGGCTATGAAGGATCGGGAAGTAACCAGTACAAAATGCCCACTGTGCCACAATCCGGCTAAGCGAAAGATCCGCTGGTTTATGAACAATTCCAAGGTGTATTACAGTGTTTCTCTTTGCCAAGTGCATGGCTTTGTACAGGGGAAAATCCGCATCCGAAGAACGGAAGAGAACCGGTATTATGTGATCAAGACACTGACCAATATCAGCGAAAAGGAAGCTGAGGAGATTCGCCAGAAGCGGGATGCCCATCGTGCAAAAAAAAAGATTAAAAAAGAAGCAGAAAACTAACCAATAGTTAATAGAAATTTCTTTCCCAATATCATATGCTGAGTATAGGATACAGGATATGAAAAAAGGAGGGGAATCTATGAAGAAGAAAAACAGTTTTATAAGAAAAGCAGCAGAGTATATGATACTTCTTTGTTCCGTGGCATTTGCGCTGCTGCTCTTTTTTCCGAAGCAGACAGAAGCTGCTATTACCAAGCAGATGACGCAGGGCGGTTTTAAGCTTAGCGGGACAGAAACATGGAATTACGGGGATTACAGCGATGAGAATTACCGCTATCCAATCTATTACAGAGGTACACAGACAGAAAATGGGATGGATTACAAGTGCAAAGTATCCCTTACCTTTGCAAATAAGGCCCAGACACCATATTATGCATCTTTGTACCTGGATGACAATCCCATTTATCTGGATTCCAATGGGTCAAATGTCCTTTATACAGAGACCTCATTCACTGCAGAAGGAACTCTGGATGTGCTGGAAATCTCTTTTATGTACAAAGATACGCCATCTGGGGACATTCCATTTACCATCAGCATGGAGGTTCAGGAAAATCGCAAAAAGGCAGATCTGAATCTTATGGCACCTGGAAGCATTTATGAAAAAACCACAGGAACTTTCCTGGCGTTTATTGATGATCCTTATTATGACAGCGCATGGAGGGATACTTCCAAATATTCATTCAGTATTTCAGATCCATCTGTGGCAAAGGTCACAGGTGTCACCCCAAATGGCGGTGGAGTGGATATAAAAGTTTACTTTTTAAAAAGCGGCTCGGCAGATCTGATCATGAACTATCAGGGACAGACGAAAAAGCTGGGATTTTCTGTTGCCAAAACCGTTATTTACACACCAGGCGCAGCCACACTTAAAGTAGGAGACAGCACGACCTTTGCCAACTATGTTACCAAAAACGGCGGCGGATCTGTTTCCATAAAGAAGCTGAAGACCAGCAATAAGAAGATCGTAAGCGTTGCCGGAGGCTTTATTACAGGAAAGAAGCCAGGCACAGCCAGAGTAAGCGCACTGGTGAACGGCAAGAGAAGAACCATTGTCTTCACCGTTAAAAAAGTGGTTCCAAAGCCGTCTCTCAAGCAGCTCCAGGTGAAGGTAAAGGGATATCAGTATTATCCATATTCCAGAAAGACCTATTTCCAGACCAGGTTTACCAATAAGTCAAAGAGTACCATTACCAAGGTAAAATTACGATTCACAGTAACATTAAATGAAACCATGAATGTGACAAAAACCTATAAGGTGAATTTAAAACCGGGAAAGAGTAAGACTATGCGGCTTTACGCCGGGAAACTGATCACAAATCCAAGTAATATCAAGGTGAAATGCCTGCGTTTATGGTATAAATAGAAAGAAAAAGAGGCTGGACATGCCACCATTTCAGGTGAAGTGTCCAGCCTCTGGTTGTCTTTATAGCAGGTTTGGGGAAAGCCTACAGCCTATATGTCAGGCCCCTGGCTGAATCAGCAGATCAGAGAGAATGGAACGCTCATACTGCATTCCCCATCCCACCATTTGTCCATTGAAATAATATTTGCTCTTCAATCGCAGCGGTCCCACAGCATTGGAAAGGATGGCCTGCTTTTTCGTAAGGGTACTAAGATCCGTACCGGTAGGAACGGTGACGTAAACATTCTTTGTATAATAGAATGGATAGGTATTTCCGCAATTGTTCAGCAGATACTCTTCGCTGGAAAGAACCTTCTTCGGAACCGGATTCTTGCTCATTTTGATACGCTTGCATTCAAAATTATCAAAACCGTAATCAAGCAAAGATGCGGTATCAGCCCATGCGCCGTTTACTGAGTTCATCACAACTGCCACAAGGGTCATATTTCCCCGTTTCGCATAGGTGATAAGCGTGTTTCCGGCAGCTGTGGTATAGCCGGTCTTACCGCCCAGAACTCCATCGTATGCGTAATCTCTTCCGGACATCATCTTATGGTGGTTCAGAAGATAGCGGGTTTCTGTAAATTTATTGGTAGGCGGGATCTCATACAGATCTGTAGTAAAAAATTTTCTGCACAGAGGATTCTGCCATGCTGCCTTAGCAATCTTAGCCATATCACTGGCTGTGGTCACATGTGTCTCGTCTGGAAGTCCATTGGGATTGTTAAAGTGGGAATTTTTGCAGCCAAGCTGCTGGGCACGGGTATTCATCAGCTCAACAAATTTCTTCACAGAACCGGAAACCTCTTCTCCGATGGCCAGAGCCATCTCATTGGCAGATTCCAGCATCAGTCCCATAAGACACTGTTCTACCGTAAAAACCTCTCCGGCATCTCCGTAAATGGTGGAGCTTCCGGCTTCAATTCCATAAGCCGCCTGTTCCGATAAAGTGATCTGGGCATTGATATCCAGGTTCTCACAGCCCAGAAGACAGGTGAGAAGCTTGGTGATACTTGCCGGGTAAAGCTTGGTATTGGCATTCTTGGAATAAAGGATCGCTTCGGTATTCAGATCCATAAGTACAGCTGCTTGAGCTTCAATCTGGGGGCCGGCAGGCCATCCTGTGGTGGAGTCAGTATCTGCCTTCTGTGAGTAATATTCCGTGTGGGGATCCGGAGTGGGGGTGACAGAAGTCACAGCCGAAGAATCGGAGCTGCCTGTTGCCTCGGCAAATGCTGAGCAGGTCTGCCCAAGCAGCATTCCTGCAGCCAAAATCCCACAGAAAAACCGTTTTATTTTAGTAGGAAAATTTTTTCTGTTCATAAAAATCCTCTCTGTTCAAAGTGGCGGAAAATTCCGCTGGAGAATGTACGAAAAAGAATATCACAGAGTATGTGAAAAACTATTTCGGACACATTTCAATGCTTATTATACCACTTTTTATCCGGTAAAACTATTAAAAGAGTGTGAAAACTTTATGCCGGGCCTGCAAATATGCGGATATATAGAATTTCTCACGGATTTCAGGCCTTTTTTCGGCGGAAAAACACTTGACATATAGAAATTTCCACCCTTATAATAGACAGGAAAACATGATAGTTAAAGACTGCGATGGAGACAGTAAGCTGATTTTGAACGTTTAAGATTGCGAGAAAGGAAAAGCGTGCGATCTTTCCAGCGAGACGGGGATGGTGTAAGCCTGTCGCAAGTAGAATCAGCCGAAGATCACTCCGGAGTTTTATCTCTGAATCCGGCAGAATGATATCTGTGATTCAGCCGCACAGACATGGCATGAATGTATTTTACTGCCAGAAGTTTTTAGAGTAAGAGATAACGGATTTCCCCCGTTACAGGGAGCGTGTATCGGCCGCAGCAGCGAGCCCGTACAGTGTAACAGGTGGTATAACGAGTGCTGACAGCCTTCGTCCTTTTGCAGGATGGAGGCTTTTCTTAATTGATAGAGGAAACTCCCCTGACGTTTTATACGTACTCTGGAAGTCCCGACAGCAATCGACTTTCATCTAAAACATAAAGGAGGAAAAAACTTTGTACCAGAAAGTAGACACGAATCTCAATTTTGTAGATCGCGAGAAAAAAGTAGAAGAATTCTGGAAAGAGAACCATATTTTCGAAAAAAGTATGGAAAATCGTAAAGAAGGCCCGACTTACACATTCTATGACGGACCGCCAACTGCAAACGGCAAGCCGCATATCGGCCATGTACTGACCCGTGTTATCAAGGACATGATCCCCAGATACCGTGCAATGAAGGGCTACATGGTACCGCGTAAGGCAGGATGGGATACCCACGGTCTTCCGGTAGAGCTTGAAGTAGAGAAGAAGCTTGGTCTGGACGGAAAAGAGCAGATCGAGGAATACGGTATGGAGCCGTTCATCCAGCAGTGTAAGGAAAGTGTCTGGAAATATAAAGGAATGTGGGAGGATTTCTCCTCAACAGTTGGTTTCTGGGCAGATATGGAGCATCCATATGTAACCTATGAAGATAATTATATTGAGTCTGAGTGGTGGGCACTGAAAGAAATCTGGGACAAAGGCCTCTTATATAAAGGCTTCAAGATCGTTCCATACTGTCCACGCTGTGGAACTCCGCTTTCCTCTCAGGAGGTTTCCCAGGGCTATAAATTAGTAAAAGAGCGTTCTGCGATCGCACGTTTCAAGGTGATCGGCGAGGATGCATATTTCCTGGCATGGACCACCACACCATGGACATTGCCGTCCAACGTTGCACTTTGTGTGAACCCGGATGAGACTTACTGCAAAGTAAAAGCAGCAGACGGATATACTTATTATATGGCAGAAGCTCTTCTGGACAAAGTTCTTGGCAAGCTTGCAAAAGATGATGAGCCAGCTTACGAAGTTCTGGAAACCTGCAAGGGTAAAGATCTGGAATATAAAGGATACGAGCCTCTCTTCAAATGTACAGGCGATTATGTAGCATCTAAAGGCAAAAAAGCTCACTATGTAGTATGTGATAACTACGTAACTATGAGTGATGGTACCGGTATTGTTCATATTGCTCCGGCGTTTGGTGAGGATGACAGCCGTGTAGGCCGTGAGTATGACCTTCCATTTGTACAGTTCGTAGATGGAAAAGGTGATCTTACAGCTGAGACTCCATATGCCGGCGTATTTGTTAAGAAAGCGGATCCGATGGTTCTTGCTGACCTTGACAAAGAGGGTAAGCTGTTTGACGCTCCGAAATTTGAGCATGACTATCCACACTGCTGGCGTTGTGATACACCATTGATCTACTATGCCAGAGAGTCCTGGTTTATCAAGATGACTGCTGTAAAAGAGGATCTGATCCGCAACAACAATACCATCAACTGGATTCCGGAGAGCATCGGAAAAGGCCGTTTCGGTGACTGGCTTGAGAATGTTCAGGACTGGGGTATTAGCCGTAACCGTTACTGGGGAACTCCTCTGAATATCTGGGAGTGTAGCTGCGGACATATGGAATCTGTTGGAAGCCGTCAGGATCTTTATGAGAAGACAGGGGACGAGCGTGCAAAGACTGTAGAGCTTCACCGTCCATATATTGATGAGCTTACCATGAAATGCCCGAAGTGCGGTGGTACCATGCACCGTGTACCGGAGGTTATTGACTGCTGGTTTGACTCAGGAGCAATGCCATTTGCACAGCATCACTATCCATTTGAGAACCAGGAGCTGTTCAAACAGCAGTTCCCTGCAAACTTTATTTCCGAAGCTGTTGACCAGACAAGAGGATGGTTCTATTCCCTTCTTGCAGAGTCTACTCTTCTGTTTAACCAGGCTCCATATAAGAATGTTATCGTTCTTGGACATGTACAGGATGAGAATGGCCAGAAGATGAGTAAATCCAAAGGAAATGCAGTTGACCCCTTTGAGGCACTTCAGACCTATGGCGCAGATGCAATCCGCTGGTACTTCTATATCAACAGTGCTCCATGGCTTCCGAACCGTTTCCATGGCAAAGCAGTCCAGGAAGGACAGCGTAAATTCATGGGTACTCTCTGGAATACCTATGCATTCTTTGTACTTTATGCAAACATTGATAACTTTGATGCTACAAAATATACACTTGATTATGACAAGCTTCCGGTTATGGACAAATGGCTCCTTTCCAAGCTGAATACACTTGTAAAGACTGTTGATGAGGATCTGAATGACTACAAGATCCCGGAGACAGCAAGAGCACTGCAGAGCTTTGTAGACGAGATGAGTAACTGGTATGTAAGACGCTGCCGTGAGCGTTTCTGGGCAAAGGGAATGGAGCAGGAT
>CAKRRX010000127.1 GCA_934394595.1 uncultured Blautia sp. | reverse complement strand
AACTGTGACCGGTTAAAGATTTCCGTATCCCCATGCAAAATACCGGAAAAGCTGAAGGTGAATGTTCTGAAATCCAGCTACGTGGCAGAGACGGATGTGTTCGCATCAAAGGATCTGGAAACGGAGATCTATTACAGCGATGGATCCTCAGCTGTAATAAGCGGAAATGGCCAGAGAATATGCGGTCATCATCTTTCCTACTACGCGGAAAAAGAAGAGGATAGGATTGGGGGCGATGAAGATGGCACCCTGACTGCCGGTACCTGGACTATCGGTCTTGATCTGGAGGGCTGGGAGATTCCGGTAGATACAGCGCAGATCACAGTTAAGCCGTTAGATCTGAAGAAATTCACTTCTTTGTCTCTGGATCAGTGGACTGATATACCAAACATATATGGAAAAGAAACGTTTTATACGTTTACCCCGGAGGAAACCGGAATTTATAACTGTGAGCTTCAGAATGAAAATGGAACTGTGGCTTTCTATGTTTATGAAGGTGACAGATACTCTGAACTTGGAACAGAGGAAGTAAAACTGGATAAAGGGAAAACCTATCTGGTAAAGACGGTAACTTATGAAGCACAGCAGCTGCGGATCAGCGGCAATGTTATCGGTGAGCCGGAGCAGGTAGGGGAACTTTCTTTAGTTCCTGGAATGAAAAAAATGGTTTCTGTTGGAAAGGATTTCTTTGATGAATATGATGAAGAAATGTATTATTATATCAAAGGCACCTTTACCCCAGAGGAAAGCACATATTATACAATCTGGTCGGAAAGCATTGGAAATGGATACGTAAGTGCTTTCGTCAATTTGTTAGATAAAAATGAACATCTCCTTGGTCAGGGTAATGCGAACTATAATAAAAAAGGGAATTTTTCTCTTATCTCATGGCTGAATGCAGGGGAAACCTATGAGTACCGGATTTTAGTGCGCAGCAGTGGGCGTTCATTTATCCTGGGTTTTGACAAGCAGGCCCCCTATGCCATTGAGAATGCGGAGCTGGTACCAGTAGAGAATGTAAACACAGAAGACCTTTCCATGGCAGACCCGATCCGAAAATTCTACCAGCTTAAGTTGACCTACCAAAAAGAGGAAACAGACGGATCCGGAACCCATAAGCTGACAGCTGTCTATAATCTCCCGGATATTTCAGATGGAGTGGAAGATCTGGAGGATAAGTATGGAAATCTTATCACGGTTCTTCATGAAGAGACAGATTCCATAGAGAACGATTTTAAATACACACTGACTGTGAATGCTTCTGATAAGACCTACAAGCTTACTGTACCGGTAAAGGGAGTGAATTCCCTGAGAAAGATGGAAGCAAATAAGAAATATACGTTCAAAACCATTTATGAACACTATACTTTTGTTCCTTCAGAGACCGGAGAATATATCCTTTCCTGTACAGATAATGTTGGACTTAGGATAGGACTTCCACAGGGAAGCTATGGCGGTTATTTTTCCAGCAGGAATGCAAAATATAGTTCCGAGGAAGGGACAAGCGCATTTTCCGTTGTTCTGGAAAAAGGGAAAACTTATGTGATTTCCAAGTACAGAATAAAGGAACAGGAGGATGGAAGCTTTTCCATCTGTAAAAAAGAGAAAGAGATGAATGGCCTGAAAGTGGTTTCTGCTCCGGAAAATACAATCTGTATGCCATTTGAAACAGAGGCGGTGTCTTTAAAAGGACTGGTTGTGGAAGCCTCCTATAAAGACGGTTCCACAGAAAAGTTCCAGTATGGACAAAAAGATTCCTCAGGAAGAGAAATCCGGTTTGATGGAATCACCTATGTGGATGGAAACACCCGCAGAGTATCCGTATCAGTGGGAAAATACACCACATCCTTTACCCTTCGAAGTGGAAAGTGGAGCAATCTGGAGAGTATCCATACCTCCGAAACAAAGACTCTTTCAGATGCTGTACCGGGAGATACCATTGCCCTTGGGTATGTTCCGGAGTCTACCGGAATCTACCGGCTTCAGGTAACCGGTGGAGCAATTAAGAATGCGATCCTGACAGAACATGGCAAGGAAATCCCATACTGGAATGGAAAGTGCTATCTCGAGGAAGGGGAAAACTATTATATCCGTATCCAGGCAGAAGCATCCCAGGTTCAGGTCACCATCAATGGAGATGGCTGTGTTCACAGCTGGAGCCAGTGGAAAGAGGTTTCTCCTACCTGTGAGCAGGATGGTTTCAGAACCAGGATCTGTGAACAGTGCCAGGAACAGAAAAGTGAGATTTTACCTGCAACCGGACATACCTGGGGCAGCACACAGATCGTAGAATCTACAGAATCTGAAAATGGAAAAGAATATCAGATCTGTGAGACCTGTGGAAAAGAAAAAGTGATAAAGATACTTCCTTTACAGGCAACTGCCGAAATGTTGAAAAAGACACAGGAAGCACTGGATGAGATCGAGGGAAGCACAGCGGAGGAGGAAAAAGCAGAAAAGATCAGCCGTGTTGTGGAAGACCTCACCGGTGTTGAAAACAAAGAGCTGTTAAAGGATGAATCTGCGCTGGAGATGATCAGCAAGGTAGAGGAAAAGGTACTTGAGCATACTACCGTGGCTGCTACCTTAGTGGAAAACCAGAACACAGAAGGTATTTCAGTCAGCGAAAATGTCAAAGGTGCAGCTCTGACTGCAGCAGTGAACAAGGATCTTTCTGAAGCAGAAGGAAAAGAAATCGCAGCGAAGATTACCATAAATGATGTAAGCGAAGAAATTCGCAACAGCTATAAAGAGCAGTATGGAGACAATGTGCTTGCAGTAGACATTATCCTGTCTGTTGTGGACAAAAATACACAGGAGCCAATTACAGAAGAAACAAAGAATGTACAGCCTGCAGCACCGATCCAGATGCAGATGGAACTTCCGGAGCAGTACAGGGATCAGAAAATTGTGCTGTTACACAATCACAACGGTGAAGTAGAAGAGCTTTCCTATACTAGAGAAGGCCAGATGATCACATTTACCATCGCTTCTTTAAGTGATGTGATCGTTCAGCCGGTATGCACAGAGCATCAGTTTGATCAGGGAAGTGTTACTCTGGAGCCAACCTGTACCAAGCTGGGTGTCTATACCAGAACCTGTACTATCTGTAAAACAAAAGAAACCCAGTCCATTTCACCAAAGGCACATAATTATCAGAAGGACGAAGCTGCTTCTAAAGAAGCAACCTGCACAGAGGATGGTGCCATCGTTTACAGATGTACCGTTTGCCAGGATACAGACAGCAAAACATTGCCGGCTCTTACCCACACTTGGAGTGAGTGGACCACCAACAACCCCACCTGTACAGCAAACGGAAGCAAGGAACGCCATTGTACAAGAGAAGGCTGTGGTGCAAAAGAAACAGAGGTTCTGAAGGCTCTGGGCCATACTATGAGCGCATGGACTACCAAGAACCCCACCTGTACAGTAAGCGGAAGCAAGGAACGCCACTGTACAAGACCTGGCTGTACCGTAAAAGAGACACAGATCCTTCCTGCAACCGGTCATAAGATGAGCGACTGGAAGATCACTAAAGAGGCCACAGCCGTTTCTGAGGGTACAAAAGAGCGAAGCTGTCTGGTTTGCGGCGGTGCAAAAGAAACAGCGTCTATTGGAAAAATAAAAGCAACAGTTACGTTGAATGTGCCGGTGAATAAAACACTTCCAATGAAGATGAAACAGACCTTCCAGGTAAAAGCCACAGGCCTTGCAAAAGGGGATAAAGTGGTTTCCTGGACCAGCAGCAACAAAAAGATTGCAACTGTATCGAAAACTGGTAAGGTCAGCGCATTGAAAAAAACCGGAACTACAACCATTACGGTAAAACTTGCCAGCGGTCTGTCTGCAAAGTTCAAGGTAAAAGTGCAGAAGAAGAATGTTGCAACCACATCACTTTCCGTGGTAAACAAATCCACCGGAAAGAAGATGCCTAAGAGCATCAGCCTTAAGGTAAAGAAGAAAATCTCACTGAAAGCGACGGTTGCACCTGTGACCAGCAAGCAGGGGATCACCTATTCTTCTTCCAATAAAAAAGTAGCCACTGTCAGCAAAAAAGGTGTGATCACAGCAAAGAAGAAAGGCACTGCAACCATTACCGTAAAATCTGGTAAAAAGACAGTAAAGATCAAAGTAAAAGTAATCAAATAAAAAGAAATAGCTATTAAGGGAACGTATTGTTTTATTTCCCTGCAAACACCCCGGAAAAAGGGGTGTTTGCAAAAGGAAGATGAAAAGAAGATCAGAGATGGTCTTCTTTTTTTGCAAAAAAGAGCTGCATGGATGTCAAACAGTATATTTAAGAAAAAATGATAGAAAAAAGAGAAAATAAATCCGCTATTTGTTGAAAATTCACGAAAAACATGTTAAATTAATGATATGCTGTTAGGGTCAAAAGGTATTTTGCCCCTAACTTGATATCCACGAATTGCTTCGCAGCGAAGCTGCTCCCGCAATTCTCGAAGATTAAGGAGGGAGATCTATTATGAAGTTTTGTCCAAACTGTGGTCAGCAGAATCAGGATGATGCCAGATTTTGCGTCAGCTGCGGATCGAAGATGGAAGTTACGCAGGCACCTGAAGCGGAACCTGTAAAAACAGAAAGCACTGCAGCAGTCAATCATGTTGAAAGAGCAGGAAGTGAGAAACCCCAAATGAATATTCCCCCTGCAGCCGGAAAAGCAGGAATCGGAATTGTGGCACTGATCGTACTGCTTGTGGTGATTTTTAAGGTTGCAGGCTGTGGAAAGACAAAAGTGGATCTGAATGATTACCTGAGTATTTCCGTGGCAGGTACAGACACTGTGGGAACTGCTTCCTATAGTTTTGATTCCAATGGCCTGTTTATGAAACTGGCAGAAACCATTGGGGTGAAGGATGAGGATGCGGCAGATCCTTATTATCTTCTGAATTCCCTTACCAGTGGCTCCAAGAAGTGGAAGAAGCTGTCAGACCTTTACAGTATGATGGATTCTACTTTCCAGGGAAGCCTGGACAAAACAACGGATCTTTCCAATGGAGATGAGATTGTTTTTGAGTGGAACAATAATAAAGATCAGATGGAACAGATCGAAAAAGATTTTAAGGTAAGCTTCAGCTGCAAGGAAATGAAAAAAGATGTAGAAGGGCTGGCAAAGATCCAGGAGTTTGATCCTTTTGAGGATGTTGAGGTAAAATTCAGCGGATATGCTCCAAATGGAACTGCAGAGATCCAGAATAACAGTGAGTATAACTATGAGACTCCGTATCTGGATTTCGAACTGGACAAGCGAGATGGACTTTCCAATGGTGACAAGGTTACGGTAAGTGTGGCTAATACTGCAGGCGATGAAGACACATTCCGTGAAAACTGCATCCGTGACTGGGGAGTAGCACCTTCAGCAGTGACAAAAGAGTATACGGTAGAAGGTCTGGATGAAATGGAAGACTACGATCCATTTGAACACATCATCGTATCCTTCAGCGGAACCTCTCCAGATACCACCATCAATATCACCAATAATACCGGTATAGAGGATCTGGAGTTTGAAGCAGATAAATATGAAAAGCTGAAGCTCGGTGACACTGTCACAGTTACTGTAAAAGGATATTACGACGAAGATCCGGCAGAACTGTGTGCATATGAAGGCAAGAACCTTACAGTTACCTCAAAAGAATATACTGTGGAAAATGTGCCGAAATATGCAGATCAGTTAAGCGAGATCCCACAGGATATGCTTGACAAGATGGATCAGAATGCACAGGATAAGTTGAATGCTTATGCAGCCAATAACTGGTCTGATGAGGAAAGACTGGTGGGAATTTCATTGGAAGGAGAATACTTCCTTTATGTAAAAGACGGTGCAGATACTTATGATTACTGGAGTGGTGAATCTACATATAATAAACTGTTTTTAGTATATAAGGTATCTGTAGAGGCAGATGGAAAACCTTATGAATATTATTACTATTCCCGTTTCAGCAATATTATCATCATGGAAGATGGTACCTGTTCCCTGGATATGTCTGCGATTGCAACACCAGATGATACAATATCTGTAGATGGATATTATTATTACCATGGCTATGCAGATCTTGATACCTTAAAATATAAGACGGTTACTGCAAACCTGGACAACTACACATATGAAGAAAAATTTGACTGAACTTCTTTGAACAGTTAAATATTACCTGAAAAATGGCGGCTATGTATGGAACATAGCTGTCATTTTTTCTAAACGGACATTAAAAGAAGACTTTAAAAGTATATAATACAGAATTACTGTTTCCAAAAGAAATGCAGATATGGTGTAAACAGTACCTGCAAAAGAAAAAACTTTACATTCATAGGAAATTATGGTATACTGAGTACTGTTGAAATTCATATAAATTACAAGTTGTACATTGATAATTCAACAACATCCAAAAACAACTCATTAGGCTGAAAAGCCTGCAAGACCATGAATTCTGCGACCACACTGGTCCGTGCAGAAAATGAGTCTTCGAATATGCGCCTGTAGCTCAGTGGATAGAGCAGTGGTTTCCGGTACCATGTGCGGGGGTTCGATTCCCTTCAGGCGTATTGCCTGGAACGATCGGGCGTTCCGGTGCGTTGTATTAAGGAGGACAAGAACTTGGATAATTTCAGAGAATGGTTATCAGATAACCTTCGCTATTTTATGCTTGGCGGAGCGATTCTGTTAATCGTGGTTGTCCTGTTTTTCGGTATCCGTGCATTTATGGGAAGCGGGAAGGGCGATTCCAGCAAGGATACAGCCGATGAGCAGGTAACAGCAGACAACGACCAGGGAAATGTTCCTTCTTCTCCGGCAAATGATGGGGAGACTGACGGGAAGAAAGACGCCAATCCCATGGAAAAAGCTAATGAAGAGATTACTTCATTGATCAAGAGCTATTACACAGCTCTGGGGGATAAAGATATTACCACACTGCGTACATTGGTAGATAATCTTGCACCGGCAGACGAGTCTAAGATTACCAATGCTAAGTACATTGAAGGGTATGAAGCTGGTGATATCTACACGAAAAAGGGGCTTGATGACGATTCCTATGTAGTATATTCCTGTTTTTACTACATCTGTCAGGGGATTGATACAAAGGTACCTGCGCTTGC
>CAKRRX010000126.1 GCA_934394595.1 uncultured Blautia sp. | reverse complement strand
TTTTACCTCGCCCCAGATGGTATCTTCATCCTGATCCTGGGCTTCTTTGGCATCCCCGGCTTTCGCATCTTCCGCTGTACTGTCTGCATCTGTATTTTCCTGTGCTGTCTCTGTCTGTGTACTCTCTGCATATGCCACTGCCGGCACTGATGTCGCTGCTACCATAACTCCCATTAAAACTGCTAAATATCTACGTTTCATACCCATAATTCCTTTCTTTATTTACTCCTGTGATTCAAAAAGCAGCTCTTCCCGCCTTTCGAATCGTCTTTGTTTTTCTGTTCCTTATGGGTAATACTATACAGATAGAATGTGTTCAATTCATGGGAAAGTTGTGTTCATTTTGTGGGGAAATGGGGGAGAAAATGTGAAGGAGAACCACAGGTTTGCGGTTCTCCTCCATTTTCCCTATTAATTTTACAGTGAACTTGACCACTGCCTGATCCCAATAGATTAATAATGTGTCATAGTCCGGATACGATCATTTGCACTGCCATAATGCTCTTCTTCGTCCCAATCTTCCTCATCGTCCCAGTCCTCTTCCTCGTCCCAGTCTTCTTCAAATGCTGCTCCCCATGCAGGCTCTTGTGTAATACCAGCCTTTGCCTGCTCCAGATAAGCAGCTTCTGTTGTACAGGAATTCAAAAATGAGGCATTACCTTCTACAATATTGACAATATCAGCAAGGCTCTTATCACAGATGCTCTTCTGGAAACTGTCAGGATCACTGTTGTATTTTGCAGGATCCCCGTAGGCATAGGTATAGCGGTCAATTTGCTGTATATTTCGTATACGCTCCACCGTTTTCATTTCATAATTTCCCATAAGAGAGGAACTTGAGAAAGGCTGTGAGTAGGAAACATTCTCATGTTCTGTATAACATACACGGTAAAGCAGATTGCCATTTTCATCATACTCATTGTAATAATATTCCTCAGTAAATGGATTAAAAAGAGTATGATCATACTTATCCGTATTCAGACGGTTTTCTGTTCCCGGTTCATTTCCTTCCAGGACATCACAATCTTTATATTCCAGCATTATTCCACCGTAGGCAAGATAATAAAAATTATATTGATTGTAAGGGGATCCATTATAATACTGGGCATTATCATACTCTTCCTTAGTCCCGGATTCCCTTCCGGTAAGACTCGCAACCTCAAAAAGTTTATCCCACAATTCCTGCTCTATGTAACAAATCTCCGTAACAGCAGTGAGATAACCATGGCTATAAGTCAAAACAGAATAGGTTTCCGGGTCCTCCCGATACATAAGCTGGCTTTCTAAATTGCTATATTTCAAAGAATTCGCATCTGCATAATTGGGAAAGATATAGGGATAGCTGTCAATGGCTTCCGTTGAAATACGACGTTTGTACTCATTTACTGTCCCATCCTCATTGTAAACATAACGATACCCTATTGGGTTATAAGCATACTGCCCATCATAAGTTCCCTGGACATCTGCAATTTTTTTAAACTCTTCCCAGTAAGCATTGCCATCTACCATCTCATTTACAATGTCAGATAATTTGACGGGACTCTCAACCACACGGCCATTTTCATCATATACATAGGAAAAATCACTGATCAGATTATGGTTGCTATCTATTGAAGAAACTGATATTGGAAACCATTTTTCATTGGTGTTTTCTGTATTTTCAGCAGCTGTAGCTGTGCTTGCCGGCAAAACCAGTGCTCCAACCAACAGAGAAACTGCCGCTCTTTTGATATTCTTTTTCATAGATTAAAAATCCCTCCATTCAAACTTCACGTCTTCACGGGGCTGATAGGAATCACGGATATCTGTGTATTCAAAAGACTGAATCTGATAGGCATTTTCCGGATCTTCCGTATCATTTCGGTAACAATTTCCTGAGCCATTGTAATTAAGGCTAAACAAATGCTTTGCAGTTGCAGCTCCGGGAATCAATTCATATACGTCATCTCCTCCGCTTGACATACCACCGCTAGACCAATGTGCGCATACCATGTTATTTTCCGAAAAGATATAATCCACATATGAATTATCACATTTTCCAGTAGTATCTCCCAATAGCTTTGACACCGTAGTACCGTCTGTGCCAAAAGCATCCACAATCGCATAAGTGTCAGAACCTTTATAATATGCAGAAATTAACAGCTCCGGTAGTTGATCATCTGCAAAATCGTAGTAGGTATAGCAAATTTTGTCATAATTAGCTGGTCTGAATCCTGGTGAAAAGAAAGAAGATACATAAGAACCCATATTTTTAAAACCATTTGCATAGCTGGATGAATAGTCCGCCAAAATCCCCGCATACACATCCGTAACCTCTCCTGTGCCTGGAATTTCCGGTGCAGCATCCAGCTGGTATCCATTTGGATCTATGGAAAATTCCACAGACGCAAGGAAATCCGCATTTCTGATCTCATAGTCGTTAAAAAAAGCGGCGGTATTGTTGTCGAAATATTCCGGCTCATAAGTACCGGTGTACCAGTCCTGACTATTAAAATAATTCTGCAATTCTGCGGAAACAAACTTGCGTCCATGACGTGCAAAAATTTCATTTTTTGCATAGTTCACCTGCTGAAGAGAAAGAGAGCCAACATCCTCGTAAGTCAAATATCGACTGTTGCTGTCCGCAATGATATAATCAGAAGCTGCGTAAACAGTGGAACAACAGGTTACCGTAGCTGCCAGAAAAAGCAGACATGTGTTTTTCCATTTTTTCATAAATCAAAAATCCTTCCATTCAAACTTCACATCTTCACGAGGCTGATAGGAATCAAGGATATCTGTGTATTCAAAGGGTTGAATACGGTAGGCATTTTCCCAATCGTCTGTATCGGTTCGATAACAGTTTCCCTGTCCATCGTATTGAATGCCAAACACATACTTTGCAACCGCAGCCCCGGGGACCAATTCAAAAATTTCATCTCCAATGTGTGACATACCGCTGGTAGCCCAGCGGGCCAGGATCATATTATTGTCGGAAAAGATATAATTTATATATGGAACTCCACCGTCTTCTTCTTTTCCCAATAGCTTTGACACCGTAGTACCGTCTGTGCCAAATGCATCTACAATCGCATAAGTGTTGGATTCTTTATAATATGCAGAAATTAATAGCTCCGGTAATTGATCATTGGCAAAATCATAGTAGGTATAGCAAACTTTGTCACAACCAGCAGGCCTGTATCCTGATGAAAAGAAAGAAGATACATAAGAACCCATATTTTCAAAACCATTTGCATAACTAGCCGCATAATCCGCCACTACCTCTGCATACACATCTGTAACCTCTCCTGTGCCTGGAATTTCCGGTGCAGCATCCAGCTGATAGCCGTTTGGGTCTATGGAAAATTCCACAGATGCGAGGAAATCCGCATTTTTGATCTCATAGTCGTTTAAATAAGCAGCGGAATTGTTGTCAAAATCTGCAGGTTCATAAATACCGGTGTACCAGTCCTGACTGTTAAAATAGTTCTGTAATTCTGTGGAGGCAAACTTGCGTCCCCGGCGTGCAAAAATCTCATTTTTTGCATAGTTGACCTGCTGAAGAGAAAGAGAACCAACATCCTCGTAGGTCAAATATCGACTGTTGCTGTCGGCAATAATATAATCAGAGGCTGCATAAACAGTGGAGCAACAGGTTACGGTAGCTGCCAGAAAAAGCAGACCTGCATTTTTCCATTTTTTCATAGGATCCTCCCTTAATATGTAAATCTCGTATATCTCTGAACTGTGTGGGCAATATTATAGCTTCCTTCCCCATACACACCCTTGAACCAGCCTGCATACTGTCCTTCCGGATCGTAATAGCAGCCGTCGATCATCACCCATCCGTGACGGGTCAGGCCATCGGCAGCTCCGTCCCTGGTTCCGCTTACACGGCCGGCAACTACATAGGGATCAAATCCCACCTCTTTTGCAAGAGCTGCAAAGGTACAGGCAAATCCATAGCAGTTTCCACCACCGGACATCAGCATGTCGTAAGCTTCTTCTTTGTACCAGTCCTTGTCACTGAAATCCGGATCATAGCCGCCATAGTAGAAATTGCCGGAAGTAAGATAGCGCCAGCATGCGTAAAGCTTCTGGTACTTTGACATGTCTGGTGTGGTGATTCTGGAAACGGTACGCATAACCTCTTTTTTCAATTTGGAATTCAGATTGGATTTTGCATACCCCTTTTTGTTAAAAGAAATTCCTTTATACGTTCTGCTCACACTGAGACGACCCTTTATGTCCGCTCTGTACAGCTTGGAACCCACCATGAACCAGCCGGTTTTTGCCTGTCCGTTTGGCATTACATAATAAGTATACTTTCCGGACTTCATAACCGTAGCCTTGGACGGACGGCGCAGCTTTCCGGTGCTGTCAAAAACATACACCTTACCATTCAGCCGTCTTGCGCCTGTATATGCATATCCGTTCTTTCCAAAATAATATTTCGCCCTGTGGACTTTTTTCCAGGCATTCTTTAATATCTTCCCGTTTTTGTAATAGACATACCCTCCGTCTTCTTTAACCAGTCCGTTTTTGACCACCGGCTTCGTGGAAGCTGGTGCCTTTGTGGGAGCCGGATTTTCGGAAGCTGTTTTTCCTCCCCCCTCTGTCATTTCAGTTTCTGCTGCCCAGACATTTGTTCCTGTTATTGTGGCTGCAGGTGTAAAAACCATGCAAAGGGCTGCACCAAGTGCAATCAATCTCTTTTTCATAAGTACCTCTTTCTAAAAAAGGACTGCCAGCTGACAGTCCTTTTTGTCCTATTTTTAATTTTCTGCTTATTTATCAGACAGTTGTTTGAATATCCGATGTTCGAAAACAAACACCTTCACAATACCGTTTTTACAGCATATTCAACTGAAAGCTTTCGTACAGTGGACTCTCAACTGTACCACCATAGAAATATACATAGGTACCGGCGCTTGGTTTCTTATAATATTTCGGTCTTACGGTAGTGTGATAATCCACAGAAAAGAATGCCAGATTTTTCAGAGAGATTTTTGACCCGTTCTTAACTATTTTGCTTGTGAACTTTTCACCTTTTCTATAGACAACCTGAATAGAATCAATTTTGTAATTCTTTGTTGTCTGAATCTGGATTTTCGCTTTTCCTTTTTTCGCAAGATCTTTATAACTTACACACCAGTAGCCTTTTGTAAGGGATGCCAAATCCTTTGACCCAATCTTAAAGGTTTTGAAAACCTGCTCATGAGCTTTGAAGGTCACCTTGCAGGACAGACGATAGCTCTTTCCATTCTGCTTTACAGTAAAGGAAAGCTTTGTGGTTTCACCGTCTTTTACATCATATTTGGAATCTCTCTGGGTTTTCTGAGTCTCCCTCACATAAATTGCATTCATACCTTTTTCTCTGGTAGCTGTATAATGTTTGTTAGAAGACTTTACATTGGTGATCTTTGCATTTCGGGAAAGATTCTTAATGTAAATATACCCAGTTCCAAAGGATCGCTGCGCGCTGTTGCCCCCCAAATAGGCTCTGTAATACTGAAGCGTCTGTGTTTTTGGACAAACTGGTTTCTTTGCTGCTGCACTTACGGCTGTGGGCACTGCCAGAATAACAAGAAGGCAAGCCACAAAACTACATATTATTCCTCTTAACTTTTTCATCTCTTTCTCTCCTTTTCCTTACCACAAATAAAGATTTACTTCTCTGTAATTCTTCGGACTTTTCTTCTCATGATAGCTTACATGAATATTTGACGCATTTTTCAGAGATATTGTTTTTCCGTTCTTGACAGGCTTTTCGGTTCCATTTTTATAAGTGACCACAATAGAATCAACCTTGTATGCGCTCTTTGGCGTGATAGAAATTTTGATCTTATTTTTTCGCGCAATTTTCGCACCGGTCATCCAGTATCCATTTACTGTTTTGGCATAGTCCTTGCTTCCAATCTTGAAATTCTTAAAGCAGGCAGTCTGCTTAAAGGTTACCAGACAGGACATCTTATAACTCTTTCCATTCTGCCTTACGGTAAAGGTAACCTTGGTCTGATCGCCGGTCTTAACCTTATTTCCAGGTGCAAATACAGCTACACCACCGTTTTCTGCCTTAACAACGAACATCTTGTTTGATGATTTCAGCTTTGTGATCTTCGCTGTCCTGGACAGATTTTTAATCTTAAGCATATCCCCGGTCAGTACAGACTGGTCGCCCATTTTCGGTGTCAGATGCCCCTGTTTTTCAAATTCAACTGTCTGCTTCTTGGCACAGGACGGTTTCTTCGCTGCTGCACTTACGGCTGTGGGCACTGCCAGAATAACAAGAAGGCAAGCCAGTAAGCTGCATAAAATGTTTTTCGTCCTTTTCATTTTACTTTTCCTCCTGATTTTTCTTTTTCACTTGTGCTGCGATGCTCTTTTTTCCTCCTCCGCCCCTTTCCTTTTTTTCCATAAAATGGACTCTTGTTTTTACATTTATTATACCGATTATAATCGGCATAGTCAATGGGTTTATGCCGACTTTTATCGGTATAGGAACATTTCGTCCGCCTTTATACAATGTGATTTAAAGGAGGAATTATATATGGTATCTTACGAACCCTTATGGGAAACAATGAAGGCTCGCGGCGTGACCACCTATACTCTGATTGAAAAGCACCGAATCCCTTCAAAAACCATCTACAATCTCAAGCACAACAAGAACATCACCACTGCAACTATCGAAAATTTATGCAATATCCTGAAATGTACCCCCAATGATGTTTTTACTTTCTATACCCCAGCCATAGACGCCGGAGAAGAATAGGCGAAAATGAAAGCGGTGGATCACTCCACCGCTTTAACTATAATCTGTGATGAAAATCACCTGTTTATCTCTTTGTGGTAACTGCCTTTGCAGAAGACCATGCGGAATAATAGGTTGTTCCGCCAACCTTCTTATAAGTACGAATTCTTACGTAATATTTCTTTTTTCCTCTTAAAGATCTTACCTTGGAAGAAGTGGCTGTTCTCTTTCTGATGGTAGATAAAGAACTCTTTTTAAACTTCTTGTTTGTGGAATACTGGATCTGGTAGCCTGTAGCAGAGCTTACCTTACTCCATTTTACGGTAAAGCCCTTGGAAAGTTTCGTAAGCTTTTTGATGGAGGTTCCTCTTGGCTTTATGGTGTAAGTTTTAGTCACAGAGCCACTGTATTTTCCCTGGAACGAAATCACCAGCTGATGTTTTCCGATGCTCTTTCCGTCTCTGCCATAAGACACCTTGTAGTTCTCCGGACCGATCACATT
>CAKRRX010000125.1 GCA_934394595.1 uncultured Blautia sp. | reverse complement strand
TTATCCATTGTACAGCTGATAATACTTCCCTTTCTGTGCAATCAATTCCTCATGAGATCCTCTCTCGATCACTCTTCCCTGCTCCAGAACCATAATACAATCACTGTTTCTTACTGTAGAAAGTCTGTGGGCAATGGCAAATGTCGTTCTGCCTTCCATCAGCTTATCCATCCCATCCTGCACCAGTTTCTCAGTACGGGTATCAATGGAACTGGTAGCCTCATCCAGGATCAGCACCGGTGGATCTGCAACTGCTGCCCTTGCAATAGCAAGAAGCTGTCTCTGCCCCTGGCTCAAGTTGGCACCATTGCCTCGAAGCATGGTATGATATCCCTCTGGAAGCCTCCGGATAAACCCATCTGCATTAGCCAGCCTGGCTGCTGCGATCACTTCCTCATCTGTGGCATCCAGCTTTCCGTAACGAATATTCTCCATGACCGTATCCGTAAACAGATTCGTATCCTGAAGCACAATTCCCATAGAACGTCTCAGGTCACCTTTTTTGATCTTATTGATGTTGATTCCATCATAACGGATCTTACCATCCTGAATATCATAGAACCGGTTCAGAAGGTTGGTGATCGTAGTCTTACCGGCACCGGTAGAACCTACAAATGCGATTTTTTGTCCTGGCTTTGCGTACATTTTCACATCATGAAGGACAATCTTGTCATCACGATATCCAAAATCCACTCCATCCAGCACAATATCACCTTTTAACTCAATATAATCTGTAACGCCGGTAGCCTTGTGATAATGCTTCCAGGCCCAGCGTCCGGTACGCTTTTCTGATTCCACAAGCTTTCCGTTCTCTTCTTTTACATTTACCAGAGTCACATATCCCTCATCTACCTCCGGCTTTTCATCCAGAAGATCAAAGATACGTTTTGCGCCTGCAAGAGCCATGACAATACTGTTAAACTGCTGACTGACCTGGTTGATCGGCTGGCTGAAGCTTTTATTAAACGTAAGGAAGCTGGCCAGACCGCCCAGGGTAAAGCCGCCGATTCCATTTACCGCAAGGACACCCCCTGTGATGGCACAAAGTACATAGCTGATATTTCCGATCTGCGCACAGGTAGGCATCAGCACATTGGCAAATTTATTGGCATTGTTGGCGCTTTCAAAAAGCTGGTCATTCAGTTCATTAAACTTATCAAGGCTCTCTTCCTCATGGCAGAATACTTTTACCACCTTCTGGCCGTTCATCATCTCCTCGATATAACCATTTACAATACCAAGATTCTTCTGCTGCTCCATAAAATATTTCCCACTGAGCCCTGCAAGTTTCTTACTTGCCACCAGCATAACCCCTACCATAAACAGGGTCACAAGAGTAAGCGGTATGTTCAGGATAAGCATACTGACCAGCACACTGACTATCGTGATCACACTGGAAATCAGCTGTGGAATACTCTGGCTGATCATCTGCCGTAAAGTATCAATGTCATTGGTATAGATAGACATGATATCCCCATGGGCATGTGTGTCAAAATATTTTACAGGCAGGGTCTCCATACGCTCAAACATCTCATTTCGAAGATTGCGAAGGGTTCCCTGGCTGACATAAATCATCAGACGGTTGTAGGTGTAAGTACAGACCACACCAATGGCATAAAAACAGGCCACACGTAAAATTGCCATTGCAAGAGGATGGAAATCCGGAGTCTCACTTTTCAGAAGGGGCATGATGTACTGATCGATCAGGGTCTTCATAAACATAGTTCCCTGCACATTTGCCAGAACACTGACCACAATTCCGATCACTACCACAATAATATGTATCCTGTAATTCTTAAAAATATAAGCCAGCAGTCTTCCAAGCATTTTGCCTGGATTTTCTACCATAGGGCCGGAACGAAAAGCAGCGCCGCCGCGTCCCGGACCTTTTACCGGTTTACTGTTACTCATGCCAGTTCACCTCCTTTGTTTTCATCAAAATCTCCGCCGCCCTTTATCTGTGAATTATATACATCCTGATAAATTACGTTGGTCTTCATCAGTTCCTCATGGGTTCCAAATCCGCTTACACGACCTTCATCCATAACAACAATGCGGTCTGCACTCTGGATACTGGAAATACGCTGTGCGATGATCAGCTTGGTAGTATCCGGGATTTCTTCTGCAAAAGCCCTGCGGATACGGGCATCTGTAGCAGTATCCACTGCACTTGTGGAATCATCCAGGATCAATACCTTCGGTTTTTTCAGAAGAGCCCTGGCAATACACAGACGCTGCTTCTGTCCACCAGAAACGTTAGTCCCTCCCTGTTCAATGTAGGTATGATATTTGTCCGGCATCTTCTCAATGAAATCATCTGCACAGGCAAGCTCACAGACTCTTTTGCACTCTTCCTCAGAAGCCTCTTTGTTACCCCAGCGCAGATTTTCCAGAATCGTGCCGGAAAACAGTACATTTTTCTGAAGCACAACTGCCACCTGGTTACGCAGGCTGTCCATATGATATTCCCGCACATCTACGCCTCCTACCTTCACAGAACCGGCACTTACATCATAAAGACGGCTGATCAGGTTCACCAGACTGGATTTGGCACTTCCCGTGCCTCCGATGATACCAATGGTCTCTCCTGCACGAATGGAAAGATTGATATCCTTCAGCACAGGCTCCTGGCTGTTTTTCTTATAACTGAAATCCACATGGTCAAAAACAATACTTCCATCTGCCACTTCCATAACTGGATTCTGAGGATCTGCAAGGTCTGCTGTTTCGTTGATAACTTCCGTGACACGTTCTGCACTTGCAGCACTCATGGTGATCATAACAAATACCATGGAAAGCATCATAAGGCTCATCAGAATATTCATGCAATATGTAAGAAGGCTCATCAATTCACCGGTAGTCAGGCTGCCTCCAACAATCATATTCGCACCCAGCCAGCTGATTCCAAGAATACATGCATATACGGTAAACTGCATCACCGGCATGTTCATAACAACCAACTTCTCAGCTTTTACGAACATCTCATAAACCTTATTACAGGCCTTCTGGAATTTGGTAGTCTCATATCCTTCCCGTACATAAGCTTTTACAACGCGGACTGCATTAATATTTTCCTGCACGCTTGCATTCAGATCGTCATATTTTTCAAACACTTCCTGGAAATATTTTGTTGCTTTCTTCATAATAAATACAAGGAAACATCCCAGAAAAATAACAGCGATCAGATAAATACTGGCAATCTTTGCATTGATCATAAACGCCATAGCCATGGCACAGATCAGGCTGGCCGGGGCACGGGTACACATACGCAGGATCATCTGGTATGCATTCTGCAGATTGGTCACATCTGTAGTCAGACGTGTGATCAGACTGGCTGTGCTGAATTTGTCAATATTTGAAAATGAAAATGTCTGAATGTTGGTATACATGGCCTTTCGCAGGTTACGTGCAAAACCGGAGGATGCATATGCTCCGTATTTACCGCCTAAAATACCTGTAACAAGCCCTGCAACCGCAAGAAGGGCCATAATGGCACCTTTCCTGTAAAGGTAGCTGACATTTCCGGCTTCCACACCGTTATCGATCATATCTGCCATTACAAGAGGAATCAGTGTCTCAACCACTACCTCCAGTATCATAAATACAGGAGTGAGGAAGGAGGCCTTCTTGAATTCCTTCACCTGGGCAAGTAATGTCTTTATCATCAGGTTCTCCCCTTTCTGTTTTGTGTTAGTTTTCATCCCGCAGACTGCACTCTCTTTGGGCATTTTCCCGGATCATGTCCAGAACTTCCATGAAGCATTCCAGTTTTTCCTGAGGAATATCAGACTTTAGCACTTTCTGGATCCGGTCAAAATTCTCCATAATTTCCATCTGAAATTCCATTCCCTTTTCCGTAAGCACCAGACGCTTCAGTCTGGCATCTCTTGGAATAGATTCTCTGGTAATGAGCCCTTTCTTCTCCATTGCCTGAAGGATTCCTGAAGCAGTAGAACGGGCCATCTGAAATTCTGCTTCCAGGTCTTTCTGAAAAACAGCCTCTTCTGAATGCCGGTACAGATACCCAATGATCCACCCCTGCATACGGTTGATTCCGGCTTTTTCATCCACCTTGGACTGATACGAATTCACCAGGCGTCCAATGATCTGATTGAGGATACGGACCTCATATCCTATATGCCGTTCAGTCCAGCAGCACTCATCAGGGCCGGTTTTCTTATTTTTCTCCATTTTTCCCTTCTTTCATATATTTCCGGACAAAATAATAGTTCATGCATGAACTGTTCGGATTCGAACTGTTCGTACACGAACTAATTATAAGGGTCGGGTTCCTGATTGTCAATCCTGTTTTTTAACCGAATCAAGTAAGTCCCCTGCTGGGGTTGCAAATATCCGCTTAACTATCTGCAGTGCTATTCACTCAAAAATACCAGAAGCAAAATTCTCTTCGCTTCTGGCATCCCATTTCATTTCGAATAAAAGCTCCACTCACTTTCATCCACCGGCAGATCCTCCATCTGGTAATTCTCAATCCGGATAAAACTTCCCATCTCAATTTCCTGAATCATCCGCTCAATTGCGGAAAGCTCTCCCTGGACTTCCATCTCCACTCTGCCATCCCATAGATTGTCCACCCAGCCGGTAAGATCATTAGCTCTCGCCGCATTCTTTGCACGGTAACGAAATCCAACTCCCTGCACCTGTCCGGAAAAATAGATGTGTTTTCTTACTATCGCCATCTTTTGTCACTCCTTATGTTACATATGATATACGTCATAGCCGACAGATGCAAGATTTTTTATTATTTCCCCTCAAAAATCTGGGCAATGGGGGAATCAGATGACAAAATAACGGTCTTATTTTCCCCCTGCATAGAAGCTTTCAGTGCTTCAAGGCTTCTTACAAAGGAATAAAATTCTCTTCTCTCTTCTTCCTCATACGCCTGGGAAAGAATTTTCATATATTCCTGTTCCCCTTCTGCCTGCAAAATCTCAGCCTGCTTTTTCGCATCTGAAATCTGAATGGTCACTTCCTTATCCGTCTTATTCTGAATTACCTTTGCTTCTGAATCACCTTCTGCTTTATATGTAGCAGCAATATTATCACGCTCCGAAATCATTCTCTCATACACAGCTGTCTTGTTATCGTCCGGCAGATCCAGTTGTTTTGTTTCAAATTTAACCAGTTCTATGCCGTATTGTTCCATATTATCTCCAATGGCTTCCATCACCATATCTGACAATTCTCCGTCACGGCTTGTGATCACTCTGTCCTGAGAAAGACTGCTGATCACATTTTTTGTAGCATTATATACAGCCGTATTAATTCGGCTCTCACTGTTTTCCAGAGAAGAATTCAAGGTCTGGGCAAATTTAAGGGGGTCTGTAATTTTCCACAAAACATAGCTGTCACTGATCATGGTCTTCTTGTCCTTGGTAATCACATCAGATGCCTCTAAATCGTACAGCAATGTCTCCTTTGGTAAAGACTGTGTCCTTTCAATAAACGGAATTCTAAAGCTGATTCCCGGTTCGCTGATCACTCTGTCAACCTTACCAAACTGACGGATCAGCTTGTATTCGTTTTGCCTGGTTACGGTTATAGAAGAACCGATTACTGCTACCGCAAGAACGCCTGTTATAAATACAACTTTTTTCATCTTCATAATTTTTATCCTTTCTATCAGACACTTATCTTGAATTTACTCAGTTTCCTCATTTATATCTTCTGCTGTTTCCCAATCTCCGGAAAAAGAATCAAGGGGCAGGATCTTTTCCACACCACTTCCGTTGTCGATCACGATTTTCATACCAGGCAGCACATCTTCCATAGTTTCATAAAACATACGCATTTTTGTAGTCTCAGGATTCTTCACATATTCCTCATACATTGCATTGAATCTTGCCACCTCTGCTTCTGCCTCATTGATTCTCACCTGTTTTTGTGCCTGGGCATCCTGAATGATCTGGTCCGCCTGAGCTTGCGCCTCAGGAAGCTTTTCGTTCCTGTATTTATTTGCATTATTAAGAGCCGTTTCCTTTCCCTGTTTCGCAGTTTCCACTTCTTTAAATGCTTTCATCACTTCTGCTGTAGGCGGCTCTGAATCCTGTATTGTTATATTAACCAATTGAATCCCCAGGTCCTGTTCCTCCATCTGATTTAAAATCATCTCTTTGATCCTGCTCTGGATTTCTCCTTTTCCGGTTGTCAGAACCTCATCCACGTTATAGCTTGCTATCACAGTTCGAATACAGCTTTGCGCTATATTTTTTAAAATTTCTTCCGGCTGCTCAGAGGTGTAAAGATATTTTACAGGCTCTGAAATTCGATATTCTACAAAGAAATCCACATCAATAAAATTGTAATCCGAAGTGATCATGATTCCTTCATTTTCCACCACCGCATTGTTTCCCATACTGTATCCGATTGGAAATCCCTGGATCGTGGTATTTACCTTCTGCACCTGCTGTACAAAAGGAACTTTGAAATGTAATCCCGTTTCAGTCACTGCCTTTGGCACTCCAAAGGTTGTAAGTACTGCCTGTTCCTGCTCCTGAATCTGGTAAGTTGCATCCAGCGCTAATCCCCCTGCCACTATAAGCCCGGCAGCACCGATTGCCAGATATTTCATTTTTCCATTTCGCTTACTCATTTTTCTCCTCCATCTCTCTTACCAACAATAGTTTTCAAAAAGGGAAAATAAAAAAAGACTTTTATCCCAGGCACTGTTATAATGCCTGAAATAAAAGTCTCGCTGTTTATCTCATAATGCGGGTAGTTTCATCTACCGTTCTGACGCATTTATGCACCATTCAGAAAAAAATGATTTTCCATTTATCTCTTCGTGGCCGCTACTCCCTTTTCTTTGAGCGGTATCATATCATAAGTATTCATGAAAATCAAGATGTATTTTTATGTTTTTTCATTTATCTTAGCTTGAATGTCAAAGAGTAGAAAACAAACATTGGCAGGTGTTTGACTCTTTCTACTATGGTTATGCCGGATTTTTCAAAAAACAGGCTAATCGGAGGACAACCCTGTTTCAAAAAACAGGACAACTTTTCAGAGAATATGGATTTCTTTACATTAGCATGATACAATTAAGAACGAAAAAAAACGAGACAGCAAAGATCATCCGGCTTGCTGATTGGGATACAGTGAAAACAAACAAATTTGCAAACAGCGCAATAGCCAATAGCCTATCTTCTGAACTGTGAGAACGAAAAATTGCCCAAGGAAACAATGGTGGCATTTGAATAACGAGGGAGTGAGATATATGGAGCAATTACTGATTGTTGAAGATGATATCGGTTTGAAT
>CAKRRX010000124.1 GCA_934394595.1 uncultured Blautia sp. | reverse complement strand
AAAGTACTGGAAATACGGATAAAACTGCATGATTTTGAAAGCAAATATGGTGGTTGCTTAATATTGGCTGTACTGGATAAAAAAGAAGATATGGTAGGAAAAGGAACAATCTTTAAGGGTTGTTCCTTTTTGGTATTTATAGGAGATTGCAATAAAATTCCTATTATTAAAAGGGCCTAGTACAGCGGATATTAAGTAACCGCCATATTGACTTGCCTGATTTTTCATATGCTGCGCCTAAGTCAGTCGTCGTAGCCACCGCTACGCCTTCATCCGGACAAAATACCTTTTGCCTATAACAGCTTTGTATGGAAAAAGTTATAAGAGCCAAGGCCTATTTAACACCCTTAAAAGAGTAAATATGACAGAAAATAATAAAAAGTACAATAAAATGTACTGTAAACATACAGAGTACTATAAAAAGTACTTAATGCATAATGTATAATACATAAAACACTATTCCTATGTCATATGTGTTCTTAAATAACTTTCTTTTGAAGAGATTTAATGTGAACTGAATAATAAAGTACGAAAATATAATAAAAAACTCCTGAAACCATATATAAAATGATTTTAGGAGTTTTTGTTGTGAAAACTATTTATAAGAATGTATTGAAAGGGTATCCATAATCTACATTTACATGTCCTACTTTATAGAGGATTTTATTTGAGTCCAGTTATCGTAGCTTAAATACTATCCTTAAGAATCCTTTTTGAACAAGCTTTAATTAAAAAAAGTGCCTACCTGTTCCAAAAAGCCTTCGACGTTTTCTATATGTGGGAAATGCTTGGAACAAGGGATAACAGCAGACTCAATTGCTGGATTGGTCTTGCAATAATCATCTATAATAACTTTTCCATTTGGTTCATCCTCACCTTCTACGATATAAATACTGTTATCTAAAGATGCCAAAGCATGACGGATGTTAATATTCATATATTTAGCACTATGACTGGAATACAAATACTTTGCATAATAGCCACCTCTATGCGATGCTTCATAATATGCATCTAATACATCTCCATCTACATGGAACGGATTATAATAAAAATTATTCAGAAAGAAATCGCTAATTGTTTCACGTGAAACAATTATATGATATACCAGTGTTCCAAATATCGGAAGTTCAATAAGAAATTTAAAAAGCTTATCTTTTTTTGTAGTACTCTGGGCTAATGAATTCATGTTTACAGGATTAATAAACATGATTTTATTAAAGATTTCTTTATCATAGGCTGCAGCAGTAGTGACAAAAGAACATGAGAAACCGCTGGCAATAATGTCTGTCTTTTCTTTAATAACATTTTTGATGAAATCACATATGATCTGAACAAAAAGAAAGTTTGTATATGTAATTCCGGCTTTCTCTGAACGTCCACATCCTAATAAATCAATAGTATAAACTGTATGCTCTTGAGCTAATTGCTTTTCAATGCGGGACCATTCATAACCGCTAGCACCTGGCATGGTATCGTGAATTAATAAAAGTGGTGAACCTGTTCCTTTTTTTGTATAATAAATTTTCCCAAAACGCCAATCGTAATAGTTATGGTTAGAAAAATCAAGCATTTCTTTCAATTGTGAAGAGGCAACGATTACTCTATTGGCAACATGTACAACACCAGCTGCAATCGTAGTTAATGCGGCTAGAGTCAAAAGCTTGTGTTTACTATCTTTCATTATAGAGGACCTCCTTATGATTGTATAATTATTATACGCCTTACAGTGAAATTTTACAATAATTTTCGCAGGAAACTGAAACAAATGAAAGGAAGAGGGGATAAGAAATATGAGTATTAATGCCCTCATTCGGACAAAATCTGCCACAAATTGAGACGAATATCTTGCAGAAAATCTTTTCAAACATTTTTTAAAAATAATGTAAAGTCAAGGCATAAAGGTCGGAATTTAAATATTTTATTCAAAAACGTCTAAAAAAAGAAAAGGTGGGGATAATTTATAAGAAATACAAAAATAAACAATAATATGATAAAATAAAATTGCATTTTCTATGTTTCACGTGAAACATTATGTGGCAGGATAATTTTAAAAGTGTTATAATATTCATGATGTTAGGGTCAAAAGGTATTTTGCCCCTAACTTGATATCCACGAATTGCTTCGCAGCGGAGCTGCTCCCGCAATTCTCGAACATTCGGAATCCGCTGATTTACTGTGTAAATCGCTACTTCCTCATGTTCGGCGGGCCCCAAGTTTAAAAGCCTTATCATGCAAGCATGAATAGCCTTTTGAACTTTTGCCCCTGATATCATATCCATAATGTCAGTAAAAATATTTTGTTCTACTATTAAAGGGTGCAAAGAAAAGCTATTCTCTATACTAACATCAGAATATTTTCTGACAGTGATCAAGTGATGTAACGACAATATCAGAAGCTATCTGATATGCTATCAAATAATGGAAAGGGAGGGTTGGTATTGGGCAGAACTATAGCAGTTGCAAACCAGAAAGGTGGCGTTGGTAAATCTACCACAGCGATCAATCTTTCAGCATGCCTTGCAGAAAAAGGAAAAAAAGTTCTGACAATTGACATGGATCCCCAGGGAAACACTACCAGCGGCTTAGGCGTGGATAAGAATTCCGTCGAAAATACTTTATATGAGCTTCTGGTGGGGCAGTCAGATGTAGAGAAAACTATTGTAAAGGATGTAGTGGAAAAAGTTGATCTGATTCCATCCAATGTGAATCTGTCCGGTGCAGAAATTGAACTGGTAGGAATTGATAATAAAGAATACATATTAAAAGAAATTACGGATAAAATAAAGGATAATTATGATTATATTATCATTGACTGTCCTCCTTCTTTAAATATGCTTACGATTAATGCTCTTACTGCAGCTACATCTGTTCTGGTTCCGATTCAGTGCGAATATTATGCTCTGGAAGGATTGTCTCAGTTGATTCACACCATTGAGCTGGTTAAGGACAGGCTAAATAACAACCTTGAAATTGAGGGAGTGGTATTTACCATGTATGATGCCAGAACAAATCTGTCTCTGCAGGTGGTTGAAAATGTAAAGGACAATTTACAGCAGAATATTTATAAGACTATCATTCCGAGAAATGTAAGACTTGCAGAAGCACCAAGCTACGGACAGCCGATTACAATTTATGATCCCAGGTCTACCGGTGCAGAGAGCTATCGCCTTCTGGCTGAAGAAGTGATAAACAGGGAGGGTGAATAATGGCAGTAAAAAGGAGTGGACTTGGAAGAGGTTTGGATGCACTGTTTCCTGATAAATCAGTGGAAAAGAAGCCTGTGAGTCCTTCGCAGAATAAAGAGGAATCTCTGAAAAAAGAAAAAACAGAAAGTAAAGATACAGACCAGGCTTCTGTGAAAAAAACAGAAATGCTTGTAAAGATTTCCAAGGTAGAACCCAACAGAAGCCAGCCGCGTAAACAGTTTGATGAGGATGCTTTGCTGGAATTATCCGAGTCTATAAAGCAGTATGGAATTCTGCAGCCCCTTCTTGTATCCGACAAGGGCAGTTTTTATGAGATTATTGCCGGTGAGAGAAGATGGAGAGCGGCAAAACTGGCTGGTTTGAAAGAAGTTCCAGTAATTATCAAAGAATTTAATGATCAGCAGGTCGTTGAAATTTCTCTGATAGAGAATATTCAGCGGGAGGACTTGAATCCCATTGAAGAGGCGATGGCTTATAAACGTCTGATTGATGAATTTCATCTGAAGCAGGACAATATTGCTGAGAGAGTATCTAAAAGCAGAACTGCTGTTACCAATTCCCTCAGACTTTTGAAATTGGATGAGAGAGTGCAGCAGATGTTGATTGATGAGATGATATCTGCAGGACATGCCCGTGCAATTCTGGCAATTGGGGACAAGGAAGTTCAGGCAAATGTTGCCATGAAGGTTTTTGATGAGAAATTAAGCGTCAGAGAAACAGAAAAATTGGTAAAACACATTGTAGAACCTCCCAAAAAGGCACCAAAACAGGTAAACACTGCGGAAGATGCGATTTATGAGAGTCTGGAAGAAAAGATGAAAGGAATTATAGGTTCCCGTGTCTTTATTCACAGAAAAAAGAATAATAAGGGAAAGATTGAGATTGAATACTATTCCAGAGATGAACTGGAAAGAATCATTGAGTTGTTTGAATCAATAAGATAAGGAGTATGCATGAGCAGTATTTTTGACAGCCTGGGAATTGATCCGGGAATCATCATTATCCTGTTGCTGATTCTGACTATCGTTCTGGCGGTGAATGTATTCAGCAGTAAGATGAGGCTCAGTCGATTAGAGCGTAAATACAAGGTTTTTATGAAAGGCACAGACGCTCAATCTCTTGAAAAAGTTTTTCTGCGTAAATTCGCCCAGATTGATCGTCTTTATGAAGCAAAAGAAGATCACGAACATGATCTCAGTTTTATTAAGCATCGACTTGAAACGCTATTCAGTAAATACGGTGTTGAAAAATATGATGCATTTGATGATGTTGGAGGTAAGCTCAGTTTTGCGCTGGCTTTGCTGGATCAGGACAATTCTGGTGTTATTCTGAATGCAGTACACAGCAGAGACAATTGTTTCCTTTACCTGAAAGAAATTGTAAAGGGAGAGTCTTATGTGATGCTAAGCCAGGAAGAACTGGAAGCTTTGCGGAAAGCAGTAAATTTTGATCTGGAAAATATTGAGAAGGAAGACTGATTGATATTGGACGATTTGCAAAGAGAGAGTATGCAGCATATTATGATGTGACATACATTTTGCAAAATCTTTAGAAGCAGTGTGTCTGAAGCATTTACAGGATAAGCCCTGGCACAGATAAATGTGACCATAACATTGCACTACAATAAAAGTTATTATTGTTATAAAAAAATATAAGAATAAACATAAAAACAAGTAAAAATATCATAGATACAAAAGTATCAGTACAGGAGGAAGATATGTTAGATATTAAATTTGTGAGAGAAAATCCAGAGATTGTAAAGCAGAATATCCGCAATAAATTCCAGGACAGCAAGCTGGAACTGGTTGATAAGGTTCTGGAGCTGGATAGAGAAAACAGAGAAATCAAGCAGGAAGTAGAAGCACTTCGTGCAGAGAGAAATAAAATTTCCAAACAGATCGGTGCCCTTATGGGACAGGGCAAGAGAGAAGAAGCAGAGGAAGTTAAGAAACAGGTTGCTGCTTCCGGAGAGCGTATTGAGGAACTTTCCAAGAGAGAGAAAGAAGTTGAGGATGAGCTCCTGAAAGATATGATGGTGATCCCGAATATCATTGATCCTTCTGTGCCAATTGGTAAAGATGACAGTGAGAATGTTGAAATTGAAAAATTTGGCGAGCCGGTTGTACCAGACTTTGAAGTTCCTTATCATACAGAGATTATGGAAAACTTTGACGGAATTGATCTTGATAGTGCAAGACGTGTTGCAGGTAATGGTTTCTATTATCTCATGGGTGATATTGCAAGACTTCATTCTGCAGTTATTGCATATGCCCGTGATTTCATGATCAACAGAGGCTTCACATACTGCGTACCACCTTTCATGATCAGAAGCAACGTTGTTACAGGTGTTATGAGCTTTGCTGAGATGGATGCTATGATGTATAAGATCGAAGGAGAGGATCTTTATCTGATCGGAACCAGTGAGCATTCTATGATCGGTAAATTTATTGATCAGATCATTCCAGAGGAAGAACTTCCGAAAACACTCACCAGCTATTCTCCATGCTTCCGTAAGGAGAAAGGTGCCCATGGCCTGGAGGAGAGAGGTGTTTACCGTATCCATCAGTTTGAGAAACAGGAAATGATCGTAGTCTGCAAGCCGGAAGAAAGTAAAATGTGGTTTGATAAACTGTGGCAGAACACAGTAGATCTGTTCCGTTCTCTGGATATTCCGGTTCGTACGCTGGAATGCTGCTCTGGTGACCTGGCAGATTTGAAAGTTAAATCTCTGGATGTTGAGGCATGGTCCCCAAGACAGAAGAAATATTTTGAAGTAGGAAGCTGCTCTAACCTTGGTGATGCTCAGGCTCGTCGCCTGAAAATCCGTGTAAATGGAAAAGATGGCAAGAAATACCTGGCTCATACTCTGAATAATACAGTTGTTGCTCCACCTAGAATGCTGATCGCATTCCTTGAAAACAATCTGAATGCAGATGGAAGCGTTAATATTCCAGTTGCCCTTCAGCCATACATGGGTGGAATGACTAAGATTGAGAAGAAGTCCAAATAACAGGAGACATAAAAATTTCTGTGACCGGGAGGTGATAATGTGCACAGTTATTTGAGATCTGTTGGCTTTTCAAAGGTGAAGTCACGTAGAGAAATGCAGGAAATTATTCGAGATGTGATGACTACTTACGATGAAAAAATTGCAGTAGAGAATCATCCGGACGGTGTATTTGTAGAGTATTCCAAGAATTACGGCTGTGATTGTGGAATAACCGTCTGTGGGCAGTATGATGAGGAAAATAAGTTTCACGTGGAATATACGTTTCCTTTTTTTCGCGGCACAGGAATCACTACCCGGGAAAATGTAGTGGTGGAACGGCATGCAGAAAAAGAGTCATATGCAGGGGCTTGCGATGATCTGCGTCTGGGTGTCACGCTGATCTTTTACCTTCAGAATCCGGCGGAGTACATGTTGGAGAAGTATAAGGTGAAGAATCCACAGAGCAGGGCTTTGACAATCACCGGCCTTGCAAGAGAGGGGCGAATTCTTTTTCCTGTTGAAAAGGATAAAGAAGAAGTGAAAGTGGAGCGGGAACTGACCAGAAACCGTAACAATCTTATTGCCGCAGCCAGAAATGGTGATGAGGAAGCAATGGAAGATCTTACTATGGAAGATATGGATACATACTCCATGATCTCTGAGCGGATCGTGACAGATGATGTGTTTACCATTGTGGATTCTTATTTTATGCCTTATGGGATAGAATGTGATCAGTATAGCATTATGGGGGAAATCCTGGAATGTGTAACCTTTAAGAACATTCTTACCGGCGAAGAATTGTGTCAGATGACCATAGAGTGTAATGATATTCAGTTTGACGTCTGTATTAACCGAGAGGATTTATTGGGAGAAGCTCAGGTGGGACGGCGTTTTAAAGGACTGATCTGGTTGCAGGGACAGTTGCATTTTTGAAAGAAAATACCCTGGTATAGTGTGTGAAAAGGAAGATGCACTATACCAGGGTATTTTATATGACTTGATTATTTCTCTCTTTTTCTCCTTAACAGTATTGTCATCATAGCAACTGTAGAAGAAATTCCCATAATAAACAACAGAGGAATAATTGGTGCTCTATCTGCTGTTTTTGGGGGATATGAGTTCTCTTTTTGTTCTGCCGGAATCGGAGTCTGAGTGGGAACTGAGGTCGGAGTTTGAGTGGAAACCGGAGTTAGAGT
>CAKRRX010000123.1 GCA_934394595.1 uncultured Blautia sp. | reverse complement strand
AGTACCTCAAGATAGACCAAACGGTCCACATCCAGGTCATAGCCGGTGAGATAGCTGCTCTCATCCAGATCATTCACTCTCTCTTCATCTGTAAGCTTCATATCAAGCTTCCTCTTAAATTCAAAAGGAATCTCCGACGCAACCTGCTCCAGGCATCTGTCACAGGGAATTCCCACAGTCACAAGACCGCTCCCCTCAAGTTCCAGAACTCTGTCACCGGTATTCGTAATAGTAAGCTCTACAGGCTTCTTATCCAGAACTGGAAAAGATCCCTGCTGGAAGGTGATAGTGTCCATCTCAAAGACTACACTGTAATGCTCACTCTTCCCTTCACTGGATGAAATGTCTGATAAATGTATCTGCATAATCGTCTCCTATTCACACTTAATCAATTATACATACCCTGTCATTATTTGTCAACTTGAAATTTCCGTATATCACATAAATTTTCAAAAAAATTGCAGAAGCAGACAAAATTCCGGGTGAAATACAAAAAACAGTATACAAAATCCTGCCGGAGCCTATGATTCTCCGGCAGGACCTGCACATTCTTATACGTAACACTGCATGATAAAAGATGCACTGTAATTATTTTACAAGTGCTACTGTATCACGGCAGATTGCAAGCTCCTCGTTGGTCGGGATAACTGCAACTTTAACCTTGGAATCAGCGCCGGAAATTACCACTTCCTCACCCATTGCCTCGTTAGCCTTAGCATCAATGGTAACACCCAGGAATCCAAGATAAGAGCAAACCTTCTCACGGATCATGCCAACATTCTCACCGATACCAGCGGTAAATACAATGGCATCAACACCATTCATAGCTGCTACATATCCACCAACATATTTTGCGATACCATAGCAGAGAACTTCGATTGCATTCTTGGCATCTTCATTGCCTTCTGCAGCAGCTGCTCTCAAATCACGCATATCGCTGGAAACTCCGGACATACCCTGAAGACCAGATTTCTTATTAAGTACATTCATAACGCCTGCAAGGTCAAGATTCTCTTTCTTTGCAATGTACTCAACGATAGCTGGATCAATGCTTCCGGAACGTGTACCCATTACAACACCTTCAAGAGGAGTAAGACCCATTGTAGTATCTACGCATTCACCGTTCTTTACAGCACTGATGGAGGAACCATTTCCAAGATGGCATACGATAACCTTGGAGTTGTCCTTGTCAAGGCCGAGGAACTCAACAGCACGTTTGGATACGAAGCTGTGAGAGGTTCCATGGAAGCCATATCTTCTAACCTTGTAATTCTTATAATACTCAATTGGAAGTCCGTACAGATATGCTTTTGCAGGCATTGTCTGATGGAAAGCGGTATCAAATACACCAACCTGAGGTACATTTGGCATAAGCTCTGAGCATACGCGGATACCGATCAGGTTTGCAGGATTGTGAAGTGGTGCAAGATCGTTGCACTCTTCTACTGTCTTGATCATCTCATCTGTGATGATTGCAGAAGAAGCAAATTTCTCGCCGCCGTGTACGATACGGTGACCGATTGCATTTACTTCATCAAGGCTCTTGATTGCGCCTGTTTTCTCATTTGTGAGAGCTTCCAGAACCATCTGGATTGCCTCTTTATGAGTCGGCATGGAAGCCTCTGTGATCTCTTTGTCATTTCCGGCTTTCTGATATACCAGTCTTCCGTCAATTCCAATTCTCTCACAAAGTCCTTTCGCAAGAACTGCTTCTGACTCGGAATCGATCAGCTGATATTTTAAAGAAGAACTACCACAGTTAATTACCAATACATTCATTTTTTTACTCTCCTGTTTGCATGATTATGTACTATATGACATCAGGTACCCTGTCCTGATATCACTTTAGAGGATTTCTCTTACCGAAGTCTTTCCCCTAAACGGACATGTCTGCTTACGCAGACATCACGGAATATGGCTTAACAATCCTGCGCCTGGCACTGTACAGATGTGATTGCAACAACACCGACAATATCGTCAGCGGAGCATCCACGGGACAGGTCGTTTACAGGTTTTGCAATACCCTGGGTGATAGGTCCGTAAGCTTCTGCTTTAGCAAGACGCTGAGCCAGCTTGTATCCGATATTTCCTGCATCAAGGTCTGGGAAGATCAGAACATTGGCCTTACCTGCAACCGGGCTTCCCGGAGCTTTGGAAGCACCTACGCTTGGAACGATAGCTGCATCAAGCTGGAACTCTCCGTCAAGTGCAAGATCTGGGTTCTGCTCTTTTGCGATCTTAGTAGCCTCGACAACTTTATCAACATCTGCGTGCTTAGCACTTCCCTTAGTAGAATGGGAAAGCATAGCTACGATTGGCTCTTCCTGCACAAGAAGCTTGAAAGACTCTGCAGAAGAAGCTGCGATTGCTGCAAGTTCTTCCGGATTCGGGTTCTGGTTCAGACCGGAATCACCAAATACAAATGCACCATTAGCGCCATATTCGCAATCCGGAACGATGATCAGGAAGAATGCGGAAACAAGCTTGGTGCCTGGTTTTGTCTTCAGGATCTGAAGGCATGGTCTTAAAGTATCAGCTGTAGAATGGCATGCACCGGATACCATACCGTCTGCATCGCCCATCTTAACCATCATAACGCCATAGTACAGATACTGGTTCAGAAGGATTTCCTTAGCCTGCTCTGGTGTCATACCTTTTTTCTGTCTTAATTCTACTAATTTGTCAATATATCCCTGAGTCTTCTCAGATGTTGCAGGATCTACGATCTGTGCACCGGAAATGTCGAAGCCGCCTTCAGCTGCGCTTTTCTTAACTGCTTCCTCATTACCTACCAGTACGAGCTTGGCAATTCCCTCTTTTAAAATCTTGTCTGCTGCTTCCAGAGTTCTCATATCCTCTGTCTCCGGCAGAACGATTGTCTTAATGTTGGATTTTGCTCTTTCTTTGATTACGTCAATAAATCCCATGATTAAATGGCTCCTTTCATTTGTTACAGTAATCCTGCGGGAACAGGCCACAAATGGCCATCTCCCATCCAGTAACTTATCCCCATTATACGCCACCCGGCCTTGTATTTCAAGCATTTCAATGTTAGAATATGAAAGAACAAAGTATTTTTTGAGGTGCAATTTCATGAAAACAGCAGGGATTATTGCAGAATACAACCCCTTTCACACAGGTCATGAATATCAGATCCAGTATGTCCGCAAAGAGCTTGGCGCAGATTATATCATTGTTGCCATGAGCGGCGATTTTGTGCAGAGGGGAACCCCTGCCCTTTTATCCAAATATACCCGCACCAAAATGGCACTTCTTGGCGGTGCGGATCTGATTCTGGAGCTCCCGGTATCAGTTTCCACTGCCAGTGCAGAGTTTTTTGCCAGAGGCGGGGTGCAGCTTCTTGACGGTCTTGGAGTAGTGGATACCCTCTGTTTTGGAAGTGAGTGTGGGGATACCTCTGTTCTTATGGATCTGGCACAGGTCCTCTCTTTGGAACCGGCTGCATTTAAAGAGGCCCTTTTGCTTCATCTAAAAGAGGGACATTCTTTCCCAAAGGCCAGAAGCCTGGCTTTATCCTCTTTTCTACCTAATTTTAAAGACATCGCAGGTATCCTGGATTCTCCCAATAATATTCTGGGAATTGAATACTGCAAATCTATCATAAGAGAAAAAAGTACCATCACACCTGTCGCCATAAAGCGTCAGGGAAATGCCTACCATCAGACCGCACTGTCTGAAAACCGCTTTCCTTCTGCCTCGGCAATCCGAAAGGCGGTTTCTGAAAGCTGTGATTCTTCTTCTGATATTTTAAAAAATATAATACAAAATTTTATCCCCTTATCCTGCCAGGATGTGTTCCGGCAAGCCCTTCTGCAAAAAGAAAGCCTGGTGGAAAATGATCTGGATCTTCTTTACCGCTACCGTCTTCTTATGGAAAATGAAGAAAGCTTATGCAATTATCTGGATCTTTCCCCCTCTCTTGCCAGAAGACTCCTTGCCTGCCGGGATCAGTATACTTCCTTTTCCCAATTCACAGCTCTTTTAAAAACCCGTGAAGTGACCCTTACCAGAATACAGCGGGCTCTTTTGCATATGCTCCTTCAGATCCGTCAGGTTCCAAAGCAGATTCCGTATGCACGTGTTCTTGGTTTTCGACGGGAGAGCGCCCCACTTCTTGGTCAGATAAAAAAAGAGGGAACTATCCCACTTCTTACCAAGCTTTCAGATGCTCCCTCAGTGCTGGGACAAAATCCCCAGACTCTTGACCTTCTTAAGGAAACCACCTTTGCCTCCAACCTTTACCAGAATATTATTGCCCAGAAAAAAAAGGCTGCCTGCACTCACGAATACAGACAACAAATCGTTCTTTTATAAACAAAAGCCCCGGTTGCAAAGAAGTATCAATAAAACACTTTTTTGCAACCAGGGCTTTTTAACACATTCTGAATTATTGTTTCTGTTTTTCATTGGAAAGAAGAATTCTGTCATTATCCAGCCTTTTGCCGGCGCCTACTTTAAATTTGTCCAGAAGACCCTCCACTGTGAGTCCTTTCTTCTCCTCTTCCTTAATATCCAGCACAATATCTCCGGAATCCATCATCAGGATCCTATTTCCCAATTCCAGGGCAGACTGCATATTGTGAGTGATCATCAGACAGGTCAAATGATGTTCCTCCACAATACGTTTTGTCAGGTTCAGGACTTTTTCTGCTGTTCCAGGGTCAAGAGCTGCTGTATGCTCATCCAGAAGCAGAAGTTTTGGCGGATTCATGGTTGCCATGAGAAGGGTAAGTGCCTGTCTTTGCCCGCCTGAGAGCAGCCCTACCGGATGGTTCATACGATTCTCAAGTCCAATATCCAGAAGTGCCAGCTGTTCTTTAAAACGCTCTTTATCACTTTTAGAGATACGGGAAAGCCAGCCGCCTTTTCCCGCAGCAAGTGCAAGATTTTCTTCAATGGTCATACCTGGAGCAGTGCCTCGCATTGGATCCTGGTAAAGGCGCCCGATGCTTTTTGCTCTGGCATGCTGGGGCATAAATGTAATATCCTCCCCATCCAGGACAACAGAACCGGAATCTGTAAGAAAATCGCCGCAGATGGCATTAAACATTGTGGATTTACCGGCTCCATTGGAACCGATGATCGTTGCAAAATCCCCTTTTTCAAGATGCAGGGACAGATCCTTTATGGCCACTTTTTCATTTACAGTTCCCGGATTAAAGGTTTTGGAAATATGGGAAAGCTTCAGCATGGCTCAAATTCCTCCCTTCTTATGTGTCATTCTGCGCTTCAGCTGCGGCCACTGCCGTTTCAGATATGGACCGGAAATTGCCAGAATAACAATCACAGAGGATACCAGCTTCAGCATAAATGCCGGCATGTTAAATCTTAGCGCTACAGTATAGACCAGGCGGAAAATAAAAGAACCAAGCACCATTCCCACTGCTCTTACAAAAATACCACCTTTTCCCAGGATCGTCCCTCCGATCAGCAAGGATGCAAGGGCAATGGTAACCATTCCCTGTCCGATATTAATATCCACAGATTTCTGGGACTGGGAAAGCAGACATCCGGACAATGCTGTAAAAGAGTTTGCAATGCACAGTCCCACTATTGTAGTAAACACCGGATTAATGGAAGAGGATTTCACCATGTCCGCATTATTTCCGGTGGCGCGAATGGCGAGTCCGAGTCTTGTTTTCAGAAATACAACAAGGAATGCGACTACTGCTGCTACTGCGATCAGCGCAACTATAATGTCCGATCTTCCTTTCAGCGGTGTATCTGTCAAAGCATCCTTCATCATAGAAAATACGGTATCCGTACGGTTCATGTTGATCAGGGATGAACCTCCCATTACTGCAATATTAATCGAGTACAGACCTGTATTTACGATGATTCCAGAAAGCAGACTGTCAACACCCATCTTCGTCTGCAAAAATCCGGTAATAAATCCAGAACAGATTCCGGCAAGCATTGCTGCTATAATGGATAAAAAAGGATGTCCGCTCACTGCCACCGCAGCTCCCACAGCGGCTCCAAGTGTAAAGCAGCCATCTGTGGAAAGGTCGCAGACATTCAGCATAGAATAACTTAAAAACAACGCAAGGACAGTCAGAGAACAGATCAGTCCAAGTTTCAGGGCAGTTTCTCCAAGGGAGAGTGCAGTAGCCAGTGTCACAATTCTTTCCTCCGGTTAGTTTTCTTCCAATTCATCAAAGCTTTCCGCTGTGACGATCTCATTTACCTGTGTGCAAAGAGGCTCCATAGCGGCTTTGACAGTTTCAAAATCAAGACCAAGTCCCTCACAGGTCTCTGTATTTACAGTTGCGGTACCATTATCAAAAGTCTCTACAGGTGTGGTCGCCGGATCAGCACCATTTAAAAGAATATCTGCAACCATATCTGCTGTCTTGGCACCAAGATTTGCATAGTCAACACCATATCCTGCAAACGCTCCGTTTAAAGCGAAAGAATCAGCACCTGTATAATGTGGGATTCCCGCGTCAATAAATTTCTCATAGATGGAAAGCTCTGCTGTCATAATGGTGTTGTCTGTTGGGGTAAATACTGCATCAACACCATCTGCGATCAGAGCATCTGCTGCAAGCTGAACCTCGTCTGTGGTGGTTCCAGTACGCTCTACATATTCGATTCCGTTCTCATCCATATAAGCTTTTGCTGCTTCGATGGCTGCTGTGGAGGAATCCTGTCCGATATCATATAAAAGTCCGATCTTTTTAGTATCCGGATTTACAGCTTCGATCAGCTTCATGACAGAAGCGGTATCCAGATAATCGCTTGTTCCGGTGAGATTTGCTCCAGGTGCATCCATAGACTCTACAAGTCCTGCGCCAACCGGGTCAGATACTGCAGAAAATACAACTGGTGTATCGGTTCCTTCTGTGCTTGCCTGCATACGCATAGCCACCGGTGTAGCAACACCAACCATAAGGTCCACACCATCAGCCTGGAAGTCGGAGATGATCTGTTCCATAACATTTGCATCTGCATTACAGTTGTCATAGGAAATCTCAAAGGTCACGCCTTTCTCATCACCGATTTCTTTCAGACGGCTTTCCAGATTATCTACGATCTGATTCAGAGATGCGTCATCTACATAGTTGCAGATACCAATCTTGTAATCCTCTGCAAGAACAGGAGTTGTCATCATCATAGTTGCCATTGTTGCTGCTGCGATTGCGATCATTCTTTTTTTCATAGTATTTTTCCTCTCTCTCTTAAAATTGGCTGGAAAATAACTAAGCCGATTTCCCTGCATCTTGTCTGCGAGAAAGAATGAGTGGTGTCTGTTTTGCCCTTCCCATATCCATCAGCAATTACTGTGAACATTCCAGGGTATTAAAAATACCGTCTTCAAAAAACAACATTTTCTGTTGTTCTTTGAGACGGTAATAAAATCTTATTATCGCGGTGCCACTCAAATTGACAAATCGTCCACTTTCTCATGTACAAAC
>CAKRRX010000122.1 GCA_934394595.1 uncultured Blautia sp. | reverse complement strand
GAAAGAACCAGATATACCACAACCAGCGGGATAATGGTAACAAACAGTCCTACGTAAACCACACCATAGTCTGTACGGAACTGGTTGGAACTTAACAGCTGCACAAACATAGGAAGTGTTTTCTTGGAATCTGTTGTCAACAGGATCGTAGGAGTAAACAGGTTGTTCCACTGTGCGATAAACTGGAAGATTGCCTGTGTTGCAACTGCCGGTTTCATGATCGGCAAAATGATCTTATTAAAGGTATTCCATTCTCTGGATCCGTCAATTCTGGCTGCCTCGATCATTTCCAGAGATAAGGTACTTTCCATGTACTGCTTCATAAAGAATACAACAGTGGGAGCTGCAATGGTAGGAATGATCAGCGGAATGTAAGTATCGATCAGCTTCAGATCCAGCATGAAACGATAGAAACCGATGATGGAAATCTGGCTTGGCACCATCATAACTGCCATAATAAATGCCCATGCAAACTTTTTAAATTTGAAATCATATACATGGATTCCATAAGCTGTCAGGGATGAAAAATAAACTGACAGAAATGTTCCCGGAACGGTAATGGTCGCAGAGTTAAGGATTGCCTTCTGCAGGGTGATCTGCATTCCATTCTGCTTGATCATCAGGTTTTTCCAGTTTTCGATCAGATGCGTGGATGGTATCAGGGAAACACCGGCTTTAATGGATTCGGAATCTCTTGTGGCATTCATAACCAGAAGAACAAATGGCAAAAGTGCTATGATACAGAATAAAATACAAATAATGGTTCGCAGGATTCTATGATGCAGCAAATTCTTGCTGTAGCTATCTGCTGTTGCGGCTTTACTCATGATCTTCCACCTGCCTTTCTGCGCTGTTTCTGCTCTCTCTTTATACGTCTGTCTTCACTGTCGCTCATAGTACCAAAAAGGATCAGACTGACAACCAGAGTAATAATGAACAATACTACGGAAACGGCTGCTGCCTTTCCAACATCACTGTTGTACAGACGCATGATATACATAGCCATTGTGGTGGTCTTGTCATCCGGAAGACCTACAAGCCCAGTCTCCGGAACGTTGAACAACGCCGGGATATCGTACATCTGCAAACCACCGATTGCAGATGTAACCAGTGTATACAGCATGATCGGTTTCAAAAGTGGTAACGTTATGTATCGGAATTTCTTCCAGCCTGTTGCACCGTCGATGTCTGCCGCCTCAAAAAGCCCCGGGTCAATACCAAGAACACCCGATATCAGAAGCAGGGTGGTATTTCCAAACCACATCCACCACAGGATTGTGGAAATAAGTCCACGGCTTCCTGCTACACTGGACATAAAGTCAAAGTTTTTACTGAGAATTCCCCAGTCTTTTAAAGTCTGGGTGATTGGCCCATACTGTGAAAATAAGGATTTAAACAGTACGGAGACAGAAGCTGCTGTGATAACACTTGGCAGATAAACGATAACCTTCATAGCGCCGGTTCCCTTTACCTTCACCTTCTCATCTGTCAGCCATACAGCCAGAAGAAGAGACACCAGGATCTGGGGAACAAAGTTGCAGCCCCACATTACAAGAGTATTTTTCAGATAGCTGAGTACATAACCTCTTTCTCCTGCAGTCATGCCCAGGATATTCATAAAATTCTGGACTCCCGCAAATTCCATAAATTCACGTCCGTTACGTTTATAATAGGATAAGGTACTGTAATAAAACGTGTTGATCAGCGGCCAAAGCTGAAATACAATATAGGTAATAAAAAACGGTGCAATAAAGAAGTACCCGTACCTTCCGTAATTGATCATTTTTTTCTTTTTCTTATTCATAACAGCCTCCTGTCTGAACGTCGCCTGCTTTTCCCAGGCAGAATGCCTGACACTGGCGGGAGTGTGTGCCCCTTTGGCCCCCATTCCTCTCCTCTGCCACTGGCAGTCATTCTGCTACTTCAGCAAAAGCAACAGCTCGCATATCATGTATATAAGAATGTGCTGCTCCTTCTTTTGAGGAAGAAGCAGCACATTCACTACTACTTATTTGTGAACCATAGTCCCTGACAACTCTTCTGGCACCAGATTATTCTGCGCTCAGGTAAGAGAATGTATCATGGATAGAAGCGGTCAGATCTGCAATTGCAGTGTCAAGGTCTTTTTCGCCTGTAGCATAAGCCTTGGTCTGAGTATCCATAAGGGAAAGGATCTGCTGATCTTCTGCTGTTACCATAGAAGCATCAAGTCCGTCTGCTAATGGAAGGAAGAACTCCATGAAGTTCTGTCCAGCGTCTGGATACAGATATCCATTTCCATCTGCGGATGTACCAGCCTCGATGATCTTGTTAACAGCTGCTGTGTTGTTTACATAGTCAGAGTTCAGAGCGTTGATCGCAACCATTCCCTCCTCATCACATGTGAAGAATTTCATGATCTTAGCTGCAAGCTCGGTATCTGCACAATCTGTTGTAGCTGCAAGTCCTGTGCCGCCCCAGTAGCATTTTGTCTGGGTAGGAACAAGGATTGTGTTGCTCTTCCAAGCATCACTTAAGCTCCAGTATACGAACCATGGGCATCCCATATAAGCAAGTGCTGCGTTGGACTCTACACCGTCACCGCTCATGTTTGCACTCCAGTCAGCGCTCCACTGATCGGTATTGAAGGTAAGGTCTTCATCATAAAGAGTCTTAGCTGTTTCCATATATGTCTTGATGTTGTCATCGATTGTAATCTTATCGTTCTCATCATAGAAGCCCTGGGTTCTGGAACCGGTGAGGCTACGTTTGATCTCATCATAACCGGAGAACAGTTTGCATTTTCCACCGGAAGCATCATTTACTTCTTTTGCTGTAGCAACGATGGTATCCAGATCTTTGAATTTCTCTGCTAATGCAGCAGGATCTGTAGTTCCCAGATATTTCTCTGCCAGGTCTGCACGAACTGCGTAGCATCCAGGAGTTGCCTGCCAGAACAGAGCTCTTACGTTTCCATCTACGTCAGATCCAAGATCCAGGTTGTACTGATAGCTGTTTGCATAATCATCAGCTGTAATTCCAAGGTCTGCTACGTTCTGTACCCAGTCACTGTTTACATATTTCTGAACGTAGTCAACTTCCAGACCCATCATATCCGGATATAATTCATTGGAAGGATCGTCAAGTACAGGATCCAGTTTGCTCTGATAGTAGTCAGATCCGCCTGTGTTTACAAATACGATTCTTTCATAATCATCTGGATAAGCCTCTTTGAATGGTCCATCAAGAATTTTCTTGATATCATCATTCCATCCCCATACTACAAAGGAATCCTCTGCGGAAGCGTCACCGGTAACTTCATTCTCCGGTGTTTCTGCATCTTCTGCCATAACCGGAACTGCACATAATGTCATTCCTGCCACCATAGAAGCTGTTAATAAAACGCTCACCAATTTTTTCTTCATGTTACTTCCTCCTTTAAAATGATATCTTTATTATTTTTTAATTTTTATTACTTACAGATTAAATTTTGCCGGTGAAGTTTTGGTCGTTTCCTTTGCTGTTATTTAAAATTTTTCGCCGGATACACAGTTTTTACAGATGCGCCTTTGTAAAGGGTTCCATCTACTGTGTACTTCTCGATTACTGTTGTTTTCGGATGTTCAATGAGTTCAATAAGCCTTTCTGCTGCGATCTTTCCAATTGCTGTCGTGTCCTGACAAAGAGTTGTCAGCTTTGGTTCCAGGGCTCTGGCGATGTTGATTCCATCATAACCGGCTACGGAAATGTCTTCCGGTATCCGAAGTCCCCGTTCCCTTATTTCATTGATTCCTCCCATAGCAGCGTAATCATCGGGATAAAGGATACAGGTCGGCGGATCTTTCAGATCCAGAAGTTCTCCTGTCTTTTCTCCTGCCAGATCACCGTCACGGTAGAAAGCAGCTTTCACATATTCATCCGGCACCTCCACTCCCAGTCTTTGCAGAGTGCGGTAAAAACTTCCAAGACGATTCTTTGTTACAGAAGTATCATCTCCGTGAATGTAGGCGATCTTTCTGTGTCCCTTATTAAATATGTAGGTGACCAGTTCCTCCATTCCCTGGATGTTATTGGATACTACTGAAATTCTGCCATCACAGATATGGTCGATGGTAACCACCGGAATATCTGACCGGATCAGTTCCTGTACTTCATCTGCTGTGAAATCTACACAGGCCATCACCACTCCATCTACCCCACGGTAACGACAGTGCTCCAGGTAACTCATCCTTTTACCGGAAACATTTCCGCTTGTAAAAGTGATGTCGTATCCTTTCTCCTCTGCTGTTCTTTTAAAGCTCTCCAGCACGTGGTTGAAATAATCATGGGTCAGACCGCTTGCAGCCTCATCCACAAATAGCACTCCCAGATTGAAGGTTCGCTTCGTCTTCAAAGCTCTTGCCGAAGAATTGGGAAGATACCCAAGCTCGGAAGCAGTTTTTAATATGTAGTTTTTGGTTTCTTCTCCAATATCAGAATAGCCGTTTAAAGCTTTACTGACAGTGGCTACTGAGACATTGCATCTTTTTGCGATTTCTTTCATAGAAACCATAAGCTAGCCTCATTCTTTCTTGTTTTGTTTTTTGCTTTTCTCTAAATCGTTTTCGTGGCTTTATAGTACCCCCTTATGCACAAAAAATCAAGTAGTTTTTTCGTATTTTTGTGTGTTTTCACGTCATTCTACCTATTGCACAATTTATGTCTGTCTATTTTCAACAGTTTCTTTCCATTTTAGGTTCTTTTTCGAAAATATTTCGCGAAACTTTTCGCTTTTTAAATCTCTGATTAGTCATATATAATAGATTTAATTATTACTGTAATTTTCCAGTTGATTTTAATCTGTCTATCCATTATACTTAGAGCAAATATGTACTATTATTCTTTTCTGTAATTTCTTTTTGACTTTACTTATTCGTTTTCGTGTGTTAATTATCTCACAATTTACCAAAACCATATAGTCACATATTATACAGGCTTGCAGATATGTAAAATCATTATTTTCAATAAAAGGAGGTCCACTTATGAAATTCGGACATTTTGATGACATCAGTAAAGAATACGTCATTACCACACCAGATACCCCATTGCCATGGATCAATTACCTTGGCTCCCAGGATTTCTTCTCCCTGATTTCCAACACCTGCGGAGGCTACAGCTTCTATAAAGATGCCAAGCTCCTTCGTATCACACGTTACCGCTACAACAATATTCCAGCCGATTCCAACGGAAAATACTATTACATAAAAGAAGGGGACACCATCTGGAACCCAGGCTTCATGCCCACCCGAACTCCTCTGGATGCCTATGAATGCCGCCACGGACTTGGATACAGCCGATTCCACGGAGAAAAAAATGCCCTGTCAGCAGATCTTCTGGCTTTCGTTCCGGTAGGAACCACCTGTGAGCTTAACAAGCTGACTCTGAAAAATCATTCCGATGCTCCAAAGCAGATTTCTCTTTTCTCTTATGTAGAGTTTTGTCTGTGGAATGCAATGGATGATATGACAAACTTCCAGCGAAATTTAAGTACCGGTGAAGTAGAGATCATCGGAAGCACCATTTATCATAAGACCGAATACCGGGAACGCCGTAACCATTACAGCTTTTTCAGCGTAAATACTCCGGTAGACGGTTTTGATACCAGCAGAGATGAATTTTTAGGACAGGGACGCGGAAACAATGCTCCTGTTGTTGTGGAAGAAGGAAAGAGCCATGATTCTGTAGCCAGTGGATGGTACCCTATCGCCAGCCATCAGATTAATATCACCCTTGAACCTGGAGAAGAAAAAGATTTCATCTTTATCCTGGGCTATTGCGAAAACCCACGGGATAACAAATGGGAGGCTCCAAATGTAATCCGAAAAGCTCCGGCAAATGCTATTCAGGAGAAATTCACCACATCAGCTCAGGTTGATGCAGCCTTTGCAGAATTAAATGCTTTCTGGGATGAGCTTCTCTCCCGCTATCATGTAGAAAGCCAGGATCCCAATGTAAACCGTATGGCAAACATCTGGAACCAGTACCAGTGTATGGTTACCTTCAACATGTCCCGCTCTGCTTCCTACTACGAATCCGGCACAGGCCGCGGAATGGGATTCCGTGATTCCTGTCAGGACCTTCTGGGCTTTGTCCATCTGGTTCCGGAACGCGCAAGAGAACGAATTCTGGATATCGCAGCCACACAATTCGAGGACGGAAGTGCTTACCATCAGTATCAGCCTCTTACCAAGCAAGGCAATCTGGATATTGGAAGCGGTTTCAATGACGATCCGCTTTGGCTGATCGCAGCTGTAGCTGCTTATCTGAAAGAAACCGGCGACTTTGCCATTTTGAATGAGATGGTAGCATTTGACTGCCATATAGAAAAAGCAAAACCATTGTTTGTACACCTGCAGCGTTCTTTTGAATACATCACCACACACCTTGGCCCCCATAAGCTTCCGCTGATCGGCCGTGCAGACTGGAATGACTGCCTGAACTTAAATTGCTTTTCCAGTGAACCGGGAGAACCTTTCCAGACCACAGGCCCTTCTGAAGGTCCGGTTGCAGAATCTGTATTTATCGCAGCCATGTATGTGAAATATGGTACGGATTATGCAGAGATCTGCAGACGCCTTGGAAAAGAAGATGAGGCAGCCAAAGCAAAAGAAGCCGTTGATCAAATGTATCAGGCAGTGCTTGATGCAGGCTGGGACGGCGAATGGTTCCTTCGAGCTTATGATGCAGCTTCCGAAAAAGTAGGCTCCCATGAATGCAAAGAGGGACAGATCTATATTGAACCACAGGGCTTCTGTGTTCTGGCAGGAATCGGCGTAAAAGAAGGTCTGGCAGAAAAAGCTCTGGATTCTGTAAAAAAACGTCTGGATACCAAATACGGTATCATGATCCTGCAGCCAGCTTACACCAGATATTACCTGAACCTTGGGGAAATCTCTTCCTACCCGCCAGGATACAAAGAAAATGCAGGTATCTTCTGTCACAACAACCCATGGGTATCTATGGCTGAAACCGTTATCGGAAGAGGAAACCGTGCTTTTGAGATCTATAAAAAAACCTGCCCATCCTATATCGAGGATATCAGTGAGATCCACCGCACAGAGCCATATATCTATTCCCAGATGATCGCCGGCGCAGATGCTCCCCGCCATGGTGAAGCAAAGAACAGCTGGCTTACCGGAACTGCTGCCTGGACATTTGTCAATCTTTCCCAGGCAATCCTTGGTGTACAGCCTACCTATGACGGACTTTCCATTGATCCGTGTATTCCGGAAGGATTTGGTGATTTTACCCTGACACGCCGCTATCGCGGTGCTACCTACTATTTCGCCATCAAAAATCCAGGCAGTGTACAAAAAGGTGTCACTTACCTGGAGGTAGACGGCAAACATGTGGACGGCAATGTGGTTCCTGTAGAAGAAGGCAAAAAAGAATACCATGTGATCGTACACATGGCATAGTATAAAAAAA
>CAKRRX010000121.1 GCA_934394595.1 uncultured Blautia sp. | reverse complement strand
ACATCAAGTGTGGTTTCCGCAGCAGTGGGATTTGCAGTGGCGCTGATCGCAGCTTACAAAGAAAAGAGTCTGCTGACGGTAGCGTTGCTCGCATGTGCGGCTGTGTTTATCGCAGAGCGGATCCTGGTATTTGTTGGGTGATTATTCTCCCAGAAAACCAAGATCGATCTCCCCGTCAAAAACAGTGGTGGCCGGGCCGGTCATGTAGACCTGGTTGTCCGCTTCATCCCAGAAAATATTCAGGTCGCCGCCCAGGAGCTTTACGGTAACCGGCTTGTCACGATCTACCAGTCCATTGAGAATGGAAGCCACTGCAACTGCACAGGCACCTGTACCGCAGGCAAGGGTCTCTCCGGAGCCGCGCTCCCAGACTCTCATCTGGACGGTGTGGCGGTCGATTACCTTTACAAATTCTGTATTTACACGATCTGGGAAATTTACATGAGATTCAAAGGAAGGGCCGATTTTCTCAATATCCAGGTCATCCACATCATCCATATACACAATAGCATGGGGATTTCCCATGGAAACAGCGGTAAAACGGTAAGTCTGTCCGTCTACCTCTATGGGAGCGTCGATGACTTCTTCTGTCTGAGCAACTACCGGAATCAGGGAAGCCTGAAGGATAGGAGCGCCCATGTTGACCTTTACCATGCTGACTTTGCCGTCACGGATGGAGAGATCCAGATATTTTACGCCGCTTTTTGTGGCAACACTGATGCTGGTCTTATTCACAATGCCGTAATCATATGCATATTTTGCCACACAGCGGATTCCATTGCCGCACATGGCGCCCTGGGAGCCATCCAGATTGTACATATCCATCTCGCAGTCTGCGCTATCTGATGGTTTGATCAGGATCAGTCCGTCGGAACCGATTCCAAAATGGCGGTCACTTACGAATTTTGCCACTGCGGAAGGATCCTTTACCGTTTCCTTGAAACAATTCACATATACGTAATCGTTGCCGATACCATGCATTTTTGTAAATTTCATAATAATACCTCCTCATATCAGGCGGAACAGACCGCCTTTTCATTTTATTTATACTCTGCAAAAGGAAAAATGTCCGGTAGATTTCTTATGTCCCTGACATTTAAATCATATCATATCACAGATCTGTTATCAAAAAGTGAATTTTCCAGATATTGTAAATAAAAAAATATGGAATCTTATGGAAACTCTTGCATTTTTCAAAAAAGCTGATAAAATGGGGAAAAGAAATGTGAATGAATATGCGTGGATGATGCATAATTATTCTCGCACAGAAGAGTAAGAGGAGGAAAAGAATATGAAAAAATTAGTAGCTCTTGCACTTGGATCTGTAATGGCAGTTTCTATGACAGCCGGCGTATCTGCTGCAACTGTTGAGACGAAGGACGATCTTAAGAATGCGACAATCGGTGTACAGCTTGGTACAACCGGTGATATTGATGCAAGTGAATATGAGGCTGACGGTGCAACTGTTAAGCGTTACAGTAAAGGAAGCGAAGCAATCCAGGCACTTATGTCAGGTCAGATTGACTGTGTGATCATTGATTCACAGCCTGCTCAGAAATTTGTTGAGAATGCAGACGGACTGAAGATCCTGGACGAGCCGTTTGTAGAAGAAGAGTATGCAATCTGTCTGAAGAAAGGCAATGACGAGCTTCTGGACAAGATGAATGAAGCTTTAAAAGAGCTGAAAGAGGACGGAACAATCGATAATATTATGAACAACTACATCGGCGACAACATCGGCGAAACACCATATGAGTCTCCGGAAGATGTAGATCGTTCCAATGGAACTCTGGTAATGGCTACAAATGCTGAGTTTGAGCCATATGAATACCGTGATGGAGATACCATCGTAGGTATTGATGCTGACATTGCCCAGGCAATCTGTGATAAGCTTGGATATGAGCTTGAGATTGATGATATGGAGTTTGATGCAATCCTTGCAGCTGTTCAGTCCGGAAAAGCTGACTTTGGCGCAGCAGGTATGACTGTTACAGAGGATCGTCAGGAGAGCGTTGATTTCACAGATACTTATGCAAATGCAAGCCAGGTTATCATTGTAAAAGCTGACTGATAGAGAAATGCAGTATAAGCTGTCAGACTGGTGTGCTGGCTGATACAGATTGGTCAGCACACTTTTCTGACAGTTTTTCATATCAGGGCATGTTTGGTAAATAAAAAGGAAAAAACTATGTTTGAAAAATTTGGACACGATTTTTATCTCAATTTTATTAAAGACAACCGGTATACATGGTTGTTGGATGGTCTGAAAAATACTATGATCATCACGGTGTTTGCACTTCTGATCGGTATCTGTATCGGTTTTCTTGTGGCAATCATCCGTTCCTCCCATGATAAATCAGGGAATTTTAAAATTGCAAATGCCATCTGCAGGGTTTATCTGACTGTGATCCGTGGAACACCTACTGTGATCCAGCTTCTGATCATGAACTTTGTTATTTTTGGTTCTGTAAGTGTTAATGAGATCCTGGTGGGAAGTCTGGCTTTTGGTATTAATTCCGGTGCTTATGTTGCAGAAATCGTCCGTTCCGGAATCATGTCTATTGATCAGGGACAGACAGAGGCAGGCCGCAGCCTGGGACTGAATTTTACACAGACTATGCGCCTGATCATCATTCCCCAGGCATTTAAAAATGTCCTTCCGGCACTGGTAAATGAATTTATTGTGCTGATCAAGGAAACCTCCATCATCGGTTATATCGGCATGATGGATCTGACCAAGGGAGCAATGCTGATCCAGAGCCGTACCTACAATGCATTCATGCCGCTTCTGGCTGCTGCGGCGATTTATCTGATCGTAGTTATGGTATTGACCTTCTTTATGAATAAACTGGAGAGGAGACTGAGAACCAGTGAGCGTTGATAAAAGTAAAGTTTTGATCCAGGTACAGGATCTGAAAAAAGCATTTGGAGCAAACCAGGTACTGGATGGGATTTCCACTGATATCTGCCAGGGTGAAGTGGTAGCGATCATCGGCCCCTCCGGCTCCGGTAAATCCACATTTCTTCGTTCCCTGAACCTTTTGGAGGTGCCTACAGGGGGGAGAATTTTATTTGAAGGAACAGATATCACAGATCCCAAGGTAGATATTAACCGTCACCGCCAGAAGATCGGAATGGTGTTCCAGCAGTTTAATCTTTTTCCGCACAAAACCGTAAAGCAGAATATCATGATGGCGCCTGTTGCCCTGAAGCTGATGACAAAAGAGGAAGCTTCCAAAAAGGCTGATGAACTTCTTGCGCGTGTAGGTCTTCCTGATAAGGCAGAATCTTATCCGGATATGCTTTCCGGAGGACAGAAACAGCGTATTGCCATTGCAAGATCCCTGGCTATGAATCCGGATGTCATGCTTTTTGATGAACCGACCTCAGCTCTGGACCCGGAGATGGTAGGAGAGGTTCTGGAGCTTATGAAGGAGCTGGCACATAGTGGTATGACCATGGTAGTGGTTACCCATGAGATGGGATTTGCAAGAGAGGTTGCCACCAGAGTGCTGTTTATTGATGATGGTAAGATCCAGGAAGAGAATTCCCCGAAGGAGTTTTTCGAAAATCCAAAGAATCCTCGTCTGAAAGAATTTTTATCCAAGGTTCTTTAAAAATAAACGAATATAAAAACCCCTGTGTCACCGTGAAAAACGGAACACAGGGGCTTTTTGATACAGTGGAAAATTTCACTGATCTTTTTGCTACAGAAAATCTCTAATGGGAAGAATCTGTATTTTTCTTTAATTCATTGTAGCAATATTTAATGATTTCTTTTCTGGTGACGATTCCGATAAAGTGATCCTGGTCATCAATGACAGGAACAAAGTTCTGGTTGATGGCTCGGTCGAGAAGATCCTCCATGTCACAGTTTACATGAACTGGTTTGTAAGTGGCTCTTCTTGGAACTGCCATTACCGGGATATCCTCTGTAGCTTTGATATCGGTAAGATCCAGGTGCTTCATTCTCCAGAGCAGATCTCCCTCAGAGATGGTGCCAATGTACCGCCCGTCTGGATTCAAAATGGGAATACAGGAAAATTTGCGGTGTTCCATCTTTTCCAGAGTCTGGCGAAGAGTTTCATTTTCGAAAATGTAAGCAACCTCACTTTTCGGTGTCAGGAAAAAAAGTATATTCAATTTGATCCCTCGTTTCGTAGATGGATTTACAGAAGCGGGATACCGCCCTTTGCAGCTTCTTCCTGCATTTCCTTTGGCCACAGGGAAACATGTACTTCTCCGATATGGGCCTTGCGCAGGAAGAACATACAGATACGGGACTGTCCGATACCGCCTCCGATGGTGTATGGAAGCTCTTTATTCAGGATCGCTTTCTGGAAAGGAAGCTCTCTTCTGTCGTCGCAACCGGCTTCTGTAAGCTGTTTGTCAAGTGCTACTTCGTCTACACGGATACCCATAGAGGAAAGCTCAAGGGCAATGTCCAGTACCGGATAGTATACCAGGATATCACCATTTAATTCCCAGTCATCGTAGTCCGGGGCACGTCCGTCATGACGCTCGCCATTGGTAAGCTTTTTTCCTACCTGCATAAGGAAAACAGCACCTTTTTCTTTGACGATCTTGTATTCTCTTTCCTTTGGAGTCAGATCTGGGTACATATCTACAAGCTCTTCAGTAGAAACAAAGGCGATCTCTCTTGGAAGGATCTCTTCTATGTAATCGTACTGAACTGCCATGTATTTCTCTGTTTTGCGCAGGACGCTGTAGATGGCGCGGACGGTGTTGATCAGAGTTTCTACATTTCGCTCTTCTTTGGAAATGATCTTTTCCCAGTCCCATTGATCCACATAGATGGAATGGATGTTGTCTACATCCTCATCACGGCGGATGGCAACCATATCGGTGTATAAACCTTCACCCTGTGCAAATCCGTACTTTTTCAGTGCATAACGTTTCCATTTTGCAAGGGAATGTACGATCTCGGCATTTCCTTCCATACCTTTGATATCAAAGCTGACCGGGCGCTCTACGCCGTTCAGATTGTCATTGAGGCCGGAACTTGGGTCTACAAATATAGGTGCGGAAACACGCAGAAGGTTCAGCTTCTGGGCAAGAGTCTGCTGGAAAAAATCTTTAACAGTTTTAATTGCTACCTGAGTATCATGAAGATTGAGGTCTGCATGATAGCCCATAGGAATTTTTAATTGTTCCATGGGAATCCTCCTTGTTGATTTTGCTAATCTCGGTTTATTATAGCAGGTATTTTCCAGATTGGCAATTTACACCTTGCAAGAAATATATAAAAAAGATACAATAACAGATAAAGATAACGGATTTTTTGAACAAAAGAAAAGCAGTATCCGGGAGGTTGCCAATGGAGAGGAAAAGGTGTCAGGTCTGTGAAGGGCCGATTGCAAATAACAGATGCAGGCTTTGTGGAATGCCATACCGAAATGATGAGACTTTATATCATCTGAATGAGAACAGAAGTGAACATTACAGACATGCCACCAGCAAGGCACGTGCTATCATGCGCCAGGAAGAGGTGCCATTAGGAGATAAAAAGCCCGTAACTGCTGCCAGCCAGAGAAACAGTTCTGCGAAGAAAAACGCATACAACCAGAAGAACACATACAACCAGAAAACTACCTATAACCAGAAAAACGTGAACCAGAGAGGGACCTATGCAGGTGGCTCTTATAAGACAAAGACTTCTGGAAGTGTCAAAGAAAAGAAAAAGCATCCGCAGCTGGTATGGCTGATCCTGCTATGTATCTTTGGCGCCGTAATTCCGGAAGTTCGAGATATTATCCAGGAGGTGGGATTTGAAACCGCAGAAGTCCAGCAGTATGAGATACAGTCCGCAGATGTTCTGACAGCTGGAGACGAGATTCCGGCAGGGCATTATATGGCATCCTGCAGAAGCGGGGAAATTCAGTTTATGATCGTCGGAGATAATCAGGAAAGCGGAATTATGAGAGTGGATGAAGACAAAGAGCAGAAGATTACCCTCAATGAAGGAGATATGATCGGAGTTATAAGCGCCACTCCTTCTGATGCAGTTTTGATTCTTACATCCCACTAAAAGGATATGTCAGGGAATTTCATGATAAATAAAAAGCCACCGTATCTTCGATTCTGACAGGAATCAGATGCAGTGGCTTCATTTCTTTTATTTTATGATAGTTCCGGTCTTTTCTTCAAAACCTTCTTTTGCATGTGCTATATCTGTGATGACTGTGGTGCGTCCTTCTCCTTTTTCTACAAAGGAGATGCCTGCTTCAATCTTCGGAAGCATGGAACCGGAAGCAAACTGATCTTCCTCTATGTATTTCTTAGCATCAGTTGTGGAAAGAAGTCCAATAGGAGTCTCATTTTCTTTGCCAAGATTCAGGCTTACCTTTTCTACGCTGGTAAGGATAACGAGGGTATCTGCCTTTAATTCTTCTGCAAGGAGACCTGCTGCAAGATCCTTCTCAATGATGGCACTGGCACCGTGAAGCTTGATTCCCTGCTCCATTACCGGGATACCGCCGCCGCCTGCTGCAATAACCACCTGGTCAGCAGCCACAAGTGCGCGGATGGTCTCGATCTCTACAATCTTCTGAGGTCTGGGAGCTGCCACGATACGTCTGTAGCCGCCCTCTGGAAGCCTGGTGACAAAATTTCCTTTTTCCTCTTCAACCTCAGCTTCATCCTCTGTGAGAACACGTCCGATCACTTTCTCCGGATCTGCAAATGCGTCATCATAAGGATCGATCACAGTCTGTGTCAGGACTGTGGCAACCGGTTTATAGATACCGCGGCTGATGAATTCTGCACGGATCGCATTCTGAAGGTCATATCCGATATATCCCTGGCTCATTGCAGAGCAGACGGACATAGGTGCAAATGTGTAATCCGGATGTGTCTTACCAAATTCATTCATAGCTGTATGGATCATTCCCACCTGTGGGCCATTGCTGTGGGAGATCACAACCTTCGCACCCTCCTCAACAAGATCTGCGATTGCTTTGGCAGCGGATTTCGTGGCTATTTTCTGCTCTGGAAGAGTGGTGCCCAGAGCCTTGTGACCTAATGCAACTACTACGATTTTTTCGCTCATAGGAGATACCTCGTTTCTGTCAAAAGTGTAATATTACTGATTTCCTTTATTATAAAAGACCGGGGGATGAAATGCAACAGATTCTTTCAGAAGAGCAGCCTGTGCAGGCCAAATTCTGGCAAAATGATACACAAACCGGGGCGTGCAAAGTGCAGCTGTGAACTTTTCGTGGCCATAAAATAGGAAAAGCCATCCGCTGTTATGCAGATGGCCAATTTCCTATATTTTTGAGGGGGGAGATAGAGAGTGGTTTTTCATCTATCCAAGATCTATTATATCTGTAATTTGTGAGGAAACTGTGTCGCAATTCTAAAAGAAATCGAAAATTAATGAAATGAAAATAAACGGATTCTTTATAAAAAAGAAAAAAACGGCTCTGTATTGCATTTAAAAAGCGTTTATGCTAAAGTAAAAATTGTCTTATTTCTGCATTCTGCAGAAAATTTTCCAAGCGCTGTTTCGGCGCGAAGTACCCATTTT
>CAKRRX010000120.1 GCA_934394595.1 uncultured Blautia sp. | reverse complement strand
CCTTCGGTATCTGCAAATTCAATGGAATAATCTCCTCCTGGCAGGTTCGCTATGGTGAAGTAGCCATTTCCATCTGTGGTAGCCGTGTATGTCTGTCCTACCAAAGAGGCATCCTTTTCCAGCTCATAATCCGTAAGAGTGAAGCGCACAGTAGCATTTGTCACTGGCTGATCAGTTTCCTCCCCTTTTGTCATCAGGAAACCGGTATATGAAGCATTATAAGGATTTACTTCAATGGTACCACCATCGAACTGGTCATCACAGAAGGTCACACCGGTTTCAAAATCTACGATTCCATTTCCTGTAACACGGATTCCATACACGCCCCAGCGAAGATTCTCCACAGTAAAGGTTCCATCATCCCCTGTGCGCTCCTGTCCTTGCCTTTGGTCAAACTGTTGATCCAGAAGCTGATAAAAGGTCAGATTTGCCTGCTTGGCAGGGGTAGCCTCCAGGGTGTTTACCGTCTCATTTCCTTCTGTATCATAGAAGATCTGGGTTCGCCTTGTAACCACTTTTCCAGACAGGGTGCCGTAGGAAAGGGCTCTCACATTTTCATAATTGCTGAACTTCTTCAAATGAAAGGTACGAAATCCTCCCTGAATATCGTCTCCCCTGTCATATATCCACTTCATGACAGTTCCCATCCACTTGGGGGATTTTGGATACCAGGAAGGAAGCTCTGTGGAATCTGCCACATAATAGGAATCTTCTGTATTTCCATTTCCCCAGGCCATTTCCCCAAGCCAGCGAAGCCCTTTACCGTAGTAACTGACAACATATCCCATGATATCTCCCCGATGAGAAAGAACATCAGATCCCCAATCCTCCACCCCACTTTCGCCTGCGTGGGTATTGGTGCCAAACAATTGGTTAAACACATTCACAAAACGGACAGACTCCGCATCGGCATGGCAGGGAGTCTCATATCCCATAATCATCCGCACACCGCGATCCAGGAAAAAGTCCACCAGGGACTGATCCAGCATTCCAAAGCAGCTGCCAAAATAAATGATTGCATTGTCAAAGAAACAGTTCTGATACACATGCTTATACAGATTTGAGGAAATCCAAAAAGAAGTAGCATTCACAAAAATTCCGGTATTTTCCGCCACATCCTCTATATGCTCTGTATAGAAATTGTCCAGAAATTCCTGTTCATTTTGCAGCTCCAGATCACTTACCGCCTGTTCCATTGTTTTATTATCTCTTACAAAATCATATACATTATACAGAGAAATAAAGGAACCATCATTTTTCCGGATAAAGGATCCATGACAGATCTGTGTGATCACTCCAAAATGAACCAGCTCTTTGTTCAGAAGATCTGCCAGAAATCCGTCACCGTTTTCAGCCAGTCCGCCACTGACATCTGCAAACTCTGCTTTTGATCCCAAATTTGAAAAAAATTTCTGATGAACCCGGAAGCTCTCCGCTATACTTCTGTCGTTTCCTGTTTCTGCGTTAGAACCGGCCAGGTACCAGCGTGTATTGGTAATGGTCTGTTTTCCGTCTATATAAAACAGCCCTTCTTCCTTATCCGGAGGAAGTGTCTGGTCACTTAAATATTGTTTCAGGCCGTTTGCAGTCTTGGCACTTCTCACAAAATCCGTGCTGGCAGAAGTGCTTCCCAGATATCCTTCTTCTGGGGGAAGGGTATAGATTCCTGCCACATGCTCTGTGGAAATGTAAAGCACGGTATCGCTGTTTCTTCTTGCTTCCAGCACACGGTCATCTGATTCCAGCCATTTTAAGACTTCTTCCAGACAAGTGTCCGCATCTGCTTCTTCCAGCTTTTTTTCTTCTATATAGCTCTCCAGATCTTTTCCAATGTCGGAACATTTCTGAATATCTGCTACAGTCAGAGAGCCTGTAAAAGAGATGGAAAGCGGCTGAGATTCTTTTTCACCGTCTGTGAGAACATACTGGTGAGCGACAGGCTCCTGTTCCGTCATGGAAAAGGAATAGCGAAATACCTTGTATTCCCCGTTATCCTCCAGCTGAGTCTCATCAAAGGAGGTGATATCCTCACTGCCCTCCTGAATATGATATTCCTTAGCTTCCTCTTCTGTCTCTGGAATCTGCGCGATCAGGTTGACAGTACAGGCTTCCCCTGTGTGAAAAAGAGCCTGATCTGCACGAAGAACCAGATTACGTTCGCCATCCTCATAGACCACCAGCTGCTCCATCTCTTCCTCATTGTCTCCTGATATGACCACGCCAATCAGCGTGGGAATAAGGATAGCCATTATCAACGTCATCAAAATGCCGCCCAGCACACATAACGGAATCAGAATCAGTTTGCTTTTTTTCTTTTTTCTTTTTTTCATACCCTTCCCCTTTTTCGCAATATCTTTTTCAAACACGCTTCAAAATACATTCTTTTGCATCTGCGATATCAGACACAAAAAGTCCTTTTTCCTGTTCTCATCATATTATATTTGTGGATAAACATCAATTGTTTTTGGAAGAAATTCCTGGCAGAAAGTATCCTGCCATAAGCATTTGTCCTAAACAGACTTTTTCTTAAGTAGAACACTTAATGAGAGCAAGTCAAAGACGCAGCTCGAATTTAGTGTGAATTTAGTGTGAACTTAGTTCGAAGGAACTTAATGAGGGCAAGCCGAAGGCGCAGGCCGAATTTAGTGAATCGAACTTCCTTTATTGAAAAAAGGCTCTGGCAAAATAATCTGCCAAAGCCAGGATTAAAACATATTCTCTTTTTCCTTTAATTCCTTCAACTGCTTTTTCAATTTTTGAATGTAATGAAATCCTATGCATAGCAGAAGTGAAATACTCACTGCCAAAATTGCAGCCATGATCACATACCCCAAAGCGCCGCTGCTGCTTTCAGCCCCTGCTACCATACAGTAGAACAGGCAACAGGAAAAAAATACCACAAAGCCCACAGATACCACAATGTTGATTACCTTTTTCATTTTTGCCCTCCCGATAGGGTGCTTATAAACACACTGTTCTGATTTTCATTTTACCCCGATAATAAGATTATATCAAGAACAAATTGGACAGGTTTTGAAATATGATCAAATATGACAGATTCTGGGAAACTCTAAAGAAACGCCATATTTCACAATATTCCCTCTATACATATTACGGGGTAAACCGGAAATTATTAGACAAATTCCGTAAAAATGAAAATGTAGAAATATACACTCTCGACCGTATTTGTACCATTCTGGACTGCAACATCGAAGATATTGTAGAACATGTTCCAGATGAGCCGCCCAAAACAGATACTCCAGAGAAATAAAGGTGTTTCCCACACACAACAAAATATCTTTCTTTATGTAGATTATATATCTGCCTGTACATAGAACCATTTGTTCTTTACACAAATAAACAAAAACCACCAGATTTCCTTTACCATGTACCATCAAATATCAGACGGATGATCTGATTTTCAGAGAGACATGGCAATATTCAGGATTTATCTGGTGGTATTTTTATTTCATTTCTTCTGGTTTTATATCCAGCTGGCAATGTTTTTATTCTACTTCTTCCGGTTCCATACTCAGCTTATGCTCTACTTCTACACCGATATCGTACTTCTGTCTGTATTCCTTAAAATACGTGTAATACTCAAAGCTATCGGTAGGATAGATTCTGGAATTGTGGATATGAATGTCTGTGCTTTCCTCCCCACTCTTTAAAAGAGCAGTCATAGCACTTGCGCAGTGGGAGGCAATACGTCCGAAGCTGTTCAGGATATCATTAAATACAGTTCCCTCTTCCAGGCCGCATTTTCCCTGACTGAGTCGCTCTACATGACGCATTTTCAGTTCATCACAAAGTCTGGTGATCACTACCCCAAGAGGTGCCACTCGCTGTGCAGCTTCTTTATCATCATTCATAAATGCATTGCAGGTCACATTGATATCTTCACGTACTGCATCCATCACCACATTCAGTTCATCCCATGCAGTCTGGGAAAAAGTCGTGTGATTGTCATGCATTTCATTGGACATATGGGCAATATAAGAGGCATGGTCTCCAATTCGCTCAAAGTCATTGATCGTATGCAGATACAAAGAAGTCTGACGTGTCTGGGCCGTATTCATCTCCCGCTTGGTCAGCTGGATCAGGTATTCTCCCAGGCGGCTCTCATATTTGTCAATGAGGTCTTCCTTGCGCTGTACCTTATCGTATTTATCCTGCTGATACTCATTCAGCAGATTCATAGCTCTGTTTACATTCTTGCGAAGCTTCTTCGCCATACCATTCATAGCACGATGGCACTGTCCGATTGCAAGTGCCGGGTAATTAAGAAGACGTTCCTCAAGCATATCGAAGTCTGCCTCGTCCTCCAGCTCTTCTGCGCTGTCCTTTACCAAATAACAAACCAGTTTCTCGATCTTTGGAATAAACGGGAACAGAACTACTACCGTGGCAACACGGAATACGGTATTCAAAAGAGCAATAGATACCGGACTCATGATCATATCCATAAAACCAAAGTGGACAATGGCATTCAGGGTATAAAATATAATGGACCACAGGATCAGACCAAACAGGTCATTGATCAGATATACAAGTGCGGTTCTTTTACCGTTCTTATTGGCTCCTACTGCGGAGATCAGGACCGGACACGCTGCTCCTACTCCAATACCAAGAACGATGGGAAATGCGCTGGCAAATGTGAGGATTCCAGTTACAGAGAGCGCCTGCAGCACACCGACAGTGGCAGATGCACTCTGAAGCACTGCTGTAAATGCGATACCAACCAGGATACCTGCGATAGGGTTGGAGAACATTGTCAGCATATCAATAAATACCGGACTTTCACGAAGTGGAGATACTGCAACACTCATCATCTGCATTCCATTCATCAAAATAGCAAAACCCAGCATGATATTTCCGATATTCCGATGTACGGATCTTTTACAGACCATACGAAGCACAATACCGATCACTGCCACAACTGCTGAAATCGTGGCTGTGGAAAGAATGCTGGCAATACCGCCGGAACCCTTAATATAGGACAGACACAGAATCCAGCCTGTAATACTGGTTCCAATATTAGCACCCATGATGATACCAATTGCCTGTTTCAGCTTCATCATACCGGAGTTTACAAAACCGATTACCATGACGGTAGTGGCAGATGATGACTGGATCACGCTGGTAACACCAGTTCCCAAAGCGACACCTTTCAGTGGAGTATTGGTCATCTTGTACAGAAATGCTTCCAGCTTATTACCGGCAACGGATTTCAGTCCATCTCCCATTAAAGACATTCCAAATAAGAAAAATGATACTCCGCATAACAAAGACAAAATCATTGAAAAAATTGCCATGTTTTACTCCTCTGTCGTCGTTTCTTTCTCTGCACAAAGTGCAGGAAGCGACCTTTCCTCTCAAGTATTTTTATTTACGTGGATTTTTCTCAATTTTAACATATCCTTAACTATTATGCCATAATCATGGACTGATTACAATATTTGATTAATTTCAAACTGTAATTTTTTGTATGGTAGAATTCTTTTTTTTAAGTAAAATCTGACAAAGGAAAAGCAGAACCTCTATTCCTTCCTGTTTACCGCGCTGAACGCCCTCGTTTACCAATTCCTCTAGAGCGTGTTTGAAAAAGGCTTTCTGCAAGATGTACGTCACAATTTGTGGGAGATTTTGTTTGGATGAGGGCGTCGTAGCGGGCTACGACAACCGAATAAGAAATAACCTAAATCTGAATATTTTATAAACCTGTTACTGTTCAGAGGCAATGTCATTTACTATCATTTGCGCCAGTGACAAACCCTCCAAAATCTGGGAAAATAAAGATACAAATAAATCCACATAGAAAAGAGGTGCCAGAGATGAACAAAAAATTACGCAAAATAATCCCTCTGCTTACCGGACTTGTGCTTTTGACAGCCGGAAGCGCCCTCACGGTTCAGGGAGAAAATGACAGAACGATTGATGTAAGCTTATTTAAACTTAACCTTCCAGACAATTGGAATTACGATCCAGATGATATCAGCGATTATGAATACTCCTGTTCAGCCTCCATATTCGAAGGAGACGATGAAAGCAGCTCAGAAAGAGAGATTTCCATTAAGGCAAGCGAGGAGTCAGCCTATTCCTTCCGCGGATATCTGAAGAGTTACAAGATTGATGTTCGTGACTATGCAGACGGCAATGTGGAAAAGGTAACCTATGGCGACGTGGAATATGTACGAAGCACAGATGGCAGTAGCCGGATTTACTACACCTATCGTCATGTACCATCTGGTATTACCTACAGAATCTCCCTTTACGGAGAAGAAAACGATTCCACCAGGGATGTTTTGAACAATCTGGAACTGAAATTAGAGGACACCGGCAATGTAGAATCCCCTTATCCCTGGGAAGGAACTCCATATGAACCGACTCTACAGAATGTAGCCGTTGGAGATTTCACCATTGTTCCGGAATATATTCCATTTAATGCTTCTCAGGCCGGATTTGAAATCATGCATCATCAGTTCGCAATTGCCGGAGACAGAATGTATCATCAGCTGTATAACACCCTGGAAACCTACGAATATACAGGCAGCACTCTGAATCTTCTGTCTTCTGATACACTGGACGCACAGGGAATCGATCTGTTTACGGATACCGATGGAAAGCTTTATATTTCCCGAAGCAGTAACGGAATTGTGATGAAAGATGGACAGACCATACTGGAGACCGGTATAAACGGTTATCTGTCTGTGCACCCATCGGGAGCTTGGGGACTTACCAATTATCTCAGCTATGATACAGAGAAGGTAACCTTCCAGGATGGCAGCGTCGCTACAGAGCCATGGATCCTGACTTTCTTGGATGATGACGAAAACAGAACCGGTATTTTCAGATTTATCAATCTGATTGAGATCAGCAATGACCACATTATGGTATGTGGACGTCTTGTCGGAGACGATGCCCCCACCAAGATTGCAATTTATGACCTGGATGGCAACCAGCAGCTGCTTCTTGGCGGCGAACAATCCGGTGACCCTGCTCATATCGGAAGCATCACAGGCATAGCGGAAACAGCGAATGGATATGTAGCAGCAGACGGAAATATGAGAGAATTCTACTTCTGGACAAAGGACGGAACTCTTCTTGGAGAAGTAGAATGTTCCGAACTTTTTGGAACCAGCTACCCATGGATCGAAGATATGAAGGTTGCAGAGGATGGCTCTTTGATGCTCCTTATGACACAGAGACGAGACGACGAATCTGCAAGCGAATTAATGGTGTTCAGACTTTCAGGCTTCTGACACATCCCCCTCATAAAGGGCAGGCAGCGGAGAAATCCATGCCTGCCCTTTTGTCGCCTTACAAGTTTCTTTTACAATAACCACGTCTGGATATACCAGCTTAATATTTCTGATCTGCCGCTCCAATGATTGCTTGGATGTAGAAATCCTGCAATACCTATAGACTTTCATTTTATCATTTCCTTTCTACTATAAACGAAAATGGAGCAGAACCCTTATAGATTCTGCCCCACATACACTTCTGATTATATTTGATTCCTACCAGTATTTCTCCACGTAATCTTTTGCCTCGTCCTCTGACATTGAAAATTCTTTCGCAACGTTCTTGATCGTGTCTGACTTGCTGATCTTAAACGTTTTGCAAGTACGAATATTGGCTTGAATTCCCTCCAGTTGTCCTTTCAGAATTCCCTCCTGGAGGCCTTCGATTCTTCCTTCCTGTCTGCCGCGCTGAACGCCTTCATTTACCAATTCTTCTAATGCACCACACATATAAATCTGCCCTCCTTTTTTCTCTGATTGCAAAGCATGGTTAATCAG
>CAKRRX010000119.1 GCA_934394595.1 uncultured Blautia sp. | reverse complement strand
CTGCTAAGCGTTTCAGAATTTTGGAGGAAAAGATAAATGAATACTTTAAAAGCTGAAAAAAGAAGCATGGATGTCAAAGCAAAGAAATTAAGAAGAGAAGGATTTGTAACAGGAAACCTGTTCGGCAGAGAAATTGAAGGCTCTATTCCCCTTAAGTTTACCAAGAAAGAAATTGAGACTCTTTTGAAGGACAACAATAAAGGAAGCCAGGTAATGCTGGAGCTTGATGGAAAAACTTACGATGCACTGATTAAGGAAATTGATTACAATCCACTTGCACATGTTGTGGAAGAGGTGGATTTCCAGGCATTGGTAAGTAATGAAATGGTACATTCTACTGCTGAGATTATCCTGGAAAATGAAGATAAAGTTTTGTCCGGTGTTCTGCAGGATGAGTTGAAAGAGATTGCATATAAAGCCCTTCCGGCAGATCTGGTTGACAAGATCAAGGTTGATGTAGCCGGTATGAAGATTGGTGATACTCTTCGTGTGAAAGATCTTGAGATTGCTAAGAATAAGAATATTCATATCTCAACAGATCTGGAAGCTGTCATCGCAACAGTAACTCCTGTACACAATGTAGTTCCGGAGACTGAGACAGATACAGAAGCTGAGGGAACTGCTGAGGAGAAATAAGCTGGGGCAGTTTGTGAATGTCCGCTTTACTTGCAAATATTTGTTTTACTTTTGAATATGTGTAAACCCCAAAGGCTGAAATCCGAAAATTGGATTTCGGCCTTTTTGCTGTATTCACCAATAAAACATTTACTGATAAAAATTCTTTACAAATTTCAAAAACTGTTTTACATGCGGCTTCAGAATCCGGTTCTTGCTGTAAACAATATAAAAAGTACGGGTGGCATTTTCGTGGTTAAGCGGAAATGTAAGAATCTGGTGTGTATCAGCAAGATCTTTTGCGGAGCAGGATGAGAGGATGGAAATACCAAGACCACCTGCTACAGATTTACGGATCGCTTCAAGGTCATTCATTCTTGCAACAATATGCAGGGATGTATCCGGGATATTATGCTCCTCCAGATAGCGGTCAATTTCCTTTTTGGTGCCCGATCCGGTTTCTCGCATGATAAAAGGCTCCTGCAGAAAATCTGAAAATTCAAGTGTACCTGCCATTGCTTTCTGTTCGTATTGGAGAAAATGTTCATTAACAGGTGTGGCAATTACAAGCTTATCCTGACGAAAAGGGATAAACTGGCAGTCTGACTCATCGAAGGTATTGCCAACAAGCGCCATATCCACGCTGCCATCCAGAACTCTTGCCACAGCACCAAGGCTGTCTGACTGCCAGGAATGGAAGTATACATCCTGGATCTGGCCGGTAAAGGCACTTAGGATTTCCGGTAAAATGTAGGATGAAGGAATGGTGGAAACTGCCAGGTCGATGATCTTTTTATGTTGTCCGGTGAACTCTTCTATAATGTTGCTGCGCATGTTCAGCATATTGGAGGCGCAGTCATAAAGCTGAAACCCCCGCTGGGTGATAGTCAGCTTTTTGGTAGTGCGGATCAGAAGCCGTGAATTCAGCTCCTGTTCCAGAGACTGGATGTGGGCGCTGATGGTGGGCTGTGTCAGATTCAGCTGGCGGGCGGCTTCAGAAAAGCTTCTGTTCTCAACTACAGCAACGAAGGCTTCTAATTGTTTGAATTCCATAAGCATTTACAGTATTAAATACTGATTCCTTTCTCGAGAGTAAAATTAATGAGATAGCTTACAGACTCAAAATTTTTTTGAGCCCATGAATTGCCAGATCCAGTTCTTCCTTTGTGTTTTCCGGTCCAAAGGAGAAACGGATGGTTCCGGCAGGGTAAGTGCCAAGTGTCTTATGCGCATTAGGGGCACAATGAAGACCTACTCTGGTCATTACACCATATTCGCTGTCCAATTGCCATGCAACCTGAGCCATATCGATTTCCGGCGTCTGAATGGAAATAACTGCATTCCGGTCCGTCAGATCTTTTTTTCCAATAATACGGATGTGTGTGCCGGTATCATCCAGTGCAAGAAGCTGTTCCAGAAAATAACCGGTAAGTGCCATCTCTTTTTCATAAAGAGAATGCATATGAGGATAAAATGGATTTCTATCTGTAGATAAATCTACATTTAAGGCTGAATCTCCTGAAACTGTATTTCTCAGGGATAAAAGTGCTGCGTGCAGTCCGTAAATTCCAGGCAGATTGGGGGTACCGGATTCAAAACGGTCCGGCAGGAAATCCGGGATTTCTTCAGTGTGAGATACACTTCCCGTTCCTCCGGAAATCAGCGGTTCTATTTGCTCTGCAAGCTCCTGGGATATAAGAAAGCCACCAGTGCCCTGTGGTCCCCGAAGTCCTTTGTGTCCGGTAAAAGCCAGTGCATCTATATGCATTTTTTCCATATCGATTGGTATGATTCCAGCTGTCTGTGCAGAATCCACAATAAAATAAAGCCGGTGTCGCTGACAGATTTCGCCAAGGGCGTCAAGAGGCATCCTGGTTCCACATACATTAGAGGCATGTAAAGTTACGATGGCCTTGGTTTCCGGTCTGATCAGCTCCTCGGCTTGTTCCGGAAGCATAGAGCCATCGCTTCTGCAGGGAATCCGGTCAAATGAAATGCCGTGGGATGCTAACTGCGTAATCGGCCGCATGACAGCATTATGCTCCATAGCAGAAACCAGAACGTGATCGCCTGGTTTCAGAAGTCCCTTTAATATAAAGTTCAGACTGGTAGTGACATTGGGTGTAAGGATAACATTTTTACATTTGGGAAAGTGGAAAAGCTGGGCTAAAAGCTGTCTGGTCTCGTATATAATTTCTTCCGCAGAGTAAGCGCTGGAATAACATCCACGGTTTACGTTGACTCCGTTCATAGTCATATAATCCATCATTGCCTGTGCAACGCCTGGCGCCTTGGGGAAAGAAGTGCTGGCCTGATCAAGATAAATCCGGTTCATAACAAGAGAATCCTTTCTGTGTATTTGTAGGTCTGATCATACTGCGTATTTATAAATCTAATCATATCACAATTTATCGAAAATATCTATAAATCATAAAAATAATCTTGTATAATCAATTAGAGTTATCTGATAAAAAATGATAAAATAAAGGAAAGATTTGACAGTTATCTAAGGAGGAAAAGAGTTATGAAAGAAACATTGTCAAAGAAAGAAACACCGGTGATCATTGGCGCAGGTGTCATCATCGGAATCATTGCAGTGGCTCTGGTATACTTCGGAAATCCTGCAAACATGGGATTTTGTATTGCCTGTTTCCTGCGTGATACTTCAGGCGCTCTGGGATTCCACAGTGCAGCTGCGGTTCAGTATATCCGTCCGGAAATTATTGGACTGGTACTTGGCTCTTGCATTCTGGCACTTGCTACCAAAGAGTTTAAGCCGAGAGGCGGTTCTGCACCTGTAACCCGTTTTGTGATCGGAATGTTCGTTATGATCGGCTGCCTGATGTTCCTTGGCTGCCCATTCCGCATGATCCTTCGCTTAGCTGGTGGCGATTTCAACGCTATTTTCGGTCTGATTGGATTCATTGCAGGAATTCTTGCAGGTGTATTTTTCCTGAAAAAAGGATATACCCTGAAGCGTTCTTACAAGATGCAGCCTGTTGAAGGTGGGATTTTCCCGGTTGTGGAAATCGGAATTCTGGTGCTTCTCATCGCAGCACCTGCTTTTATTCACTTTACAGAAGCTGACGGCGGCCCTGGTGCAAAACATGCAGCAATTGCAATTTCCCTGATCGCAGGTCTTATAGTAGGAGCTATGGCTCAGAGAACACGTCTTTGTATGGTTGGCGGTATCCGTGACGTGGTTCTCTTTGGAGAATGGAAGCTTCTTCTTGGATTTATTGCAATTCTGGTAAGCGCACTGATCGGAAATATGATTCTTGGATACTTCAATCCTGGTTTTGCAGGCCAGCCTGTTGCACACACAGATGGTTTATGGAATGCACTTGGAATGGCACTGGCTGGATTTGGATGTGTTCTTCTTGGCGGCTGTCCTCTTCGTCAGCTGGTACTGGCTGGTGAGGGAAATACAGATTCTGCTATCACAGTATTTGGTCTGATGGCAGGAGCTGCTGTGGCACATAACTTCGGACTTGCATCCTCTGGGGAAGGCCCTACTGCAAATGGAAAAATTGCGGTAGTGATTGGATTTATTGTACTGATTGTAATTGCACTTGTGAATTCCAGACGTGGCGAAGAAGCATAGACAGTAGTCCTGACTGGCTGCTTCGTGTCTGAAGTTATTTGTCAGGAGTTCCTTTATGAAAAAGAATGGGCAAAAAATAGTTCAAATATAGGAGGAATAAAAAGCATATGAAAACAATCGATGCAAGAGGTCTTTCCTGTCCGGAACCGGTGATCCGCACCAAAAATGCGCTGGCATCCGGTGAGAAAGCCTATACTGTAATGGTAGATAATGTAACTGCAAAAGAAAACGTATCCCGTTTTGCCATGCACCAGGGATATCGGGTATCTGTAAAAGAGGATGGAGAAGATTTCGTCCTCATCCTGGAGAAATAATGGGCGACTACATAGCTACCTTTTTTTCCCATTTCGGGGCAATGTCCTTTAAGAAAAAATGTGATAAAGAAGGCTATCCGGCAGTGATCATGCCGGTACCAAGAAATTTAAGCTCTTCCTGCGGAACCTGTGTGAAATTCACAGGCCTGGCAGAGACAGCAAAAAACTGGAACTGCGATGAACTGGAACAGTTGGCAAAAATACTTGAAAGTGGGATGTTTCAGGTTATATGGCATAGTTAGAAATGAAGGGACTGTCAGGAAATAGGCAGTCCCTTGCTACGTAAGAACGGTTCTGTAACTTGTCAGACATATGGTTTGATGGTACAATAAAGATTAAGAAAACAGCTGCACGTATGGCGAGAAATCCTGTGCGGATGAGGAAATTTACCGGAAAAACAACTGGCAGATTTTTATGGGAGGTAACTTCATTGTGAAGACTGAGCTAAGGGAAGGAGAACCCGCAGAAAAACATCCATCCAACTATGAACAGGTGATCGAAACCTGGAGATTGAAGTTTCTGGAAATGGATCAGGAAAAGTTGATCAGAAAATTCCATCTGGAAGCAGATGAAAAAGCATTGTATATCGTCTATTTTTCAAGGAAGCTTCGTATTGACCGAAGAACTGGAGTGATCACAGATCAAGGGGAACGGCCTGGATTTGACACAGTTATGAACATTTATAATACCTTTTACTATGCTTCCGACCATCCTGTGGCGTCTGGCAACCTGGTGGCATTTCGGCAGGTTAAAAGAGTGTATCCCTTTGAAGCTGCCTACAGAAGGACGATCATTTCCAGATTACAGGAGATTTTTTCCGGGAAGACAGAAGAACTGCGAAAAGCCTGCGAAGCTCTTGGAGGGACGCCGCTTCCCCAGGGAGATGTGGGATATGTGCTTCCGGTTTTTCCTTTTTTGAACATTGCTGTTCTTTTCTGGGATAAAGATGAAGAATTTGATGCCCAGGCTAATATGCTTTTTGATTCGGAGATCACAGAGTTTATGCATGAGGAAAATGTGGTGTGTGTGGCTGCGGATGCGGTGTATTATCTTACCCTTGCTGCGGGGCTGCCTGGGGAAAAAATCTATGACTTTCATAGTAAAAAGCAGAAAGAAGGCAGGAAATAATGTGGCTTTTATTCGCATTCGGATCGGCTTTTTTTGCCGGTCTTACAGGAATTCTTGCAAAATGTGGAATCAAAAATACAGACTCTAATGTTGCAACAGCCTTAAGGACCATTGTGGTACTGATCTTTTCCTGGATCATGGTATTTATGGTGGGAAGCCAGACTACCATAGGGGACATTACTCTGAGAACCTTGTTATTCCTGGTACTTTCAGGACTGGCCACAGGTGCCTCATGGCTCTGTTATTTCCGGGCTCTGCAGATTGGAGATATCAATAAAGTAACACCTGTGGATAAATCAAGCACAGTATTGACCATGCTTCTGGCTTTTATTTTTCTTCGTGAAGAGCTGAATGGGATTAAAGTGGTTTCCATGCTTCTGATCGCAGTGGGTACCTTTCTGATGATCCAGAAGAAAGAAACTTCTGGCAGGGAAGAGTTGCCACAGGAGAAAACAAAGGAAAACGGAAAATCCGGAAAACGGACAGAGCATGCATGGCTGATCTATGCCCTTGGCAGTGCAGTATTTGCAAGTCTGACCTCCATCCTTGGAAAAGTGGGAATCCAGGGAGTGGAGTCCAATCTGGGAACTGCCATCCGTACCATAGTGGTTCTGATCATGGCATGGGTCGTGGTATTTGTAAGCAAAAAGCAGCACACCATCCGTTCCATAGATGGAAAAAGCTGGCTGTTCCTGATCCTTTCAGGATTTGCCACAGGAGGCTCCTGGCTGTGCTATTACCGGGCGCTTCAAAGTGGCCCTGCCAGCGTGGTAGTGCCAATTGACAAGCTAAGTCTTCTTGTGACCATTGGGTTTTCTTACCTGGTATTTCATGAGAAGCTTTCAAAGAAGTCAGGCATTGGCCTGGTGCTTCTGGTAGCGGGAACATTGTTATTATTGTTATGATCAGCGGACGGAGTATCCGGAGTGCTGTACCGCATGAAAAAAATGCAGTGAGACTTGCCAGCATCTGTATTTTAAGTACCGGTGTGCTGCTGATGATCTCCACTGCTGTGTGCCTGAATTCCGGAATTAATGAAAGCGTGGAATTTCGGTGACCGGCAGATGTGAGTGTGCTGTGTCGAACTGACTGCACGGATTTATTATAAAATTGTGGAGAGAAGATGAGTCTGTGATTCCAACAGCAGGGTTGTTTTTATCGATGTAAAGTGCTACAATGTATGAGCCTGGGAAGGGTTGGATACTTCCCAGGCTCTTTGTGTGATTACATAAAAATGGGAGGAAACCTCTTATGAAAAAGGAAAGCTTCAAAAAGGGAATTACAGATGGAATCCCCATTGCCCTTGGATATCTGGCAGTATCCTTTACATTTGGCATAATGGCAGTAAAAGGGGGCTTGACGATCTGGCAGGCAGTTTTGATTTCCCTGACCAATCTGACCTCTGCCGGACAGTTTGCCGGTCTTGATATTATCATTGCCGGTGGAACTTTGTGGGAAATGGCGCTTACCCAGCTGATCATCAATCTTCGGTATTGTCTGATGTCCTTTTCTCTATCTCAGAAACTTCGAAGGGATGAGCCATGGGGACACCGTTATGCAGTGGCTTTTGGTGTGACAGACGAGATTTTTGGAGTCAGTGCAAGTCAGCTGGGAAAAGTCAGTGCTTACTACAATTATGGCGTAATGTGTGTTGCCATACCCGGATGGACCATTGGCACCTTACTTGGTGCGATTTCCGGAAGCCTTTTGCCTGATTTTATTATGAGTGCCCTTGGAGTGGCGATTTACGGAATGTTTCTGGCGATTATCGTTCCGCCTTCCAAGACAAATAAAGCAGTACTGGCAGTGGTACTTGGTGCTATGACAGTGAGTGCTTTGTTTGCCTGGATTCCGGTGTTATCAAAAGTGTCATCCGGATTTGTGATCATTATTACTACGATTCTGGTAGCAGGACTAGCGGCATGGCTTTGCCCGATTGCAGAAGAAAAGGAGGACGCACATGAAGCCTGATATTTATCTTTATATTCTGGTGATGGCCGGAGTGACCTATCTGATCCGTGTGCTTCCTCTGGCTCTGGCAAAAAAGGAGATCACCAATCCTTTTATAAAATCTTTTTTGTTTTACGTGCCTTATGCATGTCTGGCAGCGATGACCTTTCCGGCTATTTTATATGCCACATCAAGTGTGGTTTCCGCAGCAGTGGGATTTGCAGTGGCGCTGATCGCAGCTTACAAAGAAAAGAGTCTGCTGAC
>CAKRRX010000118.1 GCA_934394595.1 uncultured Blautia sp. | reverse complement strand
ATATGCAGATGAAGAACGTTCTTTTTATGACTGGCATGTGAAAAATGGAAAGGGCTATGAGGTGGAAATTGATCCTCAATTATGGAAGAAAGGAAGAAAGTTCTTGCATAAGCTCCAGGAACTATGATGATTAATATTCGCTGTACTAGATATCCACGAAGCGGTTCGCATAAATAGCGGGCTGCTTTTTTTATGTCATAAAAAATTTGCTTCGTAATGTTCCTATTACACAAAAAGCCCTTGGCAAGGATGCAATCAGATGTGATTGTTATTTTTCGAAACAGTTAGACTAAATAAACAAAGTTTTTAAGAAAGCCAAAAAAATTTTTTGATTTACTATTGAAATTTGCACGGGAATATGTTACATTATCTGTATAAAATATCCGAAAAACTGTCGAATTGTGCCTTTTGTTTCGACAATTTTAACAAGTAAAGGAGGAATCCATATGCTTATTATTGGTAATGGAAGAATGATCACACGGGACGCATCCAATGCATTTATAGAGAATGGTGCAGTTGCAATGGATGGTAACACCATAGTTATGGTGGGGATTACAGATGAGGTGAAGAAAGCATATCCGGATGGAGAATTTGTGGATGCCAGAGGCGGAGTCATCATGCCTGCATTTATCAATACTCATGAGCATATCTATAGCTCTTTTGCCAGAGGATTGAGCATTAAAGGTTATAATCCCAAGGGCTTTCTTGATATCCTGGATGGACAGTGGTGGACAATTGACCGCCATTTGACACTGGAGCAGACCAGACTTTCTGCAATGGCTACCTATATTGACAGCATTAAAAATGGTGTGACTACAGTATTTGACCACCATGCAAGTTTTGGACATATTACAGGATCTCTTAGTGCGATTGAATCTGCTGCTAAGGAGCTTGGTGTCCGTACCTGCCTTTGCTATGAGATATCTGACCGTGACGGCATGGACAAGTCCAGAGAATCCGTGATGGAGAATGTGAATTTTATCAAACATGCACTTGCAGATGACAGTGATATGATCGCAGCGATGATGGGCATGCATGCTTCCTTCACCATTTCCGATGAAACAATGGAGCTTTGTAATGAGTTGAAGCCGGATGGCGTGGGTTATCATATCCATGTTGCAGAGGGTATCTACGATCTTCATCAGTGTCTGAAAGAACACAGCAAACGAATTGTAGACAGGCTTTATGACTGGAATATCCTTGGACCGAAGACTCTTTTAGGCCATTGTATTTATATCAATGAACATGAGATGGATCTGATCAAAGAGACAGATACCATGGTTGTACACAATCCGGAATCCAATATGGGAAATGCCTGCGGATGTCCGCCTACTATGGAACTGGTACATAAGGGTATCGTTACGGGACTTGGTACAGACGGATATACCCATGATATGCTGGAATCCTGGAAGGTTGCCAATATTCTTCACAAACATCACCTTTGCGATCCAAACGCTGCATGGGGTGAAGTTCCGAAGATGCTTTTTGAGAATAATGCGATCATTGCCAACCGTTATTTTAAGAAACAGCTTGGTATTTTGAAAGAAGGGGCAGCAGCAGATGTGATCGTTATGGACTACAATCCATTGACACCTATGAGAGCAGATAATGTAAATGGCCACCTGCTGTTTGGAACTACCGGCCATGATGTAGTGACTACGGTATGTAACGGTAAGGTACTTATGAAAGACAGAGAGGTTCTGGTTTGTGATGTGGACAAAGTAATGGCAGATTGCCGTCAGTCTGCACAGGAGCTGGCAGAAGATATTAACGGAGGAAAATAAATATGAGCGATATTATGACATGTATGCCCTTCGGGCAGCTGATGGACTGGGTACTTCAGGAGAAAAAAGGGCAGGATACGGTATTTGGGGTACATCGCCCATATACAGCTGATGGGAAAAATGATATGACCATCTTTAGCAGAAATCTGGAGACACCTGTGGGGCCTGCAGCAGGTCCCCATACCCAGCTTGCACAGAATATCATTGCATCCTACTATGCAGGAGCGCGTTTCTTCGAACTGAAGACAGTTCAGAAGATGGATGGTGCAGAACTTTCTGCCTGTGTAAACAAGCCCTGTATTCTGGCTGATGATGAGGGGTATAACTGTGAATGGTCCACTGAGCTGACAGTTCCGGATGCAATGGGAGAGTATATTAAGGCATGGTTTATCCTTCATGTGATGGCCAAGGAATTTGGACTTGGTGCCCAGGACGGTTTCCAGTTTAATATTTCTGTAGGATATGATCTTGCAGGAATCAAAGGTGACAAGGTTAATACCTTTATCGACGGAATGATGGAAGCAAAGGATACGGCTGTTTTCCAGGAATGCAAGAAGTGGCTTCTGGACAACGCAGACAAGTTCCAGAATTTCACAAAGGAAGACATAGAAGCCATTCCATCCAATGTCTGTAATTCTGCTACGATCTCCACACTGCATGGATGTCCTCCGCAGGAGATTGAGAGTATTGCGAACTACCTTCTCACAGAGAAGCATCTGAACACATTTGTAAAATGCAATCCTACTCTTCTTGGCTATGATTTTGCAAGAAAGACCATGGACGAGATGGGATATGATTATATGGTATTTGGGGATTTCCACTTCAGAGATGACTTACAGTATGAGGATGCAGTTCCCATGCTCACCAGACTGATGAAATTATCTGATGATCTGGGACTGGAGTTCGGTGTGAAAATCACCAATACTTTCCCAGTTGATGTTACCAGAAATGAACTTCCAAGTGAGGAAATGTACATGTCCGGTAAAGCTTTATTCCCGCTGTCCATTTCTCTTGCTTCCAAACTTTCAACAGAATTTGCAGGAAAGCTTCGGATTTCCTATTCTGGCGGCGCAGATTATTACAATATTGATAAAATCGTCGGATGCGGCATCTGGCCTGTAACTATGGCTACTACCCTTCTGAAGACCGGTGGCTACCAGAGATTTACCCAGGTGGCAGATAAAGTCGAAGGAATCTGTCCGAAGAAATGGGACGGAATCGATGTGGATGCTCTGAAGAAACTGGCAGCAAATGCTATCAAAGATGCACATCATGTAAAGAATATCAAACCAGTTCCAAACAGAAAGAGTAACAAAGAAGTTCCCCTTCTGGACTGCTTCTATGCTCCATGTTCTGAAGGATGTCCGATCCATCAGGATATTCCGCAGTATATAGCACTTACCGGCGAAGGCAAGTATAAAGAGGCGCTGGAAGTGATTCTTGAGAAAAATGCATTGCCATTTATCACAGGTACCTTATGTGCCCACAACTGTATGACGAAATGTACCCGTAATTTCTATGAGGAGTCTGTAAATATCCGCGGCACCAAGCTGACAGCAGCAGAGCATGGTTATGGGCAGCTGATCGACGAGATTAAGGCCGGTAAGCCAAATGGCAAGAAGGTTGCAGTGGTTGGCGGTGGTCCTGCAGGTATTGCAGCGGCTTATTTCCTTGCAAGAGAAGGGGCAGCAGTTACCATTTTTGAGAAGGAAGAAAAAGCAGGCGGTGTGATCCGTTACGTGATTCCGGGATTCCGTATTGGGGATGATGCTATCGACAAAGATATTTCTTTCATCCAGAAGATGGGTGTAGAGATCCGCACCAATACAGAGATCACTTCTGTAGCCGATCTGAAAGCCCAGGGCTATGATGCCGTGATCCTGGCGATTGGAGCTGGCAAGCCTGGTACTCTGAAGCTGGAGAATGGCGAGACTGTAAATGCCCTGAAGTTCCTCCGGGATTTTAAGGCAAATGATGGAAAACTGAACATTGGCAGAAATGTTGTGGTAATTGGCGGTGGAAACACAGCTATGGATACAGCAAGAGCAGCGAAACGCACAGAGGGTGTGGAGCATGTTTATCTTGTATACAGAAGAACCAAACGCTACATGCCGGCAGCAGAGGATGAGCTTTTGGAAGTTCTGGAAGAGGGAGTTGAGTTCAAAGAGCTTCTTTCCCCGGTAAGCCTTGAGAATGGCAGACTGATCTGTAAGAAGATGGAGCTTGGCCAGATGGATGCTTCCGGACGTGCCGGTGTTACAGAAACAGCGGATGTTGTGGAAGTTCCTGCTGACACCGTGATCGTGGCTGTTGGTGAGAAAATTGATACAGATTTTTACACTGCAAATCAGATCGCAGTAGATGAAAGAGGAAAAGCAAAGGTCAACGATAAGACTCTTGAGACCAGCGTAAGTGGCGTCTATGTTGCAGGTGACGGAGCCAGAGGCGCAGCTACCATCGTAGAGGGAATCCGCGATGCACAGCTGGCAGTAAAGGATATTCTGGGTAAGGAGATCACCAAAGACGCAGCTGTGACAGGAAAAGAGTCCGACTGCTTTGCAAAAAAGGGAATTCTGAAGCACAGCAAAGATGCAAAAACAGAGGAAGAGAGATGTCTTACCTGTAATAAGGTTTGCGAAAACTGTGTAGATGTATGTCCTAACCGTGCGAACATTTCCATCAAGGTTCCGGGTATGGCAATGAATCAGGTGATCCATGTGGATTATATGTGTAATGAGTGTGGAAACTGCAAGAGTTTCTGTCCATATGCAAGTGCGCCGTATAAAGATAAATTTACTCTCTTTGCAAATGAGAAGGACATGGCAGACAGTACAAATGACGGATTTGTTGTCCTTGATAAAGAAAATAAGGCCTGCAAGGTAAGATTTGTAGGACAGATTACAGAATGTAAGGCAGATGATCCGGCTGATAAGCTTTATGATGGTTTGAAGAAGCTGATCTGTGCAGTGATCGATGATTATGGATATCTGATAACAAAATAAAAGGTATAAATTGCTGTCCACAGCTTTTAAAAGGGGCTGTGGACAGCGTCTATTATGGGAATAGTAGAAAGGAGAGTCAAATATGGCAGTATTTACAGTCAATGGCCGAAAAGTAGAGGCGAAAATAAATCAAAAGCTGCTCAGATTTCTCCGTGATGAGTTACATCTGACTTCTGTGAAAGATGGCTGTAGTGAGGGGGCCTGCGGAGCTTGTACTGTGATTATTGATGGCAGAACCTGTAAGGCTTGTGTGCCGGATACAGATCTGCTGGATGGTAAAAATGTCATTACAGTAGAAGGACTGACAGAATGGGAAGAAAAGGTATACACCTATGCTTATGGAAAAGCAGGTGCTGTACAGTGTGGTTTTTGTATTCCTGGTATGGTAATGTGTACAAAGGCTCTTCTGGATGTGAACAAGGAGCCGACTGATGAGGAAATCAAATATGCCCTGCGCAACAATTACTGTCGTTGTACCGGGTATGTAAAAATTATAGATGCAGTGCGGATCGCAGCCGGAATTATGAGAGAGGGCGTACTTCCCAAGGAAGAAAATGACAACTGGGAGATCGGTTCCCGCGTTGCAAGGATTGATGTAGGGGAAAAGGTTCTTGGTACAGGAAAGTATCCAGACGATTTTTATTTAAATGATATGCTGTATGGTTCAGCACTTCGAAGCAAATATCCACGTGCCAGAGTGCTTTCCATAGATAAGACGAAAGCGCTGGCATTGCCTGGAGTGGAAGCAGTTGTCACAGCAGAGGATATTCCGGGAGAGAATAAGATCGGTCATCTCAAGCATGACCAGTATACCCTGATACCGGTTGGTGGGCTGACACATTACCTGGGCGATGCCATTGCCCTTGTGGCAGCAAAAGATAAAGAGACTGCTGACAAAGCTGCAAAACTGATTAAGGTAGAGTATGAGGTGCTTCCTCATATCCACACTGTCGAGGAGGCAGCAGCCCCGGATGCGCCGAAGGTATTTGATGAGGAAGAAAATAATATCTGTGCCTACAAGCATATAAGCAGAGGAAATGCAGAGGAAGCCATAAAGAATTCCAAATATGTGATTTCCCATCATTTTGAGACTCCGTGGACAGAACATGCATTTTTGGAACCAGAGTGTGCTGTTTCTTTTTATGATCAGGATGGAGATATTTTTGTGTATTCCACAGATCAGTCTGCCCACCAGACCTTGCATGAATGCAGTCTGCTTCTGGGAACGGACAAAGTGAAGGTACAAAATGCACTGGTCGGCGGCGGTTTTGGAGGTAAAGAGGATATGACAGTGCAGCATTTAAGCGCACTTCTTACCTATGTGACAAAGAAACCGATTAAAATGAAGCTTACAAGAGCTGAGTCCTTACTGGTACATCCGAAGAGGCATCCGTTCTATATGGATATGACCATGGGATGCGATGAGAATGGAAACATTATGGGGGTAAAAGCAAAGGTTGCCTCTGATACAGGTGCATTTGCCTCTCTTGGGGGCCCTGTTCTGGAGCGTGCCTGTACCCATGCGGCAGGTCCTTATCATTATGAGAATTTTGAGATTGAGGGAACTGCATATTATACCAACAATCCACCGGCAGGTGCTTTCCGTGGTTTTGGTGTTACCCAGACCTGTTTTGCTACAGAGACACTTCTGAACATGATGGCAGATAAGGTGGGGATCACTCCCTGGGAAATCCGTTACCGAAATGCTATCCGTCCAGGGGAAACCCTTCCAAATGGTCAGATTGTAGATGATTCTACTGGCCTTGTGGAGACTCTGGCGGCTGTGAAGGAGAAATATGATGGGGCATTAGCTGCAGGAAAAGCAGTTGGAATCGGCTGTGCGATGAAAAATGCCGGCGTTGGTGTTGGAATTCCGGATACGGGACGTGTGAAACTGATTTACGAAGAGGATAAGAAGCTTCATATTTTTTCCGGGGCTTCCTGTATCGGACAGGGGCTTGGCACAGTGCTGACCCAGATGATCGTAACCAATACTGATGTAAAAAGAGAGGATATCGTTTACGAGCGGAGCAATACCTGGATCGCCCCGGATTCCGGAACTACATCCGGATCCAGGCAGACATTGATCACAGGGGAAGCCTGCAGAAGAGCCTGTGAGAAGCTGATGGCTGATAAAAAAGCCGGGCTGACGGTAGAGGACATGATCGGCAAGGTCTATTACGCAGAATATCTGGCAAAGACTGACCCATTGGGGGCAAATGTGCCAAATCCTGTTTCCCATGTGGCTTATGGATATGCAACCCAGGTTTGCATTCTGGATCCGAAAACAGGCAAAATTGAAGAAATAATTGCTGCCCATGATGTGGGAAAAGCGATAAACCCGTTGTCGTGTGAAGGACAGATTGAAGGTGGTGTACTAATGTCCATGGGATTTGCTCTTCGGGAAAAATATCCTATTGATGAGAATTGTAAGCCAATTTCCAAGTATGGTTCTTTAGGTCTGTTCCGCGCTCATGAAATTCCGAAGATAGACGCCATTGTTATTGACAAGCCAGGTCTTAAGGTGGCCTGTGGAGCAATCGGTATTGGTGAGATCACATCCATTCCCACAGCACCTGCAATTGCCGATGCTTATTTCCGAAGAGATGGTGTAAGGCGATATAGTCTTCCTCTTAGTGGAACACCATATGAAAGGAAGGGATGAAACATGGCAGTAAAAAAGAAATTTCCGTACAGATCAGCTGTTGTGGCATGTAATGGGGGTTGCAGGGCTAAAACGGGTGAGACTGGATGCAAAGATGGATGTATTGGCTGTGGGGCCTGCGTGGAGAAATGTAAATTTGGCGCTATTTCCCTGAATAAATATGGAATAGCAGAAGTGGATGAAGAGAAATGTATCGGCTGTGGGGCCTGTGGGAAGGTATGTCCCCAGAAGATCATTCATATTCATGAGTGTGCCAATTGGATCGTGGTAAAATGTTCCAATAAGAGCAAAGGTGCAGAGGCGAAAAAACAGTGTGAGGTCAGCTGTATCGGCTGCGGAATCTGTGAGAAAACCTGTACAGCCGGGGCTGTAAAAGTTGTGGATAACTGTGCTGTAATTGAGGATGCGATCTGTCTGAGCTGCGGCATGTGTGCTGTAAAATGCCCAAGACATGCAATCTATGATCTGCGAGGAATTTATACAGCGAAAGAGTAATAACAT
>CAKRRX010000117.1 GCA_934394595.1 uncultured Blautia sp. | reverse complement strand
CCCACACAAGCGCAATGCTTACAAGATCCTTAGTCTTGCTCGTCTGCCAGTTCCGACACTTCCGCATATCGCATTTCTCATAAGGAAAAGTTTCTTTTCCGTTGCGACGGATATTAGTATAGCAAAGGGGAATATGATTGTCAACAGATTTTTATAAAAAAATTGAAAAAATTCAAATTTTTTTTGAAAAAAAGAGGAATTTGAAATTTTGTGTAGAATATAATTAATAGGAGGAAAAATGTCGGCACACCTGTCAACCTTTGGAGGATAATAGATAGATGAATATCAGAGAAAGCATGGAAGAAAGAGAACTGGAATTATTAAGTCCTTACGCTGCCTGCAGTGGCCGTTCCAAAGGAAGGGACCGGCCGGAAGAAGAATGTGATGTGCGGACAGTCTATCAGCGTGATCGTGACAGGATCCTGCACAGCAAGGCTTTTCGCAGAATGAAGGATAAGACGCAGGTATTTCTGGCACCGGAGGGAGATCATTACCGGAACAGGCTTACCCATACCCTGGAGGTATCTCAGATTGCCCGGACCATTGCAAAGGCTTTGCGGCTTAACGAGGATCTGGTGGAAGCCATTGCCCTTGGACATGATCTGGGGCATACACCTTTTGGACATTCCGGAGAAGCAGCCCTTAATGCAGTACACCCGGAAGGATTTGCTCATTACAGGCAGAGTGTTCGTGTGGTGGAAGTGCTTGAGAAAAATGGGGAAGGGCTGAATCTTACCTGGGAGACCAGAGATGGCATCCTGAATCATCGCACCAGCGGAAGCCCCACCACCCTGGAAGGACAGGTTGTGCGGTTTTCAGATAAAATTGCATATGTCCATCACGATATGGATGATGCGCAGAGAGCGGGAATCATTACTGAGACAGATATTTCTTCGAGGCTGCGGGAATTTCTTGGTCAGACCACAAGGGAGAGACTGAATACCTTTGTCCACGACATTATCGAGAACAGTCTGGATCAGCCGATGATCCGGATGTCAGCGCCGGTAGAGCAGGCCCTGATGGATCTTCGAAGCGAAATGTTCAAAAAAGTATATCTGAATCCCATAGCGAAAAAGGAAGAATCAAAAGCAATTAAAATGCTCACAGAAATGTATGAGTATTACATAGAACACCCGGAGGCTATGTCAAAAGAGTATCGGAACCTCATGGAGAAAAAGGGTGTCCCCAGGAACCGGGCAGTATGTGACTGGCTTTCCGGAATGACAGACCAGTATTCCATGAAGAAATTTAAAGAGATTTTTATTCCCAGAGCATGGGAAGTTTACTGAATGCAGCACACCAAAAGTGCTGTCAGCAGGCATTGAACGGCTTCTATTTGAAAAACAGCCGTATCTGAAAACAAAGGAGGATAAGCATGCGTTATTCTGACGATATCATTGAAGAAGTACGTACGAAAAATGATATTGTAGATGTGATATCCCAATATGTAAGGCTTACCAGAAAAGGAAGCTCCTACTTTGGTCTTTGCCCTTTTCATAATGAGAAAACTCCTTCCTTTTCTGTAACCCCATCCAAGCAGATGTATTACTGCTTCGGCTGCGGAGCAGGAGGAAATGTATTTAACTTTGTGATGGAGTATGAGAACTACTCATTCGGAGAAGCATTATCCCATCTGGCAGAGAGGGCAGGAGTACAGCTTCCGAAGATTGAATATTCCCAGGCAGCAAAAGCGAAAGCAGAAAGAAGAGCTACGCTTCTTGAAATCAACAAAACAGCAGCGCAGTATTTTTACTATCAGCTTCGTCGGGAAAATGGAAAGACAGCCTACGGGTATCTTACAGGCAGAGGCTTAAGTGATGAGACCATCAAAAAATTTGGCCTGGGCTATTCAGATAAATATAGTGATGACCTGTACAAATATCTGAAGGCAAAAGGATACAGTGATGAACTTTTAAGAGAATCCGGGCTTTTTAACATAGATGAGCGCCGCGGTATGTATGATAAATTCTGGAACCGGGTTATTTTTCCTATTATGGATGTGAATAACCGGGTGATCGGATTTGGCGGCCGTGTGATGGGAGATGGAAAGCCCAAATATCTGAACTCTCCGGAAACCCAGATCTTTGATAAAAGCCGGAATCTTTATGGACTGAATGTGGCAAGAACCACAAGAAAAAATTATCTGATCCTGTGCGAGGGATATATGGATGTGATCGCCATGCATCAGGCGGGATTTACCAATGCAGTGGCATCACTGGGAACAGCACTTACATCCGGACATGCCAGTCTTGTAAAGCGATATACTCAGGAAGTGCTGCTTCTTTATGACAGTGATGAAGCTGGTGTAAAAGCTGCTCTTCGTGCCATTCCTATTTTAAGGGAGGCAGGGGTGAATTCCAGAGTGGTCAATCTAAGGCCACACAAGGATCCGGATGAATTTATCAAGACAGAAGGGGCAGAAGCATTTGAAAAGCGGCTACAGGCAGCTACAGATAGCTTTATGTTCCGGATCAGCATTGCAGCAGGAGAATTTCCCATGGAAGAACCACAGGGCCAAAACCGCTTTTTTGACCGGTGCGCCCAGTATCTTCTGGAACTGTCAGATGAGCTGGAACGGAATCTGTATATCGAAGCCATTGTAAAGGAATACCGCAGATATGGCATCAGCGTGGAGAATCTCCGAAAGCGGGTAAATACCCTGGCAATGAAAGGGACTCCCGCAGAAAAGAGAGTTCAGCCAAAATCCGGTGATCCTGCCACAAGGAAAAAGGAGAGTGCGGCCCAGAAAGCACAGAAGCTGATGCTTACCTGGCTTGTCACTTATCCGGGAATCTTTGACACAGTGGAGAAATATCTGACTCCTTCAGACTTTGTAGTACCTCTTTATAAAGAAGTGGCACAGATGCTCTGGAGCCAGAGACAGGAGGGGGATGTAAACCCGGCCAGGCTTCTGAATGCCTTTACAGACAGTGAAGAGCAAAGAGAGGTCGCGTCCCTGTTTAATGCCACCATCCATCTTGAGACAAAGGAAGAACAGCAGAGGGCGTTTACTGATGCGCTGATCCGGATCAAGCAGGAGAGTCTGGCAGAAAAAAATAAAAACTGGGATCCTACAGATATGGCGGCTTTGCAGGAACTTGTAAAAGCCAAGAAAGATCTGGAGGAGCTTGGAAGAAAAAGGCAGCAATTGCATATTTCTTTTGAATAAGGATAAAATATTAACACTATATGGAGGTTAGAGTACCTATGGAAATGAATATGGGCAAATTCAGTGAGAAACTGGTGGAGCTTCTGGAACTTGCAAAAAAGAAGAAAAATGTACTGGAATATCAGGAAATCAGTGATTTTTTCAAGGACCAGCCACTGGATGCTGAACAGATGGACAAGATCTTTGATTTCCTTGAGGCTAGCGGTGTGGATGTTCTTCGTATCACAGATAATGGCACAGATGATCTGATGCTGGATGATGATATGGATATGGACGGCCTGGATGATGAGGAAGAAGTTGAAATTGATAAGATCGATCTTTCCGTGCCGGAAGGTGTGAGCATTGAGGATCCGGTACGTATGTATCTGAAAGAGATTGGTAAAGTTCCCCTTCTTTCTGCAGAAGAGGAGATTGAGCTTGCAAAGAGAATGGAGCAGGGCGATGAGAATGCCAAGAAACGTCTGGCAGAAGCCAATCTTCGTCTGGTTGTCAGCATTGCAAAACGTTATGTGGGACGTGGAATGCTTTTCCTGGATCTGATCCAGGAGGGTAATCTGGGTCTTATCAAGGCAGTTGAAAAGTTTGATTACAGAAAAGGATACAAATTCAGTACGTATGCTACCTGGTGGATCCGTCAGGCAATCACAAGAGCCATTGCAGATCAGGCACGTACCATCCGTATCCCGGTGCATATGGTAGAGACCATCAACAAGCTGATCCGCGTTTCCAGACAGTTACTGCAGGAGCTTGGACGTGAACCTACCCCGGAAGAAATCGCAGAAGAGATGGACATGCCGGTTGACCGTGTGCGTGAGATCCTGAAGATTTCCCAGGAGCCGGTTTCTTTGGAAACTCCTATCGGAGAGGAAGAGGACAGCCATCTTGGTGATTTTATTCAGGATGACAATGTTCCGGTTCCGGCAGATGCAGCTGCATTTACCCTTCTGAAAGAACAGCTGGTAGAGGTTCTTGGTACCCTTACCGAGAGAGAACAGAAGGTTCTGCGTCTGAGATTTGGTCTTGATGACGGACGTGCAAGAACCCTTGAGGAAGTTGGAAAAGAATTTAATGTTACCAGAGAGCGTATCCGTCAGATTGAGGCAAAGGCACTGCGCAAGCTCCGCCATCCAAGCCGCAGCCGTAAGCTGAAGGATTACCTGGATTAAGGAGAAAAGCATGCAGTTATCCTTGCGATTGTCTGCAATTGCAGATATGGTGACAGATGGAAACCGGCTGGTAGATGTGGGATGTGATCATGGATATCTGCCGGTATACCTGATACAGGAAAAAAAGATTCCATTTGCCATTGCCATGGATGTGCGGACAGGGCCTCTCTCCAGAGCCCAGGAGCATATCCGGCAGTTTGGAATGGAAAATTACATAAAGACCCGTCTTTCAGACGGATTAAAGGAACTGAAGCCCGGTGAGGGAGATACTCTTGTGATCGCCGGGATGGGAGGTCCTCTTATGGAAAGAATTCTCACAGATGGAAAGTCTGTGAGAGATTCTTTTTCTGAGCTGATTTTGCAGCCTCAGTCAGATATTCCTCATTTCCGAAGATTTATCCGGACTCAGGGCTTTGAGATCGTGGAGGAAAAGATGGTGGAGGAAGATGGGAAGTTTTATCCCATGATGCGTGTGATACCGGAAGGAAAAGCACCAAATGCCAAAGCTCCCAAAGATAATCCATACCAGGGGACATCCCAAGAAGCTCAGCAGCTACTGGAAAGGGAAGCCAGTCCTTACACGCTGGAGGAAGCCTTTGGTGCGTATCTTCTTAAGGGAAAGGATCCGGTGCTTTATCGTTACCTTTTGCGGGAAGCACGTATCCGGGCCAATATCCTGAAACAGCTGAAGGGAGCAGCCCAGGCAGAAGCCGTGGAGGCCCGTATTTTGGAAGTAAAGGAGGAAGCGCAGCTGATCGCTGCTGCGCTGGCAGAATATGAAGGTTAAGGAACTGACAGGATGGCTGGAGGAATATTTTCCGGCAGGTGCAGCAGAAGAATGGGATAATGTGGGCCTTCTCACAGGAGATGATGAAAAAGAGGTAAAGCATGTTTTTCTTGCACTGGATCTTACAGAAGACACTCTGAAAGAGGCGATTGCAGCCGGTGCAGACATGATCCTTACCCATCATCCCATGATTTTTTCCGGGATTAAGAAAATAAACAATCACAGCTTTACCGGGCGCAAGATCCTAAGCTTGGTGCAGCATGGAATCTCATATTACGCCATGCATACCAACTACGATATCCTGGGAATGGCAGATTTGAGTGCAAGATATCTGGAACTTTCCGATACGCGGATTCTTACGGTGACCGGAGAAAAAGACGGTGAAAAAATCGGGCTTGGACGTGTGGGAAATCTTCCCGGCCAGATGAGCCTGAGAGAATATGCGCTTCTGGTAAAGAAGAATCTGAAGCTTCAGGATGTAAAAGTATATGGAAACCTGGAACAACAGGTAAAGTCAGCAGCAGTATGTACAGGCTCAGGCAAGAGCCTGATGAAGGATGTGCTGGCATCTGGTGCAGATGTTTATGTGACTGGGGATATTGACCATCATACAGGAATTGATGCTGTAGCAGAGGGGCTTTGTATCATAGATGCAGGACATTACGGCACGGAATATATCTTTATGGAAGATATGAGGGAAAGGCTGAAAAAAGCTTTCCCAGAGCTGAGATTCACCTGTGCCAGAGTAAAAAGTCCATATACAATACTGTAATTTGAAACTTGTTTGAACGCAGATAAGCATCCCCCCGCTTCAAGTGTGCGGAGCACTAAGCGGCGAGTGAGGGGGATGCTTCTGCCAGTGGGAGCCTTCAGCTCCCACTGGCAGATTGCAAAGCGACTGCGTTCATGAGCAAGTAGCGAAGCGGACCTGGAATGTCCGCTTTACATGTCATGGGGAACGGCTGGACATGTCCAAAACATGTGTGAAAACAGCCAGACAGGAGGCATTATGGAGGGCAATACAGTAAAGCTGACCATTGGAGATGAGGTACGGGAGTACCCGGCAGGGATTTGCTACAAAGAGGTAGTGAAGGATTTTGCTGATACAAAGGACGCCCCGGTGATCCTGGTGATCGCAGGGGGGAAAATACAGGAGCTGCATAAGCAGGCTTTTCGGGATTGCAGGGTACAGCTGGTAACCACAAAAGACAGCATCGGAAATAAGACTTACAGGCGTACTGCCTGTCTGATCCTTCTGAAAGCATTGTATGATGTGGCAGGAAAAGCGAATATCAAAAAAGCGGTACTTCATTTTTCTGTAGGAAGTGGCTTTTATTTTACTTTGGATGGAAATGTAGATCTGACGGAAGAGTTTCTGGACAAGATCAGGCACAGGATGAAACAGATCGTGGAAGCAAAGATTCCCATTAAGAAGAGAAGTGTAGGAACCGATGAAGCAATCTCGCTTTTTCACCATCATGGGATGTATGATAAGGAAAAGCTGTTTCGCTACCGGAGGGTTTCCAAGGTAAATATTTACAGTATTGAGAATTTTGAAGATTATTTTTACGGAGCTATGGCCTGTGATACCGGGTATGTGAAGTGTTTTGACCTGAAATTATATGATGATGGATTTGTACTGTTGCTTCCCTCTGCAAAAGAGCCGGACAAAATTCCGGATTTTGTTCCCCAGGATAAGATTTTCCAGATTCAGAAGGAATCTGAGAGGTGGGGAGAAAAACTGGAAATCTCCACAGTTGGAGAGCTGAATGACCAGATCACCAGCCAGGGGATCCAGAAGATTCTTCTGATGCAGGAGGCTATGCAGGAATCCAGGATATCCAGGATCGCAGAGCAGATCGTGGAATCCGGAAACAAGAAATTTGTAATGATCGCAGGTCCGTCATCTTCAGGAAAAACGACATTTTCCCACAGGCTTTCCATACAGCTGGCAGCCCACGGTATGAAGCCTCATCCTATCGCAGTGGATAATTATTTCGTGAACAGAGAAAATACGCCTCTGGATGAATTTGGAGAAAAGGATTATGAATGCCTGGAAGCCATAGATGTGGAGCAGTTCAACAAAGACATGCTGGCTCTTTTACAAGGCGAGAGGGTGGAGCTTCCGGTGTTTAATTTCAAAACCGGTCAGCGTGAGTACAAAGAAGACTATCTGCAGCTTGGAAAAGAGGATATCCTGGTGATCGAGGGAATCCACGGATTAAATGACAAACTCAGCTATGCCCTTCCAAAGGAAAGCAAATTCAAGATCTATATCAGCGCACTGACTCAGTTGAATATTGATGAGCACAACCGTATCCCCACTACAGATGGCAGACTGATCCGCAGGATCGTCCGGGATGCCAGAACCAGAGGAACCTCGGCAAAGGAAACCATTGCAAGATGGCCCTCTGTGAGAAGGGGAGAGGAAAAGAATATTTTCCCTTATCAGGAAGAAGCAGATGTGATGTTTAATTCCGCACTGATCTATGAGCTGGCATGTCTGAAAGTATATGCGGAACCATTGCTTTTTGGAATTTCCAAGGAGGATCCGGAATATCTGGAGGCAAATCGGCTGTTAAAGTTTTTTGACTATTTTGTGCCAGTTCCAAGTGAGGAAGTGCCGAATAATTCTCTACTTCGTGAATTTATCGGAGGAAGCTGCTTTAATACCTGATAAAAGCAGGATATTCCATCTGGCTGCTGATTTTAAAAGGGATAAAAATAAATTTTCTCTTTACAGGATAGCATGATAATGTTAAAATAGCACTTGCGCAAGCAGGCCAGGTGATCGCGGCTGGACAGACGAAAGGGTTCAGACGAGGAAAGTCCGGGCTTCGCAGGGCAGGATGCCGGATAACGTCCGG
>CAKRRX010000116.1 GCA_934394595.1 uncultured Blautia sp. | reverse complement strand
CTAAAAAGTCTTGTCTTTACAGGGATCTTTTTATTTACTACTGGGGATGCCAAAATGTGCTATTAACCGACAGCCCCTTTTTTTATAATTTCCGCATCTGTCCATGACATAACAGGCAATACCGGAACAAACAGCAAAATATACTGTAAAATATACTCAGAAAGTGATCTCTGAGCGTATCTGAAAATGATTTTTCTACGCTCTGCTACAGGAAGGAGGAAAACATATTGAAAAAGAAAAATTGGGTTCAAAAACTTGGGACGATGCTGGGAGCATCAATTGCGGCAGTAATACTCAGCCAGTCTCCCGTCGTTGCACAGGAGATCATCAGTACTGAAAATACGACATTTCAGGTTGGAGCAGATAAAACTGCTACAGCAGATTTTTCTGCTGGTCCCATTATGCCAGGAGACACCCTTAAAGTACAGGGGAAAAGAGAAAGTACCATTTCCGGAGGAACAGAATACATTCAGCAGATCGTTGCTATGGATGTTGCTGCTTACTGGTATTATCCCAAGGATACTGTCTCTCTTATCACAGAATACCCCACTGATTACTACAAAAAAGGAATCAGTAACGCACAGCTAAATGAAATTCTGAAAGGTTTGGAATTTACCACCACAAAAATATATAACCAGCAAGGTCAGTACAAAGAAGTGATCTCCGGTTTTGTGAATAATACAGGAAAAATAATCCGTATTGCAAAAAACGGCGAAGGTCCGGCCTTAAACAGACCCGGGGATTCCGGCAATGATCTGGATGAATATGATACAAATGGTCACTGCATAAGAAGCTACAATTTGAGACGAGCCTCTATGTATGTCATGATCTATGATCCGGAATGCGACCTTACTTATGATCTTGACGGTGGAACTCTTCAGGGAAAAACAAATCCTACCAAATATACGGTAGCTGCCAGAGAGCCGTTTTCCGTAAAGATCTGGGCGCCGGTCAAAGAGGGATATCATTGTACCAACATGGGAACCTATAATGGAATGGGATGTCTCTTTGACATTCAATATAAAAAGGGACAGGAAAACGGACAGAATTATTTTATTCATGAATACTATCCGGGATACTTCGGGCGATATGGCGGCACTGGACATAGCCGGGATTTCCTTTTCTATCTCAATCCAGGCTATACCGCTGTTTTTCATGGAAATGGCGGAACTGTAAACGGGCTGGATACCTGGATCAGTGAAGTAGACCGACTCAAAGACTCCACATGGCCATATCAATATACGGACATAAATTTCACTCCGGTACGCGCTGGCTATCAGTTTGAGGGCTGGTATCTGGACGAGAATTTCAGCCAGAAATTTTATGGTTTCCAGGATGACCGCACTTATGACACCACCGGGCAACAGGACTGGAAGATTCCTTTCCAGAATACCAGAACCTCTTACATTACGGACCTTTATGCGAAATGGTCCGGAAGCGATCCGGTAAAGCCAAGTGTTACCCCAACTCCTACCAAGGCTCCCCAGCCAACTACTGCACCACAGCCTACCAAAACACCAGCGTCAGTTACCCCTCCGCAACCGACACAGACACCGACAGCACAACCTCTCCCCAAGAAAAACAGCAGGTGTAAAGTAAAGGGACTGATTTACAAAATCACAGCTTCTACAGCCTCAAAAAAGACAGTAACCGTAGTAAAGCCGGTTAAAAAAACAGCAAAAACCATTACTATCCCTGCTTCTGTAAAAATTGGCGGTTATTCCTATCAGGTAACCCAGATTAATGCAAAGGCATTCCGAAAAAATACAAGGCTCAGACAGGTTACCATAGGTTCAAAGGTCACAAAGATCGGAAGACAGGCCTTTGAAGGCTGCAAAAATCTGAGAAAAATCACACTTAATACAAAAGTGCTGAAAAAGATTGAGCCCTATGCTTTCCGAAATGTTCGAAAAGGTGCAAAGATCTATGTTCCAAAGTCCCGGTATAAGACTTATAAAAAATACTTAAAGACTGCAAAAGTGACACGGGATATTAAGATTGTGAGAAAATAACTTTGTTCAACTCCAATTAAATATGGATGTGGCACCCAGGTGCCACATCCAAAACCATTATCATATCATCACACGAAATCCTGCAAGTATATACTGCACAGATTTCCTTTTAAAATCATTTCCTGCACGGACTTCCAAGTCTTCCTTTAAAATCTGCATAGCCAAAATTTGTAAGCGGCAGCATTGTGCTGTCAGCACATCTAAGCCAGATATCCGGCAGTGGCATTCCATTAAATGTATTATTCTTGCATGTGGTATAGATAGCCATATCACCAAACATGAGAAGATCTCCATATTGGGGCAGCTGTCTGAATTTGTAGTCTCCAATTACATCTCCCGACAGACAGGTTGGGCCTCCAAGACGAACAGTAATGCCATCTTCTCCCATCTCATCTGCATCCAATAATGGCGGACAATAAGGCATTTCCAATACATCCGGCATGTGACAGGCTGCACTGACATCCAGGATTGCAATCTGTGTCTCCCCATTTTTCAAAACATCCAGTACACTGGTGAGAAGAAATCCTGCATTTAATGCCCACGCTTCTCCCGGTTCAAGATAAACCTCCACATTCCATTCCTCTTTTGCCATCCGGATGCAGCGTTCCAGTCGTTCAATATCATACCCGGGTCTTGTAATGTGATGGCCGCCGCCAAAGTTGAGCCATTTTACCCTGGAAATCAGATTGCCAAAATTCTTCTTTACAGAAACAAGTGTTGTCTCCAGATCATCGGAATCCTGTTCACAAAGAGTATGAAAATGAATACCATCCAGTAAATCCGGAAGCTCCGGATTTTTTTCACATGCTTCATCCCACTGAGTTCTCGTGGTACCCATACGGCTTCCTGGTGCGCAGGGATCATAAATCTCATGTCCCTCCTGGGTAGAGCATTCCGGGTTGATCCGAAGCCCAACACTCTTTCCTGCTTCTTTTGCCCTTTTTCCAAACCGGAGGAGCTGAGATGGAGAGTTAAACACGATGTGGTCTGCATAATGAAGCAGTTCTTCAAATTCATCAGCACGATAGCCGGCACAAAATACATGAACTTCTTTTCCCGGCATTTCCTCTGCTCCCAGTCTTGCCTCAAAAAGTCCACTGGCCTCTGTTCCGGCAAGGTACGGTTCAAAAAAGCGGTAACAATCATAGTTACTGAATGCTTTTTGTGCAAGAAGCATCTTGCAGCCCGTTCGTTCGGCCACTTTACCAAGAAGCTTTGCATTTTTTCTAAGAGCATTTTCATCCAGGATATAGCATGGTGTTTTTATACTCCTGAATTCCGGCGGAATCTTTCCGCCGGCAGCAATAAACGGCGCTCTTTTATCCAGTTCTTCCATCAATCTACCAACTCCGGAGCATGGCTTTCACTGCGTGGCAGACCATACTGGTCAAGGGCATCCAGGAACGGATCCGGATCAAACTCTTCTACTGTGTATACACCCGGTTTGATCCATTTTCCGGTCAGCATCATAAGTGCACCGCACATTGCCGGAACACCTGTTGTATAGCTGATAGCCTGGCTTCCAACTTCACGATAACATTCCTGATGATCGCATACATTGTAAATATAATATGTTTTTTCTTTTCCGTCCTTCACACCTGTAAAGATACAGCCAATGTTTGTTTTTCCTTTTGTACGTGGTCCAAGACTTGCAGGATCCGGAAGCAGAGCTTTCAGAAACTGGATTGGAACAATCTCCTGTCCATTGTACTGAATCGGTGTTGTAGAAAGCATTCCTACATCTTCAAGACAACGCATATGATCCAGATAACTCTGTCCAAAGGTCATAAAGAAACGGATCCGTTTTACACCCGGAATTGTTTTTGCAAGAGATTCGATTTCCTCATGGTGAAGCAGATACATGTCCTTATCTCCAACCTGATCAAACTTATATTCTCTCTTAATGGCCATCGGCGGAATTTCCACCCAGTGTCCGTTTTCCCAGTAGCTTCCCGGTGCACTTACTTCACGGAGATTAATTTCCGGATTAAAATTTGTGGCAAAAGCATATCCATGATCTCCACCATTACAATCCAGAATATCAATGGTATCAATCTGGTCAAATTCATGCTTTAATGCATGGGCACAGTATGCCTGTGTAACGCCTGGATCGAATCCACATCCCAGTAAAGCCGTAAGACCTGCTTCTTCAAATTTTTTACGATATGCCCACTGCCAGGAATAATCAAAATAAGCGGAAAATCCCTCCTCTTTACAACGTTTTTCATAAATGGCACGCCATTTTGGATCATCGGTATCTTCCGGTTCATAATTCGCAGTATCCATATAATTTACGCCGCATGCCAGACATGCGTCCATAATTGTCAGATCCTGATAAGGAAGAGCGATATTCATTACCAGATCCGGTTTATAATCATTGATCAGTTTGATCAGCTGATCTACATCATCTGCGTCAACCTTAGCTGTAGTAAGAATTGTCTTTGTCTTTCCTTTTAATTTTTCTACAAGTGCATCACATTTTTCTTTTGTGCGGCTTGCAATACACAATTCTGTAAATACCTCGTCTGCCTGACAGCATTTCTGGATTGCTACACTGGCTACCCCTCCGCAGCCGATTACAAGTACTCTGCTCATAATTTTTCTCCTTTTTATGTTGATATATAACTGTTTCCTCAACAGCGTATTTTAAAATATCATTTTGACTGTATATTTCCGGTTTATTTTGTGATTGCCAGAAGCAGTTCTCGAAGAACCTTGCATGCTGTTGCAGTTGAAACACCGCTTGTATCCAGCATAGGTGCCAGTTCATTGACATCTGCCCCTACTACATTTGTCTGAGAAACAGTTCTGATTGCTTCCAGAAGTTCCAGAAAGCTTACCCCTCCTGCCTCCGGAGTTCCTGTTCCCGGAAATACAGACGGATCCAGACAGTCCAGATCAATGGTAAAATATACCGGAACCTTTTTTTCTTTCAACCTCTTGACTACCTCTTCCAGACCGTCAAAAGTAAACGGATGGAAATCTGTATGCTGTGCGGCAAACTGAAATTCTTCTCTCTCGCCGCTTCGGATGCAGAACTGATGAATGCGGTTATCCCCCAAAAGCTCATAACATCTTCGCAGCACACAGGCATGGCTTAATTTGGCTCCCAGATAATCATCTCTTAAATCTGCATGTGCATCAAAATGAATAATATGAACATCCGGATATTTATCAACTACAGCACGTACTGCTGCCAATGTCACCAGATGTTCTCCCCCCAGAAGCAATGGGACTTTTTCTGCTTTCAATATTTCCGCTGCTCTCTTTTCAATATCTGAAAGAGCCATTTCACTGCTTCCAAAACAAAGTTCCAGATCCCCGCTGTCAAACACCCTGATATCCATTAGGTCTCTGTCCTGATATGGACTGTAGGTCTCAAGTCCAAAGCTCTCATGGCGCATAGCTGAGGGACCAAACCTGGCACCTGGACGAAAACTTGTAGTAGAATCAAAGGGCGCGCCATAAAGAACAACAGAGGCTTCCTCAAAACTGCTTTCGCAGCCAATAAAAGTTTCTACATTAGGTAAAAGCATGAATTATTCCTCCACTTCTTTCAGCATCTCTTCCAGAAATGCCGGAAGATAAAATGCTCCTTTATGGAGTCTTGTTGTATAATAACGTGTACGAAGGTTTAATGCATTCCATGCTTCCGGATCCAGATCATCAACAGGATGATATTTTTTACTTGCAAATCCAAACAACCAGTAACCTGCTGCAAACGTCGGGATGTGTGCCTGATAAACCCGGCTGATCTGAAATGTGCTGGCAATCTTCTTATGACTGCGCTGCATGGCATGTGCATCCTCAGTATAGAACGGACTTCCCTGCTGATTGACCATAATTCCATCATCTTTTAATGCGTTATAACAGTTCCCATAAAACTCACGGGTAAACAGCCCTTCGGACGGGCCAAATGGATCCGAAGAATCCACAATGATAAGATCATATTTTCCTTCACAACGTCGGATAAACTTCAGTGCATTTTCGTAATGAAGATGTACTCTTCGGTCGTCCAGTCTGCACGCATTTCCCGGAAGATATGCGCGACAGGCTTCCACAACCATCGGATCCATTTCTACCAGATCAATACGTCTGACCCGGTCATATCTGGTCAGTTCCCGGACAACACCGCCGTCACCGGCGCCAATCACAAGAATGTCGCTTGCCTCTTTATGGATTGCCATCGGCACGTGTGTAATCATCTCATCATAGATAAATTCATCTCTCTCTGTGAGCATTACATTTCCATCCAAAGTCAGCACACGTCCGAATTCCGGTGTCTCAAAAATATCAATCCTCTGGTAATCACTCTGTTTAGAATAGAGCTGACGATTTACCCGGATGCTGTGCTTCACATCCGGTGTATGAAATTCTGAAAACCACATTTCCATTGTCATTCCCTCCCTGTCAGTACATTCAGTCTCAAAATATCCGGATCTTCAGGTCCTGTCATATTACAGCCCTTTGCTTTTGCATATTCAATATAATCCAGGATTTCTGCCGTGATCCGCTCTCCCGGTGCAAGAATCGGAATTCCCGGTGGATAACACATTACAAATTCACTGCATACTTTTCCTTCTGTTTCACGAAGCGGCAGGCTGCATTTATCTGCATAAAAAGCTTCTTGCGGACTGGTTACCACCTGGGGATCAATATACTCCTGACTTAAAAGCCCGGATCCGTCCGTCTGAAAACGTCTGCGAATTTCAGCAAGCGCACTTACCAGACGTTCCACCTCCTGAGTACGGTCACCAATGGAAAGATACGCAAGAATATTTCCAATATCACCAAATTCTATCTGAATATCATATTCATCCCGCAAAATATCGTAAACTTCAATTCCCGCAAGTCCGATATCTAACGTATGTACACTTAGTTTTGTAATATCAAAATCAAACACCGAATTACCATTTACCAGTTCTTTTCCAAATGCATAATAGCCACCGATTGCATTAATTTCCTCTCTTGCGTATTCCGCCATATCTGCCACCTGATGAAAAATCTGGCGGCCGCGCTGCGCAAGATTTCTTCTCGAAATATCCAGACTGGACATCAGAAGATAACTGCCTGAGGTCGTCTGTGTCAGATTAATGATCTGACGTACATAACCAGCATGTACTGCAGGACCGGTAAGAAGAAGACTTGACTGTGTAAGGCTTCCTCCGCTCTTATGCATGGATACAGCTGCCATATCTGCACCAGCTGCCATAGCTGAAACAGGAAGGCCCCCGCCAAAATAAAAATGGGTTCCATGTGCTTCATCTGCCAGGCACATCATCCCAGCCTCATGGGCCATCTTGACAATCGCACGTAAATCACTGCATATTCCATAATAAGTCGGGTTATTTACCAGTACTGCAACTGCTTTCGGATGTTCTTTTATGGCTTTCTCCACCTGTTCTCTGCGCATTCCCAGCGATATTCCCAGTCTCTGATCCACTTCCGGGTTTACATAAACAGGAATTGCACCACACAAAACAAGGGCATTTAAAACACTTCTGTGAACATTACGGGGCAGTATAATTTCGTCTCCACGTTTGCAGGCGGTCAATACCATTGTCTGAACGGAACTTGTTGTCCCTCCAACCATCAGAAATGCATGTGCTGCTCCAAAAGCATCTGCTGCCAATTCTTCTGCTTCCCGTATTACAGAAATCGGATGACAGAGGTTATCCAGTGGTTTCATACTGTTAACGTCCACTCCCACACATTTTTGCCCCAGGAATTCTGTCAGTTCCGGATTACCTCTCCCACGTTTATGACCTGGAACGTCAAAGGGGACAACTCTCATTCGTCGGAAAGTCTCCAGAGCTTCATGTATAGGTGCATGATTCTGGTTTAATTTAAAACGACTTCCTTTCATCATTCCTCCATTTCCAGTTTCCTTTGCTTCAACCCTCAATCAGCAATTCCACAGACTGACCAGATCAAAAAAACGCAGGCATGGCACTAAGCCACAAACCTGCGTTTTGATCTGTATTCATCTGTTTTATTTAACCTGTAAAAGAGCATGTGATACCCTCTTTCAGTTTTACAAATAAAACTTCTGGATCATGCGTGTCAGAGTCTATATAGCAATTATACTTTTACTACTCTTATTGACCGTTTCACA
>CAKRRX010000115.1 GCA_934394595.1 uncultured Blautia sp. | reverse complement strand
AGGCGAGATGACAGAAGCTCTTACATAAATTAAGGAGGAGATTTATTATGAGAAATCTGAAAAAAGTACTCAGCATTACTGCAGCCGCAGCAATGGCAGTATCCACAGTAACACCTGTATCTGTATTTGCAGAGAGCGAGGAAACCTTCAAGATTGGTGTCATCGGACCTATGACAGGAGATTATGCACAGTATGGTACTGGTGTATATAATGCAGCTAAGATCGCAGCAGATGAGATCAATGCAAACGGCGGATTCAATGGATATCAGGTAGAGATCCTTGACGCTGGTGACGATCAGGGAGATCCGGAGAAAGCAGTTAACGCTTACAATGACCTTCTTGACAAAGGAATGCAGATGCTTTGCGGTACCGTTACCTCCGGTGCTTGTATCGCAGTAGGTGCAGAGGCAGCTGATAGTACATTCCTCTTCACACCGTCTGCAACAGCAGTAGACAGCATTACAGCTGGTGATAATGAGTTCCGTATGTGCTTTACAGACCCAATGCAGGGAACCAAATCTGCTGAGTATATTTCTGAGAAAGGTCTTGCTACGAAGGTAGCTACCCTCTACGATTCCATGGCTGATTACAACTCAGGTGTACATGATGCATTCGTTGCAGCCTGCGCTGATTATGGCCTTGAGGTTGTAGCTGATGAAGCATACACAACAGATAACAACACAGACTTTTCCGTACAGCTTGGAAAGATCAAAGACAGCGGCGCTGAGCTTCTGTTCCTTCCGAACTACTATTCTGACAACGCTCTGATCCTTCAGCAGGCTCATGACCTTGGTCTTGACATGAAGATCTTTGGTGTTGACGGTATGGATGGAATCCTGAATGTTGAGAACTTTGATAAATCTCTTGCAGAAGGCGTTATGCTTCTGACACCATTCTCTGCTACAGGCGAGGATGAGGCAACTGTAAACTTTGTTAAAGCATATGGTGATGCAAACAATGGTGAGACTCCAAACCAGTTTGCAGCAGATGCATATGATGTACTTTACGCTATGCAGGCAGCAGCAAATGATGCTGGCATCACACCAGATATGTCAAATGAAGACATCAGTGCAGCAATGTCTGCTTCCATGCTGAATATTACTCTTGATGGTCTTACAGGAGAAGCTAAATGGACAGAAGACGGTGAGTGCGATAAAGCACCTAAGGCTTATGTGATCAAAGATGGCGTTTACGCTTCTATGGAGTAATTATAAGAATAAGGCCATTGTGTCGGGCATACGGCAGAGGCTTTAACCATTTCCCTGATTACGCAGGGGATGGCCGTTAGCAAAGGGGAGACGGTTACCTGTGGGTCCGCCTCCCTCTTTGCTAATATGACTGTCAACTGGAATAATGCTATGGTGCAGAGCAGCTGACAGATCAAAGGTGACTGGAGCGTGTCTGAAAATTTACTTCCGATTTCCCGGAGACTGATCTTTTTACAGGCAATGCAGAGAATCCTTAAGGATCCTCTGTAATGGGAAAACAGCGGAAATGAATTTTCAAACACGCTCGTGGAAAAGAAAAATCTGGCTCACAGACATTTGCCTGTGAGCTGTAACGAATCCAGTTAAGAGGTGCATTATGAGTTTTATATCCTATTTAAAAGACGGTATCAGCCTGGGAAGTATCTACGCGATCATCGCCCTTGGCTATACAATGGTATATGGTATTGCGAAAATGCTGAACTTTGCTCATGGTGATGTCATCATGGTTGGAGCATTTGTAATCCTCACTGCTGTCACAAAAGGCAGCATGTCGCCAATCCTGGCAATTATCCTTTCCGTTGTGATCTGTACAGTAGCCGGTGTCGTCATTGAGGCCGTTGCGTACAGACCTCTTCGTAAGGCTTCCTCAAACCTGGCAGTTCTGATCACTGCAATCGGTGTCAGCTATCTGCTTCAGAACCTGGCACTTCTGATTTTTGGTGCTGACGCAAAGAGCTTTGTGCCGGTTATCAATGTTCCGTCCCTGGTACTTTTTGACGGACAGCTTACCATCAAAGGTGTCACCATTGTGACCATCCTTGCCTGTATCATCATCATGGTGGGTCTTCAGCTTTTCGTAAAGAAAACAAAACCAGGACGCGCCATGCAGGCGGTTTCTGAGGACCGGGATGCCGCACAGCTGATGGGGGTCAATGTCAATGCAACCATTTCCCTTACCTTTGCAATCGGTTCCGGACTTGCAGCCATTGCAGGACTTCTTCTTTGCTCTGCATACCCTACCCTGACTCCTTACACAGGAGCCATGCCTGGTATCAAGGCATTTGTAGCTGCTGTATTCGGTGGAATCGGATCCATCCCGGGAGCAATGGTTGGTGGAATCCTTCTTGGAGTCATTGAGATCTTCAGCAAGGCATATATTTCCTCTCAGGTTGCAGATGCGCTCGTATTTGCGGTCCTGATCGTCGTACTCCTTGTAAAACCATCTGGACTGTTCGGCAAGAACATCCAGGAGAAAGTATGAGGTGGCCGATATGAAAAAGAATATGAACAAAACAACAAAAAACAACTTTATTACATATGGCATGGTGATCGCAATCTTCGTTGTAGTACAGATCCTTTCCTCTACCGGAAATCTGTCCAGACTGCTTACCGGTCTTCTGGTACCGATCTGTGTGTATACCATCGCTTCCCTTTCCCTGAACCTGGTAGTCGGTTATTCCGGAGAGCTGAGCCTTGGACATGCAGGATTTATGTGTGTGGGAGCTTACTCCAGTGCCCTGTTTTCACATATTACCAGTGACGTACTTCCCTCTGTTCCCAGACTGATCCTTGCATTACTGGTAGGCGCAGCTGTAGCAGCCATTTTCGGCGTACTGATCGGTATCCCGGTACTGAGACTTCGCGGTGACTATCTTGCAATCGTAACTCTGGCATTTGGAGAAATTATCAAGAATCTGATCAACATTCTGTATGTTGGTGTGGATGACAACGGAATCCATATTGCAACAAGCGCAGCAAATCTTAAGCTGGATCCAGGCGGAAAACAGATCATCAAGGGAGCTCTTGGTGTTTCCGGAACTGCCACCTTATACAAAGATATCAAGGAATATTTCTTCCTGATCGGTGTGATCCTGGTTCTTCTTGCTCTGTTTATCATCCAGAACCTGGTAAACTCCAGAAGCGGACGTGCCATCACCTCTACCCGTGACAACCGTATCGCAGCGGAATCCATCGGTATCAATGTCACAAAGAATAAGCTGCTTGCATTTACTGTTTCCGCTGCAATTGCAGGTGTGGCAGGTGTGCTTTATGCACACAATCTTTCCATGCTGAAGGTATCTATCTTCGATTACAATATGTCCATTACCATTTTGGTATACGTCATTCTTGGCGGTATGGGAAATCTTCGCGGAAGTATTATTGCAACCATCGTGCTTTATGCACTTCCGGAGCTGCTTCGTGGCTTCTCCACATACCGTATGCTGATCTATGCAATCGTTATGATCGCAATGATGCTTTTCAACTGGGCTCCTGCTGCAAGAGATTTCAGAAGCCGTATTGTTGAGAAGATCAAAGGTCACGGCAAAGAAAAGGAGGCGGCTTAATTATGGCAATGTTAGAGGTAAGTAATCTTTCCATCCAGTTTGGCGGTCTTCACGCTGTAGATAATTTTCATATGAAAATCGAAAAAGGTGAGCTGTACGGCCTGATCGGACCAAACGGCGCCGGAAAAACAACAGTATTTAACCTTCTCACAGGTGTTTATAAGCCCACAGAGGGTATCATTAAGCTGGACGGACAGGATATCACAGGAAAAAGTATTATCGATATCAATAAAGCAGGAGTTGCACGAACATTTCAGAATATTCGACTTTTCAAGGATATGACAGTTCTGGATAATGTGAAGGCTGGTCTGCACAATCATTATAAATATTCCACCCTTACCGGGATCTTAAGACTTCCCAAGTACTTCAAGGTGGAAAAAGAGATGAATCAGCGTGCTATGGAGATCCTGAAGGTATTTAATATGAGTCAGGAAGCAGGGCTTCTTGCAGGTAACCTGCCATATGGAAGACAGCGTAAGCTGGAGATTGCCAGAGCTCTTGCCACAGATCCAAAGCTTCTTCTTCTGGATGAGCCGGCAGCTGGTATGAACCCAAATGAGACTCAGGAACTGATGGACACCATTCGATTCGTAAGAGACCATTTTGATATGACGATCCTGCTGATCGAGCATGATATGAAACTGGTAGGCGGTATCTGCGAAGAGCTGACTGTACTGAACTTCGGACAGGTTCTCTGTCAGGGAGAGACAGCCAAGGTTCTCAAAGATCCTGCTGTTGTCACTGCATATCTGGGCGAATAGGAGGAAACGAAAAATGGCAATGTTGGAAGTAAAAGATTTACACGTATATTATGGTGTGATCCAGGCTTTAAAAGGAATTTCCTTTGAGGTAAACCAGGGCGAGGTTATTGCCCTGATCGGTGCCAATGGTGCAGGAAAAACCACCACACTGCAGACCCTTACAGGACTTCTTTCTGCAAAAGAAGGCTCTGTGGTTTTTGAGGGAAAAGATATCACAAAGGTTCCGGCACACAAGATCGTGGAAATGGGAATCGCACACGTACCGGAAGGACGTCGTGTATTTGCTGATTTAAGTGTATATGAGAACCTGATCATGGGAGCTTACACCAGAAAAGACAAGGCTGAGATCCAGGAAAGCCTTGCTGGTGTTTATAAGAGGTTCCCAAGACTGGAAGAGCGAAAAGGCCAGCGTGCCGGCACCCTTTCCGGTGGTGAGCAGCAGATGCTTGCCATGGGACGTGCCCTTATGAGTAAACCAAGACTGATCGTAATGGATGAGCCTTCCATGGGACTTTCCCCTATTTTTGTAAATGAAATTTTCGATATTATCCGTGTGGTAAGCGAAGGCGGTACTACAGTACTTCTGGTAGAGCAGAATGCGAAAAAAGCTCTTTCCATTGCTGACCGTGCTTATGTTCTGGAGACAGGTAAGATCACCATGAGCGGAAAAGCAAAGGATCTGCTTAATGATGAGGCTGTTCAGAAGGCTTATCTGGGAGAGTAAAGAGCTGCGGTTCATTCTGTTCACAGAGCTATGCTTTGTGCAGCAATTTGCGGATTTTTTGCGAACTGCAGGATCTGATGATAAGTATGGGAAAATGATCCGGTCAGAGAAAGTGAAATCTGGCCGGCATGATAAGGAGGAGAGACATGGACAATTTCGTAATTACAATTGCAAGACAGTATGGAAGCGGCGGTCGTACCGTCGGGGAAATGCTGGCAAAGAAATTAGGGATTGGCTATTATGACAAGGATATCATCCGCATGGCATCTGAGGACAGCGGAATTCACGAAACCCTTTTCGGAAGGGTAGATGAATATTCCAGTGCAAAGCGCCCTTTGTTTGGAAAGACCGGAATCTACAATGGAGAACTGATTCCGCCTCAGAGTAAGGATTTTACATCTGATGAAAATCTGTTTAATTACCAGGCAAAGATCATCCGGGAGCTGGCAGAAAAGGAATCCTGTGTGATCATTGGAAGATGCGCTAATTATATTTTGAAGGATTATCCAAATGTGATCCGCGTATTTATCCACGCTTCCTGGGATTTCAGAATGGAAAAAGCTGCTGAGAAGCTGAGCATGAGTCAAAAAGAGCTGGAGAAATTCCTTCAGAAGGATGACAAGCGTAAGGATGATTATTATCGTAGATTTACAGGCCAGGAGTGGAAGGATGCCACCCAGTATGACCTGTGTCTGGACAGCAGCAAGCTGGGCTATGAGAAATGTATCCAGGAAATTGAATATCGTATCAGTCTTATGAAAAAGTTATAAAATAAGTGGCAAAGTTTTTTGCCAGGTATAAGATCACGAAAGCCGGAGTTTCTGAAAAAGAGCTTCGGCTTTTTTGTTTGCGGACATATAAACAGCGTGGTTTTCATATATTATCGGGAAAGACAGATGTCAGGCGGCGGAAAGATGAGAGAAAGAATGGGGCATCTGGCAGTGTGGGCAGAAGTGTTGCTGCTGGCAATATTGTGTGTGGGAATCGGAATCCGGCACAGCGGACAGTCTGTGGAGGAAGCGGGAGAAAATCATGCCGGGCGATTCGTGGAGGAAACTGGAAGCAGGCTGACCGGGCAGTCCGCCGGAACAGCAGTAGAGGCTCCCTGTGTGGCGCTCACCTTTGATGATGGTCCCAACAACCTTTATACTCCCAGGCTTCTGGAAGGGCTGAAAAAAAGAAACATACACGCCACTTTTTTTCTCATGGGCAAAAACATAGAGGGAAAGGAAGACCTTGTGCTTCAGATGAGTCAGGATGGCCATCTGATCGGCAATCACACCTATAATCATGTGGAACTGGATAAAATATCAAAAGAGGCTGCCAAAAAAGAAATCCTTCAGACAAACGAAAGCATCTGGGAGATCACCGGGGTTTATCCGGAATTCTTTCGCCCACCCTATGGAGTCTGGCAAAAAAATCTGGATTTTTATGTGACCATGTTTCCTGTACTTTGGGATATTGATACATTGGACTGGAAAAGTAAAAATGTGGATTCTGTTCTTCAGATCATTTCCTCTGAGGTGAAGGACGGCTCCATTATCCTGATGCACGATGCTTATGAAAGCTCCGTGGAGGCAGCCTTAAAGGCAGCAGACCTGCTCAGGGAAAGAGGATATGAATTTGTAACTGTGGATAAGCTGCTGCTTCCTTAAAAATACAGTGGACAGGTGGCTTTGGCCATGGAGGAACCTGTCCATTTCTTTGAAAAAAGGTTTGCGTAAATCACTCATATGGATTATACTTAGAACAAATGTACGAGAAAAACAGGAAATTGGAGAGGAATACATGGATTTATTTGAATATGCAAAATCGAAGACCATGGAAAACGAATCCCCGCTGGCGTCCAGACTGCGCCCCACCAGACTGGAGGAGGTAGTAGGCCAGCAGCACATTGTAGGCAGGGATAAGCTTTTGTACCGCGCGATCAAGGCAGATAAGCTGACCTCTGTTATTTTTTATGGCCCGCCAGGAACCGGTAAGACTACCCTGGCAAAAGTCATTGCCAATACCACCAGTGCAGATTTTACCCAGATCAATGCCACAGTGGCAGGCAAGAAGGACATGGAAGAAGTGGTGAAGCAGGCTCAGAATACCCTGGGAATGTATGGCAGGAAGACCATTCTGTTTATCGATGAGATCCACCGCTTCAATAAAGGACAGCAGGACTACCTGCTTCCCTATGTGGAGGATGGTACCATTATCCTCATCGGTGCCACCACAGAGAATCCCTACTTTGAGGTAAACGGGGCGCTTCTTTCCAGATCCATTGTATTTGAGCTGAAAGCCCTGGAGATTCCGGAAATCAGGGAGCTGATCCTCCGTGCAGTAAGGGACTGTGAGAAAGGAATGGGAAGCTATGGGGCTGTGATCGATGAGGATGCCCTGGAATTTCTTGCAGACATGGCAGGCGGGGACGCAAGAAGCGCCTTAAACGCCATAGAACTGGGAATCCTTACCACACCAAGAGCTGAGGACGGGAAGATCCATATCACCCTGGATGTGGCTTCTGAGTGCATACAGAAGCGTGTGGTTCGCTATGATAAGAATGGGGATAACCATTACGATATCATTTCAGCCTTTATCAAAAGTATGCGCGGATCGGATCCGGATGCAGCAGTTTATTATCTTGCTAAAATGCTGTATGCAGGGGAAGATGTGAAATTTATCGCAAGACGTATGATGATCCTGGCATCTGAGGATATCGGAAATGCAGATCCGCAGGCACTTGTGGTAGCCACCAGTGCGGCACAGGCTGTAGAGCGTGTGGGAATGCCGGAATCTCAGATCATCCTTGCCCAGGCAGCCGCTTATCTGGCATGTGCGCCCAAGAGTAATTCTGCGGTAAACGCCATCATGGAAGCCATGAACTGCGTGAAACGGACCAAGACCACAGTTCCGGTACATCTTCAGGACGCCCACTATGGCGGACATGAGAAGCTGGGTCATGGAATCGGTTATAAATATGCTCACGATTATCCTAATCATTACGTGGAACAGCAGTATCTGCCTGAGGAGATTAAAGGAGAGAAATTCTACGAGCTTTCCGATATGGGGTATGAGAAGAAGCTGAAAGAACATATGGAATATATCCGAAGTCACAGAGAAG
>CAKRRX010000114.1 GCA_934394595.1 uncultured Blautia sp. | reverse complement strand
TTTTCATCTGTAAATTCGACTTTTCTGCCGTCAATTGTCATTGTACCCATAATCTGTCCTCCCTCTACATTTCCACATATATTGCATCAAAGTTACAGTTATCTTTACAGGAACCGCACTTGATACATACATCATTGTTAATATGATAAGGTGATTTGATCTTGCCGGAAATTGCCCCGGCAGGACAGTTTTTGGCACATTTTCCGCATCCGATACAAAATTCCGGATTGATGTGGAACTGACGCATTGCAGTGCAGACCTTTGCCCGGCATTTCTTGTCACGGATATGCTCTTCGTATTCCTTGCGGAAACGCTTCATGGTACTGAGAACCGGAAGTGGTGCACTCTTTCCAAGGCCGCAAAGAGCCATGCTCTGTACCATAGTTGCAAGCTCTTCCAGCTCATCCAGGTCGGACATCTCGCCCTTGCCTGCTACAATCTTTTCCAGGATTTCCAGCATACGCTTGGTACCCTCACGGCAGGGAACACATTTTCCACAACTCTCACGCTGGGTAAAACTCATAAAGAAACGGGCAACCTCCACCATACAGGTGTTCTCATCCATAACTACAAGGCCGCCGGATCCCATAATTGCATCCAGTTTTTTCACAGAATCAAAATCAAGAGGAGAATCAAGCTGTTCCTCGATAAGACATCCGCCGGATGGTCCTCCGATCTGGACTCCCTTAAATGCCGCGCCGCTCTTTAAACCACCGCCGATATCATAAATGATCTCACGAAGGGTAGTTCCCATGGGAACTTCGATAAGACCGGTATTCTCAATGGCTCCTGTAAGGGAGAAGGTCTTGGTTCCAGGGCTTCCTTCAGTTCCGATGGTGCGGAACCAGTCAGCTCCCTGAAGAAGGATTTTCGGAACATTGGCGTAGGTCTCTACGTTATTTAATACAGTTGGCTTGCCCCACAGACCTTTCTCAACAGTACGAGGTGGTTTTACGCGGGGCATACCTCTGTTTCCTTCGATGGAGGAAGTCAGGGCAGAGCCTTCACCGCATACGAAAGCTCCTGCTCCACGGTTGATGTGAAGATGGAAGTTCACGCCGCTTCCAAGGATGTTATCACCTAAAAGACCGTATTCTTCTGCCTGAGAAATAGCAAGGCGAAGTCTGGCAACGGAAAGGGGATACTCTGCACGCACATAAATATATCCATTTTCTGCACCCACTGCATAAGCAGCTATGATCATACCTTCGATCATCTTATAGGGATCACCTTCCATAACGGAACCATCCATAAATGCTCCCGGGTCTCCCTCATCACCGTTACATACCACATAGCGAGTCTTCTCTGCCTGTCTGGCTACCTGTGACCACTTCTTTCCAGCTGGGAATCCTGCGCCGCCACGTCCGCGAAGCCCTGATCTGGTAACCTCATCAATCACTTCCTGGGGTGTCATCTCTGTAACAGCCTTCGCCAGAGCAGAAAATCCTCCAACTGCAATATATTCATCTATAGATTCCGCATTGATCTTGCCGCAGTTCTCTAGAACGATTCTTGTCTGACGGCTGAGGAACGGAATATCCTCAGGCTTTGGACAGACTTCATCGCCATGGCGATAAAACAGGCGGTCTACCGACTGTCCCAGACGTATTGTACGCTCTACGATCTCCAGGCAGTCTTCTTCCTGAACATGTACGTACTGATATCCGTAAGGCTCTATTCTCATCAGAGGCCCCAGTTCGCAAAGTCCCTGGCAGCCGGTCTTGATCACACCTATATGGGGGATATCTTTTTGCATTTCAATCTGTACTCCATCAATGCCTTCGCAAAGCCTTACCATTTCATCATAGATTTTCTGTGCGCCGGAAGCCATACATCCGGTACCGGAACAGACAAGAACACGGCAGGTAAAGCTCTGGATATTCTGTTCAATCTCGGCTTTTTTGCTTTGCAGTTTTTCTTTACTGTTTATTCTCATCCATTCTCACCTCTCAATCTGTTAATAAGCTCAACAACTTTCTCTGGTGTCATTTTTGCATGTACTTCGTCATTGACCATACAGGTAGGTGCCAGTCCGCATGCGCCAAGACAGGAAACGGTCTCTACGGTAAACAGCATATCATCTGTAGTATGCTTCTTGTTGCTAAGACCCAGTTCCTTCATAAATGCTTCTTTTACAGGAATTGATTTTCTTACATGACAGGCAGTTCCATCACATACCTTGATAATATATTTTCCTTTTGGCTCAAAAGAAAAATTCTCATAGAAAGTTGCTACACTGAATGCCTTGGCTTCTGTGACTCCGATCTGCTCCGCTACATAAGTCAGAAGCTCTGCAGGCAGATACCGGTACTCTGCCTGAATATCCTGCATGATGGGAATCAGTGATGCCGCACATCGATCATAATGGGCAATAATCTCATCTGCCTTCTTGTAACATGACTGATCTAACATTTCTGTTAATCCTCCTTACTTGCCAGTTCTACCTCCGGCCATTTTGTGCATGTTTCACCATAAGGTCTCCGGCATTGCATATTTTTTAACGATCTTGACTATTTTTGTAAGAAAATTATACATTTTTTTGTATATTTTGGCAAGTCTTTATTTATTTTTTCAATCTTTTATGTGCATTGTACAAAGATGTATGTATTAACTATCTAATCAAAATTTACCTTTTATAAAAAAAGAAGCTCTGCTGTAATCAAACATACAGCAAAAGCTTCTCATCCACCAATCTGGGACATGATATGGGACTCCTCTGTCCCGTTTTTCTTTTCCAGGAAATTATGTCCGGCCGGTTTTTCGTATATTACATTTTTGATGGTATCCATAAGGATTTCATCTGTTGCACCACTTCTTAAAAGTGCTTTCAAGTCTGCACCTTTTTCAAATTGCAGACAGCCTTTCAGATACCCTACAGAAGTCAGTCTGATCCGGTTACACTGATCACAGAATTTATGGGATAAAGCACTGATAAATCCGATTTTCCCCTGAAATCCGGGGATGGAAAAATAGTGGCAGGGACCATTTCCCAGTTTCTCATAAACCGGTATCATTTCACCAAATTCTTTTTCCAGTATTTCCCTTAAGATATCTTCCCTCATGGCCGTAAACTGCTGCCCAAGTCCCACTGGCATCATCTCAATAAAACGCACATGCATGGGATGATCCTTTGCAAGCCTGGCAATTTCCAGCAGCTCCTCTTTTGTCTGAATAGTAGGTACACAGTTGATCTTCACCTTAAGCCCCTCACAGGATAATGCTACCTTTATTCCCTTCTGCACCTGCCAAAATTCGTCTCTTCTGGTGATTTTCCAGAAGTTTTCACGATCCAAGGTATCCAGACTGATGTTTACCCCATCCAACCCTGCCTGCAAAAGCCCCGGGAGATTCTTTTCAAGAAGAAGTCCATTTGTAGTCAGCGTAACCTGGTGGATTCCCGGAATATTTTTCAGTTCTTTTATAAGAGGCGTACAGATTTTTCTTACAAGAGGCTCACCCCCTGTTATTTTGATTCTGGATATCCCAAGTTCTGCCATGACAGAACAAATCCGGATAATTTCAGCCTGATCAAGAAGTTCTTTTCGAGGAATCTGACAGATTCCCTCCTCCGGCATGCAGTACACACAGCGCAGATTACAGCGGTCTGTAAGGGATATCCGCAGATAATCAATCTCTCTTCCCCATCTGTCAAGCATACTCCATCTCATCTCCTTCAGAGATCGTTCCTCCGTGGATCACCTTGGCAAACACACCCTCACGTGGCATAATACAGTCTCCCATCAATTTAAAGATCTCACATCCATTGTGGCATTGCTTTCCAATCTGTGTAATCTCCAGAATCACATCATTACACTTCAGGCGTGTTCCAACAGGCAGAGTCTTAAAATCAAACCCCTGTACGATCAGATTCTCTCCAAAAGCTCCATTCTTCACAGGTGCGCCTTTTGCCTTAAAGGCCTCAATCTGTTCATAGGAAAGGAGACTGACCTGACGATGCCAGTTTCCAGCATGGGCATCATTTTCCAAGCCATAATTTTCAATCAGCTTCACAGTATGGACATTGTGTTTCTGCGTGCCTCTCTTTTCACTGATATTTACTGCCATAACTTTCCCCATATCCATATACCTCCGTCCAAGTCGTAACTCTTATAGTACCGTATTTGGAAAGGAAAAGCAATCCGTTTTTATCCGATCACTGCAGTAACAATGGAATCTCCCGGAAGTACAAGGCCTGCTGTTTCTCCATCCATCCGAAGATATACGTTTTTCTGTAAATCTGTGCGGTTCATCAAAATCACTGCAATGGAACCATCCGGACGTAACGCAGCTGTTCCTTCAATCTCATCTGTATAACGGCTGAGTCCGATTCTCACACTTCCCTCTGGCAGATATCCGCTGAAATGACGAATATATTCGAAAGATAATTTTTTCTCCAGAGTATCTGTCTTCTCATCATACATAACCGGTGCCTCACACCAGTTCTGAACATGATTTGGGCCTCCCTGGCTATTAAACAGAATACTCCAGTTAATCAGAAAAACGGCTCCGTTATTGATATTTCCAATCATATCATGAGCATACATCCTGGCATTTGCAAGGTGATTATCTGAAGAAAATTTGCTATATTCCACACAGCCTTCTGTAAATGCCACTTTTTTTCCTGGAAAAAGATCCTGCACTACCTTTAACGCCTCAAAATGATCTCCAGAATACCAGTGAAATGCAATACCTGTGATCATTTTTGAGGTTTCCTCAACGATCACTTCCCTTGCGCGATCCACTACCCGCTCCTTATTGTGATCCCAGATATAAATTTCCAGATTCTGAAGTCCTTGCTTTTTCAAAGCTGGATAAAGATATTCCTGAAGAAATTCTTTTTCCTCTTCTCCGTTATAGCAGCAGGAATCCCAGGTCTGAACAGCATTTGGTTCATTCTGGATACTGATGATTTCCACATCTACCCCTTTTTCACGATATTCCTGGATATATCTGCAAAAATATTCAGCCCACATGCCGTAATATTCTTTTTTCAGCTTCCCGCCATGGTTTTTTTCTCCATTCGTTTTCATAAAAGCCGGAGGACTCCAGGGACTGAGCATAACTGTGAGGGGCTTTTTACGCACCTTGGTCACTGCCTCATAAAAGGGAAGAATGTATTTTTCATCTCTTTCAAGGGAAAAGCTTTTCAGTTCTTTATCATTCTCATTGTCCATTGCGGAATAATTATCAAGAGAAGCATCGCAGCTGTCCAGTGCCATTCTCGCCATATTATAGTGAAGACCTTCTTCTCCAAAACAGTCAGCAAGAAATTCTTTTTGGGATTTCTCACTCATTGTGGAAAAGGTGTAGCACGCCGCTTCTGTCAAGGATGCACCAAAGCCCTCCAATTTCTGATACCTGGCAAAGGGATATAGATTTACGATTTCATTTTCCCTTACCGGATCCGGTACAAATGCTGTTGTCACGGTCTCTTTTTGTATTGTGTTACCTTTATATGACGTAATATACGCAGTTACCTGTCCTTTTTTATCTCTCATTTTTCATTTACTCCTATGCTTTTGCGATACTCCGACGGGCTCTGTCCTGTTACTTTTTTAAACACCCTTGAAAAATATTTTTCATCTCGAAATCCCGCTTTAAACGCAATCTCATATATTTTCATTTCGCCATTTTCCATATAGTAGGTGGCATAATCAATCCTTGCCTTATTCAGATAATCCACGAATCCGCACCCCATATGCTGGGAAAATAATGTGGAAAGATATGCAGTGGAAACCCCTGCTTTTTCCGCTACTTCTGTCAGGCTTAAGTTCTCCGTCAGATGATCACGAATATATTTTTTGGCTGTGCGAAGTACCGGACTTTCTGTCTTTTCTACAGGCTTTTCCTTTACTTTTTCCGTCTCTTCAATTCCAAGGGCTGCCCGCAGCCTTTCACAGATTTCCGTAGATCTGCATGGTTTCAACAGATAATCAAAGGCTCCAAGACGAAGAGCCTGCTGTGCATAGGAAAAGGTATCGTATCCGGAAAGGATGATCGTCTTGGGACACTCTCCTTTTTCCAGTGCTTCTTCCATAACTTCCAGCCCGTTTTTCACCGGAATCTGTACATCCAGAAGCATTACATCTGGTTTGAACCGGAAAATAATGTCCAATGCTTCCTCTCCATTTTGTGCAGTGTAGATTTCAGAAAAACAAGTCATATTATTTCGAATATATTTTTCAATCCGATTTAAAATATTTTCCTCATCATCTACGATCAATAGTGTCATATCCATATTATCCCCCTGCTTACCAAAACCCACCTGATAAACTTTTTTCGAATAAACTCTAATGCGTAACAGGTATCAGAATATATACCTTCGTTCCTATTCCTCGCTTGCTGATGATCTTCAGATCATAGTCTGTACCGTAACGCAATGTAAGTCTCTCTTTAATATTCCGGATTGCATAATGACCTATCCGAAGATTGGGATAGCCATCATCCACTCCGCTTTCCAGCAGACTGTCAGCCTGCTCCTGACTCATGCCTGCGCCATCGTCTTCAATAATAAATTCCAGCATTCCATTTTTTTCTGTGCCGGTTATATGAACATAGCCATTTTCCTGTTTTCTCTCAAAGCCATGTACAATGGCATTCTCCACAAATGGCTGAAGGAGCAATTTGCTGATCTTATATTTCTTAATCTTCTCATCCACATCTATCTGATAGGAAAATCTTTTTGCAAACCGCATCCTCTGGATCTGAAGATAAGCGGAAATCAGCTGAATCTCCTTTTCCACTTCGATCTCGCTTTCCCCTTCACTGAGAAGAAGTCGAAAAAGCTCAGACAGTGCCAGAATATCTTCTCCCATTTCCTCACTTCCTGCATCAATGGCTTCCCAGTACAGAGAGTCCAGAACATTGTACAGAAAATGGGGATTGATCTGTGCCTGAAGAGCATTCAGTTCTATCTCTCTTTCCTTCAATGCCATTACATAATTGCGCTGTATCAGAGCCTGTGTATCCTCTGCCATTTTGTTAAAAGCATGAGACAGCTGTCCGATCTCATCCTGATTTCGCACTTCCACACGTTCCGAAAAATCTCCATTCTGAAATTTTTCCATGGATTTCAGAAGTGTATTGGTGGACTTGGTAAGGTTGCTGGAAATAATAGATGACAATGGCAGTGCAAGGACCATAAACATCACAAACATTACACCAGGCAGAAGGCTGTCCCCCTTTTCCCACAGACTCCAGTTTGACTTTGGCGAAACAAAACAGACATTCAGATCTGACCGCTCATCCCTGTCGTAGAATATATAGTTATCCTCTATCTCTACTCTCCCATAATCATCTGTTGAGTTGGAAAAGCTTTTTATATTAGTCTGAAGATACTTCTGGGTCTTTTCACTTATCGTTCCCTGGGAAATGAGAATGCGTCCCTCATCATCCAGCAGTGCGATCCCTTCATTACCATTCTGGATAGCATTATTTAAAATGCTTTCATATCGGCTTTTTTCGATTCCAATAGCCAGCACACCCAGTTTTCTCTTTTTGGCAAGATCAAACAGCATTCTGTAGGCTACCATCTTATCCGATTTATTACTGATATATATATCAGATGCCCCTGCATCCACGCTTCTCCAGAGAACATCTCCCTGAGCATTTTCTATATCCTTATAAATTGGGAGTTCTCTGATATCTGATATTTCCGTGTCATGTACACTGGCATCCCTGCTGATGTAATAAGGAGGCAGTCCGTTTTCCGGATAAAGGATAACTGTTTTAATCTGACTTTTAATTGCAAGAATATCGGATACAAAGGGAAGAGAAGTATTCCTGGTCCAAAAAAGTCGATCCGGACTGGTGGCGCCATCCTTTCGGATCAAAATCGAATGAACATCATTATTTACAGCAAAATAATCGGAAATATCCAGCACATCCTGTTGTAAATATCCGATATTATCACATACCGTTTCTGTAAATCTCTGGTATAGCTCGGCATCCTCATGGAACGTATTACTGCTATCCCAGGCAAAGACAATACTGATTCCAATAAGAATAATTGGAAGCAGGATCAGATATATGGATACCAAAATCTTGTTCCGCAAGTGCAGATCTCCAAATTTTTTATACCATTGGTTCAGTTTGTCTTTTATTGTTTTCATAGATTTCCTCTGCTTTCATTTTTTAAACGGGCTGTCGGGAAATAGACAGTTCTAAGAGAGGGAGGGTGTAACTCATACCGAGTCACACCCTCCCGAAATTTTTT
>CAKRRX010000113.1 GCA_934394595.1 uncultured Blautia sp. | reverse complement strand
CTGACTTTTTTCCGATTTATCCAGCCGGCACCAGGAATCTGGCGGATTTTTGTAAAAGGAAGAGAAGGGCAGGAAGTAAGCTTTCATATGTGGCTGCCTGTACAGGGGCTTGTTTCAGAGGAGACATACTTTCTGGAGTCCTCGCCTTACAATACGGTAACTGCACCTGGAGATTCCCTGGAAAGTATTACTGTTACGGCTTACCAGTACCGGGACAACAGCCTGTATACAGAGGCGAGCCGTGGTTTTATGCCGGATGGAAACATAGTTCCCCAGCTGGCAGCACCTGGTGTGCAGATTCGCGTTCCCCAGCTTAACGGCCTGTATGGATTTTCCTCCGGAACCAGCCTTGGCGCAGCCCAGACAACAGGGGCAGCAGCCTTGCTGTTTGAATGGGCCGTAGTGCGTGGAAACCGCCCCTTTTTCTCCGGCTCCAGTGTGAAAAACTATCTGATCAGAGGGGCAAAAAGAGAGGAAAGACTGCAGTATCCAGCCAGAGACTGGGGATTTGGGAGGCTGGATCTGTATCATACTTTTGAACTGTTGACGTGAGGTGATAAGATTTTGTGAGAAAATGTAACTGTCAGAAGCGGATTGGTTTGCAGTGGAAAAAAGCATATGATCGTCTGACACTGCATATTTAAACTGATAAAGTGTAAAAACAGAGTAAAGATATTTACTATTGAAAATGATAAATAGTTGTACTAAAATGAAAATATATTTGAGGTTTGTGAAAGTGCTAAGAAAAGAGATCAAAAACTTATAGATGGCAAATGGAATCTGAATATTAAATCAGGGAAAAGAGAACATATGACAACAGAAAAATATTCAACTGATAAAACTTACAGTCCTATTTTGATCGTGATGTTGACATACAATGATGAGACTGTGAAAAATGCGTATGAGATATTTGATAAGTGTAAAAATTGTAAAGCAGTCTATTGGGGCTTTAAAGAAGAGCCACTTCCATTGCCGGAAATGAAAGAACTTTATGCATATATGAAAAAATGTGGTAAAAAAACGGTTCTTGAGGTAGTGGCATATACGCAGGAAAAGAGCCTGGAAGGTGCTAAGATGGCTGTGGAATGTGGCTGCGATATTTTGATGGGTACAATGTATTCCGATGAAGTGAATGAAATCTGTCAGAAAAATAATATAAAGTATATGCCTTTTGTTGGCAAAATACATGGACGTCCCTCTGTTCTTGAAGGAACTTGCGAAGAGATGGTTCAGGAGGCAATGAGATGTGTTTCAAAAGGAGCGTATGGAATTGATCTTCTAGGATATCGCTACAATAAAGAGCCGGTAAGACTTAATGCAGAATTTACGGCAAATGTAGAGGCACCGGTTTGTCTTGCAGGAAGTATTAACAGTTGGCAGAGATTGCAGGAAGTTAAACAGGCCAGACCATGGGCATTTACCATAGGAAGTGCTTTTTTTGATAATCAATTTGGTCAGGATTTTGGAGAACAGATTGATCTGGTATGTGAATATATGGAAAAGTGAGAGTAAATGAAAATGTGGGAGCAATATTACCCTTTTGAATATGTGGACAGTGTGTTTTCAATCGATTTTCAAAAACTATATGAGAAGGGATATCGGGGGATTCTTTTTGACATAGATAATACACTGGTACATCATGGTGATGATTCTAATGAGCAAGTGGATAAACTTTTCCGAAAGATCCATCGTATTGGCTTGAAAACTTTATTGATTTCAAATAATGATGAAGAACGAATCCATCGTTTTACTGAAAATATAGATACTTTGTTTATTTGTGATGCAGATAAACCTGATCCCCAAAATTATTTAAAAGCAATAGAAATGCTGGGCATAAAAAAAGAAGAAGCTGTGATGATTGGAGATCAGGTATTTACAGATATATTGGGAGCTAATAGAAGCCAGATTGCAAGTATTCTTGTAAAGTTTATCCGTTTAGATGGCGAAAAGAAGATCGGAAAAAGAAGATATTTGGAATTTATGATTCTAAAATGCTGGAAATATAATAAAAAATATTACGGAAGGATAGGCGGTATTTGTAAAGAAAATACAGAAGAAACTATGCAGGAAAAGAAAGCGAAGAAGTTGTTTTGCGAAATAAGTCCTTTGACCTATGCTATTTCACAATCGAAGGAAAGAGGCAAACGTCACATTAAAAACTTTATGAGTAAAGAAAAATTCTGTAAAACAAAGAAGAGAGAAAAGTTGCCTAATCTGGTTTTTTCTTATAATTGTGGTCTGATAAAAAAGGGAAAAGGAATAGATCCTGTGCTTCAGAAAAATAAGGCAAAAAATATTGAATTGGCCACAGCAAAGATTAATGGCACTATTGTACATCCCGGTGAGACATTTTCTTTTTGGAAGACAATTGGAAAGACATCAAAAAGAAAGGGGTACCGAGATGGGCGTATTATTATAGGAGATAAGCTTATGCCTGGAATTGGAGGTGGTCTGTGCAATCTGGGAAACGCACTTCATCTGCTTGTGCTGCATAGTCCTCTTACGGTGACAGAATTACACTGCCATTCAGATGCTCTTGCACCAGATCATGGAAAACGGATCCCTTTTAGTTCTGGAACGTCTGTTAGCTATAATTATATTGATTATCGATTTAGAAATGATACAGATCAGGATATCCAAATTTTGACTTGGTGTCAGGATGAACGTTTATATGCAGAAATGCGAAGCCAAAAAGAATTTCCATATTATTATGAAATCATAGAAGAAGATCATCACTTTCATAAGGAAAGGGATAAATTCTTCCGGATTTCAAAAATTTATCGGAATGTGATTGATAGGGAAAATAAAAAAGTAGTAGAAAAACAGCTTGTTCGAGATAATCATTCGGAGGTAATGTTTGATTATGATATGATTCCAGAAGATTTGATCTGGTAAAGGTAGACTTACCCATATTTTCAGAGAGGAAATTATTGAGACCGAAAAGTTTTCATGGTATCATGAATGTATTGAAAATGGTGATACTGTAGAAAGTTTTTCCTTAGAGAGCAGGTGTATTATGGGAAGCTATCTGAATCCTGGAAGCGCTGCCTTTCAGAATAGTTTAAGGTCAAAAATCTATGTGGATAAGAGTGGTCTGATCGACAGGATAAATGATTTAATTTGTACAGAGCAGAGATTTGTATGCGTCAGCCGTCCAAGAAGATTCGGGAAGTCCATGGCTGCCAATATGCTGGCAGCGTACTACGAAAGAGAAGAAGATGCATCTGGACTGTTTGAACAGTTAAAGATCAGCAGAGATGAAAGCTACAAAGAGCATTTAAACAAATATAACGTGATAAAAATTAACATGCAGGAGTTTCTGAGCGCAGCCAGCAGTGTAGATGAGATGTTGGATCGGTTAAAGAGATATGTGCTTTTTGATTTACTGGATGCTTATACTGTGCTACATTTTAGAGATACGAATGATCTGATACAGGTGATGAAGGATATTTTTTCAAAAACCAGATGTCCGTTTGTGATACTGATAGATGAATGGGACTGTCTTTTTCGAGAATATAAGCAGGATAAAGAGGCACAAAAAAAATATCTTGATTTTTTACGGGCGTGGCTGAAGGATCAGGAGTATGTTGCATTAGCATATATGACAGGTATTCTTCCAATTAAGAAGTATGGTTCTCATTCTGCACTTAACATGTTTACCGAGTATTCTATGACGAATCCCAGGGAAATGGCTGAATTTTTCGGTTTTACAGAAAAGGAAGTGCTGGATCTGTGCATTAAGTACAAAAGGAACTTCGAAGAAACCAGAGCCTGGTATGATGGATATGAATTGGTTATAGTAGAGAATGACCAGAAGAAGAGTTATGCAATGTATAGCCCGAAATCAGTGGTAGATGCCATGATAAGTGGGGTGTTTGACAATTATTGGAATCAGACAGAGACATATGAAGCTCTCAAAACATATATTCGTTTAAATTATGATGGTCTGAAAGATGCAATTGTGAAAATGCTTGCCGGAGATCGGGTACAGATCAATACAGGGACTTTTTCCAATGATATGACTACGTTTCAGGGTAAAGACGATGTACTGACGTTGTTGGTTCATTTAGGGTATTTAGGTTATCACTGGCCGGATAAGACTGTGTATATTCCAAATAAAGAGGTTTCTCAAGAATATATAAATGCAATCAGTACAATGGAATGGCATGAAGTAATGGACTCTGTAGAGAATTCAAAAAAATTGTTGGAAGCTTTATGGAGAATGGACGGTGAGACGGTTGCAAAGGGAATTGACAGAGTACATCAAGAGATTTCTGTTTTGCAGTATAATGATGAAAATTCACTGAGTTGTACGATTGCTCTGGCATTTTATTTTGCAAGGGAATATTATACGATTATTCGTGAATTACCTGCTGGAAAAGGTTTTGCTGACATTTGTTTTTTGCCAAGAAAGCTTTATCAGGATAAGCCGGCGGCAGTAATTGAATTGAAATGGGATAAAAGCGCTAAAGGAGCAATTGATCAGATCAAAAACCGAGAGTATGGTGATGTTTTAAGGGATTATCAGGAAAATCTGCTGTTAGTTGGGATAAATTACGATAAGAAGACAAAAGTACATGAGTGTACAATCGAAAAATATTTGGCAAAATAATAGCAGGAAAAGTGCATAAAATGCCATGAAAGTTTTTGTGGAAAAAGTTGATTTTTAAATCATATGCAGCTAGCTAATTCAGAAGCCTGTTCTAATATGGTATGATAGAACGAACTATAGAATAAGGAGAGGCTTATGAAGAAGAGAATCATAGCAATATTGCTGACTGGCATGATGGTTTTGAACAGCGTGCCTGTTTATGCAGAGGGAAATACATCAGATGTAAATGTGACGTATGCAGAAGAAGTGGCTGACAGCGGCGAAGATGTGGCTGTATTTGCAGAAGCCACAGAGGGGGAGGATTCTACAGAGGAGCAATCCCTGGCAGATGGTTTCACAGACGGGGATGAATTTACAGATGCATCCTCAATGGAAGATGTGGTGCAGGATGTAGAAACAGGAAGTATCGAGGCTACGGATGAACTGTTTTTGGCGAATGAAGAAATACCTGAGGATAACGAAACCATTACAAAAAGCGGTACACTTGCCACCGGAGTAAAATGGGAGCTTTCCCAGCAGGGAAAACTGCATTTTACCGGTACAGGTGCTATTATAAAAGACGACGGAAGTGACGATTACCCATGGGAAAAATCCAAAGTCCTTTCTCTGGAAATTGAAAATGGAATCACAGAAATCGGAAGTGGAGCCTTTGCAGAATGCACAGAGCTGACCAAGGCTTATATCGGTGCAGATACATTAAAAACAGTCAATGCAGATGCATTTACAAACAGTCCCCTTGGAATGGTAGCACTTTACTATGTGTGGGATGCACCCACAGCACTTCCAACATTTGCAAGTACAGCAGCTGTGGCCGTTTATTACAGGGAAGTGAATACCACATGGACCCAGGAGTATCAAGCTGCATATAAGGCTGTGAACTGGATTCCTTATTGTTCTTTAAATGGTCTTTTTGCCAATACAGAGCATACTTATATCCGTGACGGCAACGAGGTGCAGATCCAGACAGATGGCAATAATTATCCTACCAAGGAAAATATGGGATATTATAATACTACCTGTCAGGTATGCCAGAAGAAAAGCAGGGAATATAATGACTGTATTCATTGTATCGATACAGAAGAACTGCAGTCAGATCATCCCTATAATACTGAGACCAGTACAGACTGGACAGTATCCATGGAGGGTGCAAATGAGATCATTCTGACTTTTAATGAAAAAACAAAGTTTGAGACAAACTACGATGACTTTTTCTATATCTATGATGAAAAAGGTGACCTGTACCAGAAATACATCAATGATCAGCTGGCTGGAAAAACAGTGGTAGTACCGGGAAGTTCTGCGACCTTGAGACTGACTACAGATTACAGTACAGATGACTGGGGCTTTGCAGTTACAAAAGCCTTTGGAACCACTCATGAATGGAATGCCGGAGAGATCATTGAACCTGCCAAGGGAGACAAGACCGGTACTTTAAGGAAAACCTGTCAGAAGTGTGGGGAAGTAATAGAAGAGGTAATACCGGCACCTTATATTGTCTATGAAGACAGAGGAGATATTTTCTGGGGAATTACGCCGGAACATGTGCTGGAAGTAGGGATTTCTACGGATCATGAGGTAGGAATAGGCTCTTGTGGCACCCAAATGATTAACGGACATTCGGTAACAGCTGCATCGTGGGGACAATATGAGGCTATTATTGAGGGTTTAAGAGTCAAAAAAGGCATTCTAAGTATTGGAGACAGTGCATTTTATGGGTTATCAAAGCTGAAATGGGGAGAACTGGATGATAATATTGATAGAATTAGTGCTTCAGCATTTCAGAATTGTACCTCATTGGAAAAGATTAATATTCCTGAAAATATAAGCAGGATAGAATTTGGTGCATTTGATGGAACTGTTATAGAAAGTGTTCGTATTCCAAAAAAACTGAGTAACTGCGACTATTCTGCATTTGGAGACAGTGTACGTTCGGTATACATTGAGGATCTTGAAAAATGGCTGCAAATGGAAAGAGGACCGAAATTTTGTGCCGAAGGTGGTGTAGACTATTATGTGAATGGAAAGGCTCTGGAGAACTTAGTGATTCCTCAAGAAATCACCCGGATCAGAGAATATGCATTTTATAATGGCAGAAATATTAAGAGTGTTGAATTCCATGAAAGGATAGAGTACATAGAAACATATGCTTTTACAGACTGTAAAAACATGAAGCTAGCCGTAGATAAGCTTCCTAATTATCTGAAAAGCATAGGAGATGGTGCATTTACAAATTGTAAAAAAATTTCAAAAGTAGGAATTCCATCCAGTGTGGTAAATATTGGTACAAGTGCGTTCCAGGGATGTAGCAGCATGACACAATGTATCTTTGCAGAAGATATACAGCTGGAAAGAATTTCAGTCGATGTATTTTTTGAATGTGAAAAACTGGAGAAAATGGATATCCCCTCCAGCGTAACTTCTATAGAAAATAGAGCATTTTGTATGTGCAGCAGTTTAAAAGAAGTTAAGTTTAAAGCGGATAGTAAGCTGAAGAGTATCGGAAATATGGCTTTTTCCAGTGATAATGCATTGGAAATATTTAAAATTCCAGCAGGAGTGAAACGAATTGAATTTGGAGCTTTGTCATACTGCCCTGCTCTAAATGAAGTTACATTTTTAGGTGATTTCCCGGAGTTGAACATGATATTTGGCTCAGATGGGAAAACTGCCACCGTCACTTATTATGCCTGCAATGATACCTGGAACTCATCAGAAGCAGAGGAGTTTTTTACAAACAGCTATTATCCACTTACCCGAAATCCCATCCACATGTCAGAAGAAAATACCACGATCACCCCGGCTACCTGTACAACAGACGGAGAGAAATCCTTTGTCTGCGACAATTGTGGAGAGACATTTACAGAGGTAATCCCAGCGACAGGACATAACTGGGAGGTAAAGGAACATAAAGATGCCACCTGTGTGGAAAAAGGATACGACATTCAGGTCTGCAGCGTGTGTCAGGAAGAGCAGAAAACAGAGCTGGAAATCGATCCCATGGCGCATCAGTATGGTGAGGGAGAGGTTGTGGAAGCGACCTGTTCCAGAGAGGGATATACCGTTTATACCTGTGCCCTTTGTGGAAATACCAAGCGTGAGAACTATATCCCGAATACGCCTCATGATTATGAAGAGACTGTTGTAAAAGCCACCTGTAACACAAGTGGTTATACCAGACATCAGTGTAAAAATTGTGGAACTTTTTTTGATGATTCCTGGACAGAACCATTGGAACATGATTTTGAGATCACAGTGATCCAACCTACCTGTACAGAGCGTGGATACACCTATTACACCTGTAAAAACTGCTCTTACTCTTATACAGATCATTATGTAGGTGCTGTCGGACATCAGTATAAAAAGCAGGTGATCGAACCAACCTGTACAGAAAAAGGTTACACCCAAAATACCTGTAGTGGCTGTGGACTTTCCTATATTTCCAATTATAAGGAAGCTACAGGCCATGATTATGAAACTGTTGTGACAGCACCAACCTGTACAAAAGAAGGCTATACCACTTCCACCTGTAAAAATTGTGACAAAGTGATCGTTTCTGATTATCGCAGCGCGCTGGGGCATTGTTACCAGGCAGAAAGAACGGAGTCTAGCTGTACAGCAGAAGGATTTACCACCTATACCTG
>CAKRRX010000112.1 GCA_934394595.1 uncultured Blautia sp. | reverse complement strand
AGCAGTGGCAGATATGGAAGTTGGGGAAATAAAAGAGGTTCATCTGATGCCGGAGGAAGCTTACGGCTTGGCAGATCCAAATGCCATTCTCACGATTGAGATCGCGCAGCTTCCAGGATCTGAGGGGCTTACAGTAGGCCAGCAGGTCTATCTGTCCAATCAGATGGGACAGCCATTCCCGGTGAAAGTCACTGCAAAAGATGAGAAGTTCATCACTCTTGATGCCAATCATGAGATGGCAGGAAAAGAGCTGAACTTTAAGATCGAGCTTGTGGAAGTGAAATAAAAATATAGAAGAGCCGGCGGCTTTTTGCTGCTGGCTCTTTTCAGATACTTAATTTTCACTGTACTGGTTGTTATTTATCCCTGGATAGATTACACTGTAAGTAACGGAAAAGAAGCTGTACGAGAGGGACATTTGCAGCTTCAAGTATGAAAAGGATGAGGTAAAGACTATGGCTGTTTTCAAATGTAAGATGTGTGGAGGAAATTTGCAGGTGGTGGAGGGAACTTCATATTGTACCTGTGATTCCTGTGGAACTACACAGACGATTCCAAAGGTTCAGGATGAAGGCCTGAAAAATCTGTTTAATCGGGCAAATGCACTTCGAATGAAGGCGGAATTTGACCGTGCGACAGAGCTTTATGAAAAAATCCTTCAGAAAAATGACAGAGAAGCAGAGGCCTACTGGGGCTTGATTCTCTGTAAATATGGAATTGAATATGTGGAGGATCCAGCCACTTTCAAACAGGTTCCCACCTGTCATCGTGCCTCCTATGATGCTGTGGTATCCGATGAAGATTACAAAAATGCACTGCGTTATGCAGATGACCAGCAGAGAAAAATATATGAAAAAGAGGCAGCAGATATAGATGAAATTCAAAAGGGGATTCTTGCCCTTGCGCAAAAAGAAAGTCCTTACGATGTATTTATCTGCTATAAAGAGACCGATGAAGACGGCAAGCGTACTCAGGACAGCGTGCTTGCAAATGATATTTACCATCAGCTCACCAATGAAGGATTGAAGGTATTTTACGCTGCCATCACCCTTGAGGATAAGCTGGGAAAAGAATATGAACCCTATATTTTCTCCGCATTACATACTGCAAAAGTGATGTTGGTTCTTGGCACAAAGCCGGAATATCTTAGCGCTGTGTGGGTACGAAATGAGTGGTCTCGCTTCCTGAAGATCATGAAAAAGGATCATAGCAGACTGTTGATTCCCTGTTACCGGGATATGGATCCCTATGAGCTTCCGGATGAGTTTGCTCACCTGCAGGCACAGGATATGAGCAAAATTGGTTTTATCAGCGACCTGATCCGTGGAATCAAAAAGGTTGTAGATACAGATTTTGGGGGGCAGTCTCAGGCGAATACACCTGTTATGCAGCAAAATATTGTGAATCAGGCAGGAAATGTGGACGCCCTCTATAAACGAGGCGAAATGGCTCTTGAAGACCATGAATGGAAGAAAGCAGATAAATTCTTTGAGGAAATATTGAACCAGAATGCAGAATTTGGGCGCGCATATCTGGGAAAATTGCTGGCAAAAGAGGAATACGATAGTTACGAGAAGTTAATCAGTGAGCTGATTAAACGGAATGAAGAAAGAAAAGTGGGCGGCAGATTTTTTGCCTGTGAGGAGGATACCGAACATATTGAGAGGATGGTTAAAGACAATGTGGTTTCTGGCTATCTGGAAGAAAACAATATAAAAAAGGAATATGAAGGATTCAAGCGTTGGTATATGTCTGCACTTTCCCGCAGGGAAGTAGAAAAAGAAGAAATACGTCATGAGATTACGATGGAGCCTTTATGGACTAGGGCGGAACAGTATGCCGACCCTGCCCTGAAGGAGGAAATCCAAGGTGGGCTTGACAAGCTTTTTCGTGTGTTGGATGAGCGTATTTCCCAGGCTCAAAAAGAAGATGAAGATGCGGCAACCAAAATTCGGGCAGATTACAAGGAATTTTTGAGACAGGCAGATGAACGGGTGGAAAAGCTTAGTGCTGAGGTAAAAGAGAAAAAAGAGAAAAAATATAGGCTGGTGGTGTCCTGCATGGAGGCGGCCAAAACGGAATATGATTATTCCAGTGCGTTGATGAAATTTAAATCCATAGAGGGCTACAAGGATGTAGATCAGCGGATAAAAGTCTGTGAAGAAAAAGCAAAAGAACTCCGTGCAGAGGTGGAAGAACAGAGGAAGGAGCTTGCTAGAAAGAAAAAGAGGAAAAAGAGAATCATATGGATCATAATCCTTGCAGTAGTGGCAGCACTGGCTGCGTCCTGGGTTTTTGTAGTTAAGCCCAAGCTGGAAATCAGAAAGGCCGAGAAAGAAAAAGAAACAGCGGCCGAAGAGCTGGAACAAATAAAGACGACAGGATTGAAGCCGGGATCCATTGTAAACTTTGGAATCTATGGGAAAACCTTTGATAAACACCCTATTGAGTGGACAATCCTGGATAAACAAGATCAGAAGATATTGCTGTTCAGTAATCAAATCCTGGCAGAAGAAGAGTATAATAAAAGTTCAAGGGATGATGATTCCGATTTACATGTCACATGGGAAAATTGTTCATTGCGAAAATGGTTAAATGATGATTTTTATAACGATGCTTTTTCCACATATGAACAAAAATGGATTACGGAAAGTACAGTGACAACGAATGAGTATGTTACATGGGATGCAGACGCAAAAATACTTTATGAATCTGATTTTACCAGTGGTATTGCAACAGAGCAGGAGACTCAGGATAAGGTGTTCCTTTTGAGTCCGCGGGAAGTGATGAAATATTTTGATTCACAGGAAGAATTGCTAAAAAAATATGACACGGATTTTTGTGAAGATTGGTGGTTACGTTCAGATGGTCAATATGATCCTTTGGCTTACGGTGAGGAAAATAGATACAGCTATATGTATGTGAGAGATTATGTAGATGATGACGGACGGGTAATTGATGTAGATGGAAAACGGTATTATTACGTAAGTGGTGTCTGCCCGGCAATCTGGCTGGATTTAAGCGCTCTGGAAGATTGATTTTTGTTTACTGTAATTTATCCATTTTGCAGGAGGTGGGGCTGGCGAAAACCGGCCCCTTTGTCGCATAAGTGGTGTTTTCATTATGAAATTGAAAGGAACAACCTATGAACAAAATCAAAATTATAAAGAAAAACGACGAATACAGCATGGAATACGAAGTTGGTGATATTTTTGAGCCTACAGGGACATGGTATGGAGGGGTACATATCAGTGGAAAATCCGGTGTCCCGGTATCTTTGGACAAAGAGGAATATATAGAACTGGGAACTAAGAACACAGAGCCGGAACTTCCATTGGAGGAAGGTCCGGAGCGAGATATTTATGAGGGGGACATTGTCCGTCATTTTAAGAGAGAATGGGTATCACAGGAGACCTCAGAATATCTTTACAAGGTGCTGGCTTTTGCGAGCCACACAGAAACCGGGGAGCGCCTGGTAATCTATCAGGCTTTGTATGCACCATTTAAAACCTGCGCTCGGCCTTACAGCATGTTTATGAGCGAGGTGGATCACGAGAAGTATCCAGAGGTTCAGCAGAAGTTCCGTTTTGAAAAAGTAGAGCTGTAGGACTGTACAAATTTGCTTTACTGTTGTATAGTGGGAAAAAATAATACGATGAAAGTATCAAAATGTGCCAGGTGATTTCTGAAAAAACAGAAAGCCTCCAGGACAGAGGAAAAGGTTATTTGGGCGTATGAGCAGAGAAATCTAAATTAGGGAAAAGAGAAGGAAAGAGCATATGAAAAGGTGTCCACAATGTGGAAAAAATTGTTCAGATGAATATAAATTCTGCAGCTTTTGCGGAAGTAAGCTGCCAGATATGCAGGCGCAGAGCCGGACTGGGGATTATGAAAATCCAGAACATGTATCTCAAACTGGAATGGAGCAGGGCTATCAGCAGCCTATGCAGGCAAATTACAATTATGGAAACCAAGATCAGTCTCAGTATGGGAATCTGGTAAAACCAGCGAAGAAAAAACTGGGGAAAATCGGGACAGCTGCCGTGGCAGCAGTTGCATTGGTACTCATTGGAAGTGTGGCTGTGAGGTCGAAGAATACAGGAACTGGCGAAAGTATCGTGTATATGTCTAATGGTCACTATTATTCTTTAAAAGGTACAAAGCAAAAGGAAACCCAAATGATTCCTTCCAGTGATATGGATAATTCTTATTCTGAGATGCTACAGTTTTCACCTGGAGGAAAATACGTTTATTATTTTGGGAATTATGACGATTATGACAGTACGGGAGAATTATGGCGCTGTGAGTACCAAAAGCTGGGAAAGGATTCTTCCAAAAACGAAAAGTATTGTGAGAAAATTGATTCTGACGTTTGTGCCAACTTTTTTCTCCCAGATGATAACGGTGTTGTATATACCACTGGAAACGGTGAATTGAAGTATTTTAATGGAAAAAATACATATTATTTTGCTGATACTTCTTCTTTCTATAGCTTAGAGGGGGAAAATCGAATTGTATATGAAATTGCAAATTCTGACTATGGACATAGTTTATATGGTGTGGACCTGAAAAAACCGGATGAAAAAATTTTGCTGGCTGATGATTATGAAATTTGTTATCGTCCCTCTGATTTTGATACTATTTTTTACGGAGTGGAAATAGATGATGTTGGAGGAGACTACGATAATGATCAATGGGCGATCTATGTAACCGGATTTGGAAAAGAACCTGAGAAAATTGGCCAGGGTTCCCCGGACACCTGTTTTTGCAATGGCAAAATGGCTTATGTGCTTGAGGAAAATGGTGAAAAGGCAAAGATATCAGACCTAATTAAGGCAGACGGCGTAAGCCAGGATGTTTTAGAATTAGTGGGACAGGAACTAATAGGTGATACCACTTATAAGACTTTATATGAATATAAAGATGGAAAGCGTTCTGTAGTCAGTGACAGGATCCTGGAGGGAATAACAATGGGAAACTGCATATTGTATACAGAGGCGAACCAGATGGAACTATCCGGTATGGCAGACATGAATATAGATGAAATCTGGAAAAAGATCGATACTGAGTTTGAAGAAATGCTTTGTAATTCCTGTGTATTTTTGTATTCGCCGATGATGAAAAAGAGTGTGCAGTATACTTATGATACGCATCAATCTCTCGAGGATATCATGAATAGTGATACCCGTTCTAATTTCTTAGTGACGGAAAATGGGAATATACTTTATTTCTATAAGGAATTATATGGCTCTGAAATACAAGATGGAAAAATTCAGCCATTTTCTTTACTTTCAGAGGATGGCTTCCTAACTGAGATAGACAGTGAAGCTATTTATTATAAGGATGATCTGTATACAGAAGATGATAGCAGGTACTTTAATATATATTCTTATCAGAATGGAGAAAGTAAATGTATTCTTTCCGATGTTCTGGATGGAGATTATAACCATTATAAAGACGGTGGCATGCTCTTTTATTCAGACAATGATCATGGTCAAGGCTACACTGCTACTTTTATGAACAGCAAGGGGAAATCTTTTGAAGTGGGAAAAGGCGATTCTTTTGTTCGTGTGGGAGAGTCAAAGTTTCTGTATCGAAATAATGGAGCTCTGTGGCTATATGATAATGGTGAGAGTACCTGTATAGCTAATGACGTGGATATATTCTGGAGCCAGTCATCTATGGAACTAAATAACGAAGGCTTAGAGAATTAAATAATTAAGGCTTAAGAGCATTAATTTTACTATTTATGCCGCCGTCTGGCGGCGGAATGGAGGTTTTAAAATGGCAGGATATCTGATATCAGAGACCACCCGGGAGGAACGAGAGAAGATCGTTTCCGATTCTTTTGGAAATATAGAGGCAACTTGTGACGGCTGTATGGCTGGCCTTGCGGAAATGTATCAGGATTATATTGACGGGAAAAAAGAACTCCGGGAGATTAATATGGAGTTTAATGCCCGCTATGTAAAAGGGGAAGACATGCCAGGAAAAGAAAAATGTCCCATGTAACCGGACGAAAGAGGAGTGACATATTATGAAAACAATCAAAAGAGATGAAGCATTTTCTTTATTAAAAAAATATAACCAGGATCCCTTTCACATTCAGCATGCGCTTACTGTGGAAGCGGTGATGAAGTGGTATGCACAGGAACTGGGGTATGGTGAGGATGCAGAATATTGGGGAATCGTAGGGCTTCTCCATGATATTGACTTTGAGCTTTACCCGGAGGAACACTGTCTGAAAGCACCGGAGATGCTGCGTGAGGCAGGCGTGGGAGAAGATGTGATCCACGCAGTAGTGTCCCATGGATATGGAATTACAGTAGGCTGCGGTACTACTTTGGAAGTGGCACCGGAGCATGAGATGGAAAAAGTGTTGTTTGCAGCAGACGAGCTTACTGGTCTGATCTGGGCAGCGGCATTGATGCGCCCGTCCAAGAGTACCAAGGATATGGAAGTGAAATCTCTGAAGAAAAAATATAAGAGCAAAGGTTTTGCTGCAGGATGCTCCCGTGAGGTGATCCAGCGAGGCGCTGACCAGCTTGGCTGGGATCTGGAGAAGCTTCTCACCATGACCTTACAGGCTATGGCAGCAGGGGAAGACACCATAAACGCTGAGATGGAAGCTGAGGAGGCCTGAACAGAAGTTATCTGTGCAGAAAACCGCACAGCGGCGGAAAATCCTGAAAATTACGATTCTTTCTTATAAAAAGCAGAGCTTTTATCGATTTTGGCTACAGAATCACGATAAATAACTTCTGCTTTTAATCTTTTTTTCTCAGGAAATCCTTCAAAATCCTCATTTATCCGTCTCTCCAGAACTTTGCAGGCTTCTGCCATTAGCTGTTCCATAGGCTGGCGAACAGCCGTCAGATGTGGCTGGACAATAGAGGAAAGCTCCATGTCATCAAAGGCTACGATAGAAAGTTCCTCTGGCACCTGAATACCCAGGTGATTAATAGCCACAAGGGCTCCCAGACTGGTATGATAATTTGTGACAAATACAGCAGTTGGCCGCTCAGGAAGCGCCCATAGCTGTCTTATTCCCTGATAACCGGAATTAAAATCATAATTCCCATCTATAATATATTCTGGATATACAGTCATTTCGTAATCTTCTAGGACGCGAAGATAGCCATTTAAACGTTCTCTGGATGTAATAGATCCTTCAGTTCCTTTGATAATGGCTATTTTCTCATGGCCATTTTGGACTAAATTTTCGATTAGCTGATAGGCTGCTGAGGCACAGTCTACCTGAATCACATCCAGATCCTTTTGACCGTAGGAATCCTCCAGGATAACTATAGGAATATGTGCATCTTTTGCAGCTTTTAAATAATCCTCATTGGTATCAATCTGAAGGACAATCAATCCATCTACCATTTTTTTTACCAGGAATTCTACATAGTTTCTGGCAAACTCCGGTGAATTTCTATGACAGTAAATTGTCAGAAAGCATCCCATTTCCTGGACCTTCTGTTCTAGGAGGGTTACCATTTTGGCACTGTAAGAACCTTCCAGAAAGGGGACAAGCAGGCCGATTATATAACTTCTGGAATTACGAAGTCCTCTTGCCAGATTGTTGGGACGATAACCGAGACGGTCGATTGCCTCTTCAATCAGCTTTTGGTTTGCTGCTTTGACCTTTCCGCCGTTCATATATTTGGAAATGGTTGATACTGCAAGATTTGTCTCTCTGGCAACGTCTTTAATGGTTACTGCCATATGTGGTCCTCCCATATTTTGTAGAAAAAGGCGTTTTGTAAATGCCTGTGGCTGGAAAATATATTTCCGCAATCTGCCTTTAGGTCTTAGAATCTTTGGAATATTTTAACATATTTTTCTGAAGTAAAAAAGACAGAATATCAGAGCGTGTTTGAAAAATCATTCCCGCAATCTCTTGGAACATCCCCATGAAAATATCATCGTTATTTTTAAATGAAGAAAGGATCGTAGCTAAAAGCGGAAGCAGTGTGATCGCTCCCCATACAAATGCCAGGATAAAAACGTAACGTTTTATGTTCACGGAAGTTTTCTTGTAAAAAAGATATTTTCCATGTTATACTATTTATGTAAGATATTATGTTAGGGAAAAATACCTTTTGCCCCTGATATCTTTATGGTAGTTTGTATTATGCAGTGAAAACATAGATGTTTTTTTGATTTTATCAGAAAGGTCTTACATGAAACCTACTATTACGGATATTGCAAAAGATACAGGGCTGTCGCTGGCAACGATTTCTAAATATTTAAATCATAAGTCTATTCGTCCGGAGAATGCCAGAAT
>CAKRRX010000111.1 GCA_934394595.1 uncultured Blautia sp. | reverse complement strand
GCAAGACGCTGCCATGCATAAACGAAGTCACCAGCTGTTACAGCCTGTCCATCAGACCATTTGATGCCGTCACGAAGTTTAACTGTATAAGTTACAGTGCCGTCTTCATTTTCAGTCTTTTCCCAGGACTCAGCCTGTCCAGGAGCTGTGACAGCATTTCCTTCGCCATCGTTTACCCATTTAACAAGACCCTCAAACATATGGTTGCACATGATTGCGCCATCAACTGCAGAGTTCAATGCAGGATCAATGGTCTGTGGCTCAGAAGCGATACACAGATTCAGGTTGAAGCCCTCGTCAGAAGCTGCTGTATCCTCAGCGAATACAGGTGTTGCTGCCATGCTTACTACCATAGCTGCTGTCAGTACCATAGACATTAATTTTCTTCTCATTACTTTTCCTCCTTTTTACTTTTTGCGTCGCATGAGAAATGAGAACCGACGCTTGTATTAATCAGTTCTTCCAAAAAGAAGAACGAAATACCAGATATCAGGTTTGCATAAGCTGCAGGCAATCTGCTAACATCGCACAAGTTGTAATTACTTTTATACCTTGCTTTCTTACTTGTCCAGTAAATGACAAGCTGCCCAGTGACCCGGCTCATGCTCCTTAAATTCCGGAGCAACCTGGCTGCACTTTTCAGTAGCATATGGGCATCTGGTGTGGAAACGGCATCCTCTTGGCGGATTCATAGGGCTTGGCACATCTCCTTCCAGGATAATACGCTTTCTGGTACGGCTAAGTGCCGGATCCGGTACCGGCACAGCTGAAAGCAGGGTCTGTGTATATGGATGGATCGGATGTCTGTTCAGCTCATAGCTCTCTCCTAATTCCACAAGAGAACCAAGATACATAACACCGATTCTGTTTGAAATATGACGGACAACGGAAAGATCATGGGCAATAAACAGATAAGTCAGCCCCATCTGCTCCTGCATATCCTCCAGCATGTTTACTACCTGTGACTGAATGGAAACATCCAGTGCGGAAATCGGCTCATCACAGACAATGAATTCCGGCTTTACCGCAAGGGCACGGGCAATACCCACACGCTGCTGCTGTCCACCGGAAAACTCATGGGGATAACGGTTTGCATGCTCTGTATTTAATCCAACCTGTTCCAGCAGTTCCTTGATCATATCCTCACGATCCTTTTTGTTTGCTGCAAGCTTGTGGATATCAATTGCCTCTCCGATGATCTCTCCAACTGTCATACGAGGGTCAAGAGAAGCCGATGGATCCTGAAAAATGATCTGCATTTTTCTTCTGTAAGGAAGCATTTTTGCAGCCTTTACTTTTCCAAGCGGCTTGCCATCTTTGCCAAGTGGATTGTCATAAATAGTTTCACCATCGTAAATGATCTTTCCACCAGTAGGCTCATAGAGACGAAGGATGGTTCTTCCAAGTGTGGTTTTTCCACATCCGGACTCTCCTACAAGACCAAGGGTCTCACCTTTTTTGATATAAAGGGAAACATCCTGCACAGCCTGTACTCCCGGTCCTTTTACTCCATTTATCGGGAAATATTTTCGTAAATTCTCAATTTCGAGAAGCTTCTTTTCTTCTGCCATTTATTTCTCCTCCTCGTTCATAAGCTCCTGAACACGAAGCCAGCAGGCGGAGCGGTGTTTCTCGCCAACTTCCACGTAAGGAGGCATTTTTTTCAGACAGATCTTCATGCAATGCTCACAGCGTGGAGCAAATGGACATCCCTCAGGTGGGTTCAGCATATCAACTGGAGTTCCCTCGATTGGAATCAGTCTCTCATAGCTTTCTGCATCAACACGTGGCATAGAACGAAGAAGACCCTTTGTATAAGGATGTGCAGGCTTGTAGAAAATATCATCTACAGGACCCTGCTCCACAATCTTGCCGGCGTACATAACGGACACCTTGTCACAGATATCTGCCACAACACCAAGATTGTGTGTGATAAATATAATTCCCATTTTGGTCTTTTTCTGAAGATCCTTCATCAGGTCAAGAATCTGAGCCTGAATGGTAACATCAAGAGCTGTGGTAGGCTCATCTGCGATCAGAAGCTGTGGATGGCAGATCAATCCCATAGCGATCATAACACGCTGTCTCATACCGCCGGAAAACTCATGTGGATACTGCTTCATACGCTTCTCCACGTTGTTGATTCCAACCATCTCCATCATTTCCATGGCACGCTTCTCTGCTTCATCCTTGCTGATTTTCCTGTCATGAGCACGAAGAGCCTCCACCAGCTGATTTCCAATGGTGTAAACCGGATTCAGACAGGTCATGGGATTCTGGAAAATCATAGCCACCTTATTTCCACGAAAAGCCGTCATCTCTTCTTTTGAAAAAGAAAGAACATCCTTTCCCTCGAAAGTAATGGAACCTCCGATTACTTTACCCGGGGACTGTAAAAGTCCCATAATAGAATATGCTTCCTGGCTCTTTCCAGAACCGGATTCTCCAACTACTCCCATAACTTCACCATAATCCAGGTCATAGGAAATACCGCCAACGGCTTTTACCTCACCGGCAGGTGTGAAGAAGGAGACTCTCAGATCTTTTACTTCCAGTAATTTATTTTTCTGTTCAGACATTGTTCTCCTCCTCTCTTATTTCTTCAGCTTCGGATCAAGAGCATCGCGAAGGCCATCGCCAAACAGGTTAAATGCAAGGATCATAATACTCAGGATCACAGAAGGTACGATCAGTCTGTAAGTATATGTGTACATACCGCTTAATGCATCGGTTGCCATGGAGCCAAGACTTGGAAGTGGTGCGGAAACACCAACGCCCAGGTAAGATAAGAAGGACTCCAGGAAAATAGCAGATGGGATCTGCAGACAGGTGGTAACAACAATCTGTCCGATACAGTTTGGAAGCAGATGACGGCGGATGATTCTGCCGCCGGATGCACCAAGAGCTCTGGCTGCTGTTACATATTCCTGCTGTTTCAGCTGAAGTACCTGGCCACGGATAATACGGCTCATGGTAACCCAGTATAACAGACCAAATGCGATAAACATGGAAATCAGGTTCGGTCCCAGTACATTGACAAAGGACTTAAGAGGACTGGTTCCTGAGGAGTTTACATATTCTGTAAGAATCGGCTTTAATGCAGTTGCGATCAGAAGTACTACCAGCATCTCCGGAACTGCATAGATCAACTCTACAATACGCTGCATCACTGCATCCACCTTACCACCGCAGTAACCGGAAATCGCTCCGTAAAGGGCACCGATCACCAGTACCAGGATGGCAGCAAACACACCTACGGACATGGAAACTCTGGCACCATACATAACACGAACCAGTATATCACGGCCATACATGTCAGTACCAAATACATGTGGAAATACTTTTTCTCCATTTGCCTTGCGCTCCAGTTCAGCCTGGGAATAGCCGAAAAGATGCTTCTTGATTCCAAGTTCTTTACGGATGGAATCCTCATCTACATTCTCCTCTGAAGAAGATTCTGCAGGTTTTGCAGCAACTTTTGCTTTTGCACGGATAACTGCCTCATCTTTCTTGGTGAATTTCTCGCCCTTTTTCTCAGCCTCTTCTTTTGCCTGGGCGATCATCTCATCTACATCCACCACATCAGACTGGGTTCTTGCCGCAATCTCATCATCAACTTTCTTGGTATCTTCCAATGTGTAATGATACGGATAAAGGTTCTCTGCACCTTTGTTAAACTCGTCATACCCATATGGAATCAAAAGCGGCCCCACAAAGGCGAATAAAAACAGGAATACGATCACACCAAGTGCAACCATAGCCACAACATTTTTTTTCAGTCTTCTCCAGGCATCCTTCCAGTAGGATACGCTCTGGCGGTCCTGAATGAAATCATTTTTCTCCTGTTTGGATGCGGATTCAAAATCATCTGGTTTTAAATCCTGAAGGAGATTCTCGATATCCGGCTGAAGACTTACCGGACATTTTTTAATCTTCTTTTCTTCTGACATAATCATTCTCCTCCTTTCGTAAGGCTGATTCTCGGGTCAGCTACCTTATACAGGAGATCAACAATCAGGTTCATCAGAATGATAAATGCAGCCAGGAAAATGGTAGTACCCATAATAACCGGGTAATCACGGTTCTGGATGGACTGTACAAAATAACGTCCAAGTCCCGGAATAGAGAAAACACTCTCCACAACAAAACCACCGCAAAGGGTAAATGCCACCTGCGGTCCCAGGTATGTAATAACAGGGATCAATGCATTTCGCAGTGCATGCTTGAAAATGATCTTTTTGTTTTTCAGACCTTTGGCACGGGCTGTCTTAATGTACTCCTGACTTAAGGAGTCCAGCATAGCAGATCTTGTCTGCCGGGCCGTATAGCACATCGGGTAAAAGCCCAGTGCAAAACAAGGCAGAACATACGCTCTCCATCCCTGTGACGAGTCAAAAATGGATGGAAACAGATTCAGTGCATTGTTTCCGGTAAGGGTTACCAGAAGGACAGATGCCACAACGAAACTTGGCATGGAAATTCCAAGTGTACAGATAACCCGAAGAATGCTGTCTGTCAGCTTGCCTCGCTTAAAAGCAGCAAGACAACCAAGAGGCACGCCTACCAGGATTGCCCACGCAAGTGCCAGAGCACCTACCTTGGCAGATACCGGGAACATATCCACAATAATGTCAAGAACCGCACGGTTCTTCTGCATCTTAAGAGATACACCAAAATCACCGTGAAGAATATTTTTCAGATACATAAAAAGCTGCACATATACCGGTTTGTCAAGTCCGTATTTGGCATTCAGCGCTGCAAGTGTAGTCTCAGAAGGCGTTTTCTCACTGAGCCATGGACTTCCAGGTACAGCATTCATCAGCAGAAAGGTAAGACAGGCTACCAGGAAGACAGTCAGAATTGCCATTCCAATTCTTTTAGCAAAATACTTTCCCATTTTTCCTCCTTGTTTCATCTGGCCGAAAACCTTTATTTCTGTTCCATGATCCGGTTGATTTCTGACCAGAATTCATTTTTATAATATGGGGAAAATTATAGCATTCCAGCTTACTTTAATCAAGTAGCTTTTAAAACTTTAATACTGTAAAATTTCATTTTTTTAAATTTTAACAATTTTAAGTGTTATCATTCCACTCATTTTCAGCATATATACCAAGCTTTTCTCTTTGAGATTCTTCTTAAAACAAAAAAAAGAAGAGTTCCACTAAGGTTCTCTTCCCTTTCACTTCTCACCAGTTCACCTTTTGCCTCATCTGGTTCTTTATTCTTTCCGCAGCTCATCAGAAAAGCCACGCACAGAAGAACCAGCAGCAGGATCCAGCCTTTTTTTCTCATAAAACATCCCTTTCCTTTTGGCACATTCTTTCAGAAATTCTACCTATTCCAGGCGGCTGTCCACAGAGCATTTTTGCGGACAGCCAACCACTTTGCAGGATCTTTCATTAGTGTGCACAAAAAGAGGGCTTCTTATTCAGAATCCTTTTTTTCTTATATAGAATGCCAGGTCATGAAAAACTTTCTTTCGATCTGTTTCATTTAAAATTTCATGGCGCATGCCAGGATACAGCTTGCCTTTTACATCCCGATAGCCTGCATGGCGCATATCCCGGACTGCTTTTGCAAAACACCGCACATTTTTCATACAGGGGTCATCAGAACCGCTTACAAAAAGTACCGGCATTTCCGGCTTGGTGCAGTGCCAGTGCTTCACATCGTAGGCACGCTTCATCAGTTCAAAAAGTGCCAGGTAACCATCATCTGTAAAGGTAAAGCCGCACAGCTCGGAATCGGAATATTCCTGAGCAGCTTTTGGGTTTGCACAGACCCAGGATGTACAGGTTTTATCCTTACGAAAACGAAGCACACTGCTGCCAAAGGACAACGTCTCAATGAGATGGCTCTTGTGGGCAGGACCGAAAACAGCACTCTCAACGTGGGCGATCATTTCACCAAGAGGCCTTGCCCCATTTTTGCTTGGAGAGCCACAGATGATCAGCATATCCATACAATCATCATGATCTCTTGCAAAAGCACGGACTGCCAAAGAGCCCATGCTGTGCCCGAAAAGGATCAGGGGAAGTTCCGGAAGTGCGCTTCTCACCTGGCGATTTACCACCTCAATATCCTTCAAAAGAGCCTCTGCTCCACCGCCATACATATACCCCAGATCTTCTGCGGTACGGACACTTTTGCCGTGTCCTCTGTGATCATGGATAATACAGACATATCCTCGCTTCGCCATATATTCCATAAATGGCAGATAACGTTCCTTATACTCACTCATCCCATGGACAAGCTGCAGTATTCCCCTGTACGGCTGGTCTGTGGGAACTACAGCCAGAACAGATATGTCCAGTCCGTCTGCTTCCGATTCAATAAAAGATTCGTATTTCGTACTCATATTCTTCTGCCCTTTCTTATTTATATTTTACATACTTTTTCAGATGTTAAGATCAAAAGATGCCTTACGGATTGTTCCGTACTTCGTATTCCCATAATCTGACATCTTTTTTTATATTTTACCATAAAGCACCGGATATGGAAACGTATTTTCCCCCTTCAGCTGCGCAAATCTTTTGACACCTTTCCTTTCATATACTATAATTATTTTAGGATCGCCATACATCCTTTATGAGAAAACAATGATTTTCTCTTTCATTTCAGAATATGCTCAAGGAGGTACTATGAAGGAAAAAAAATTTCATACCGAAGATTCACAGCCTGCAGCTCCCGGGAAAAAGAAAGGAAAAGCAGGTTTCGTCATTATTCTCATTCTTCTGATCCTTGCACTTGCAGGCGCAGCGGGCTATTACTTTTATGAGCGCAGCAAACCAGGCAAGGCGCTGGATACCTATCTTTCCAGTATCAGGGATATGGATTTTACCACCATGGGGTCCATGCTTCAGAGTAATGATCTTTCTGCTCTTGACAGTGCTGATATCCGCACTGATGCTTACACGGACTTTTTTCATTCTATCAATCAAAAAATGACTTACAAAATTGTGAAAACCCATTTCAGCTTTCAGGATGGCACCGCTGAAGTCACAGCTCGCATTCGTTATATAGACGGCTCTGATATTTACCGGGAAACTGTCACTGAATTTCTACGCCAGATCGTTTCCAGCGCTTTTTCCGGAGAAAGCCTGACTGAGCAGGAAACCCAGGCGAAGCTTGCTTCCATTCTCACAGAAAAGGCAGCATCCCTGGAGGATAAATTTACAGAAACTGATGTCATCTATCCTATGATCCGGGTAAACAACCAATGGAAGGTCACGGCACTGGATGACGAAACTGTAAAAATCATGTCAGCCAACTTCAAAAGTGTTGAGGATGAGATCCGCCAGACACTGGATTCTTCCTCTTCTGAAGAAACACAGGCAGAAGGGGAAAGCAATGCACAGCCAGCCACTGGCTCAGATGGTACCATTACTCTTACCAACCAGCGTTTCAGTATTCACTATACCCGAAATGTACTTTCCACAGATTTCGGCGGAGAGCCTTGCCTTCTTGTTTACTATGATTATACCAACAATGGCGGCAGTGCTTCCAGCGCTATGGTGGATGTAAACCTCACTGCATCCCAGAATGGAAGTTCTCTGGAGGCAGCTATACCTGCCAGCAGTGACGATGCCATAGACGCCTTTATGAAAGAGATCCAGCCAGGAGAAACCGTCAATGTATGTCAGGCATTTTCCCTGCAGGATATGAGTCCGGTTACTCTGACTGCAACCGATGCATTTGGTCTTGATGGTGGTGTCACTGCCACACAAACTCTGAATTTACAGTAGTATCTGTCCATTTGTCAACAGTCAAAAAAGCGAAAATTCTTTTTACGGAATTTTCGCTTTTTTTGTATATTTATGAGAAAAAAAAGAAATACTTTTTATAGAAAGGATGGTGACTTATGGGTAATAAATTTTTAAGATGTCTTTGCCTTACTCTTACCATAATCGGAGCGATCAACTGGGGGCTGATCGGATTCTTCAATTTTAACCTTGTAGCCCTGATCTTTGGAAGCATGAGCTGGATTTCCCGGATCATCTACGCCCTGGTAGGCCTTAGCGGACTGTACCTTCTCAGCTTTTACGGAATGATCAGTTCCCAGGAAGAAAATGTATAAGCAGCTTCCCGCTGTGGGATAATGAATTTTCTGCAAAAACAAATCGAGATTCCTTATGTATCTGCTTCCTTGCAGAATGTTTTTTGTGTAATAGGAACATTACAGTGTAATCTCCTATTACACAAAAAAACCAGGATATCTCATCCTGGCTTCTCATAGAGCGATAGACGGGGCTCGAACCCGCGGTCTCGACCTTGGCAAGGTCGCGCGTTACCAACTACGCCACTATCGCA
>CAKRRX010000110.1 GCA_934394595.1 uncultured Blautia sp. | reverse complement strand
GCATGTGTGCTGTAAAATGCCCAAGACATGCAATCTATGATCTGCGAGGAATTTATACAGCGAAAGAGTAATAACATAAATTCACAGAAAGTTTGAAAATATACAGAGAAAACAGCTGAATTAACTATAAAATTATTGCAAATCACCTAGGAAATGTGATACAATTATTTTGCAGAAAAGAAATATTTTGTACAATATTTTTTAGGTTGAAACGGAGAAAGAAGCATAAAGAGCCGACGACCAGTTCAAAGAAGAACCGTAAATTTGTTTTTTGAACGGCGTCGGCTATTCCTTTATGAGGTGGTAAAAAGCGGATTGGAGGCATCCGCTGGCAAAAATTATAAAGAAGGTGAAGCATATGATTGGAAAGAGTGTTCCAAGAGTAGACGCTTATGAAAAAGTGACAGGCCGTGCGAAGTTTACAGACGACCTGATCTTAAATAAGTGTCTGGTAGCCAAGGTTTATCATGCGAAGATTGGAAACGGTGTTGTGAAATCCATTGATACCAGTGAGGCTGAGGCTCTGGACGGCGTAGTAAAGGTGGTTACCTTTAAGGACGTACCGAATCATTGCTATCCCACACCAGGACATCCCTGGTCTGTGGAGCTGGCTCATCAGGACGTGGCAGATCGAAATCTGCTCACTGGAAGAGTTCGTTATTATGGCGATGATATTGCAGCAGTTGTGGCAGAGGATGAAGTGACTGCCTCCCGTGCGCTGAAGCTGATCAAAGTGGAATATGAGGAATATCCGGTTGTGGTAAGTCCGAGGATTTCCATGAGAGGGAGTGAGCATCCCATTCATATTGATAAAAAAGACAATATTCTGGCCCGTTCCAGTTTCGCAATCGGAGATGTGGATAAGGCCATGGAAGAGGCATCTGTTAAGCTGAAACGAAGCTATAAGACACCCATTGTCCAGCATTGCCATATTGAGAATAATATTTCCTATGCATATATGGAAAAAGGCAGGGTCGTTGTGGTATCTTCTACTCAGATCCCCCACATTGTCCGTCGTGTAGTAGGACAGGCACTGGGAATCCCATGGGGACAGGTACGTGTGATCAAGCCTTATGTAGGTGGTGGATTTGGAAATAAGCAGGAAGTGCTTTATGAGCCGCTGAATGCTTTTCTCACCATGCAGGTAGGCGGCAGACCGGTGAAAATTGAGCTGACAAGGGAAGAGACATTTACCAATACCAGAACCCGTCACTCTATTGAATATGATATGGAAGCCGGTGTAGATGAGGAAGGCCATCTTCTGGCAAAAGAAATGACCACATATTCCAACCAGGGAGCTTATGCATCCCATGGACATGCTATTGCAGCCAATGGACTGACTGCCAGCAGATTGCAGTATGCCTGTCCGAATATCCGTGGAGAGGCTTATACCGTTTATACCAACTGTCCTACAGCAGGAGCCATGAGAGGCTATGGAATTCCCCAGGTATGTTTTGCAACAGAGAGTTTTATGGATGATATTGCCCATGAGATCGGCATGGATCCTCTGGAATTCCGCCGGAAAAACCTGATCCACGGCTATTATGAGGATGCGTATCTGAAGCCCATTGCGGCAAATACAAACGGTATTTTTGAGTGTCTGGAAAAGGGCGCAGAATATATTCACTGGGAAGAGAAGCGAAAAGCATATCAGAATCAGACCGGTGATATCAGGCGTGGAGTTGGCATGGCTCTGTTTTCCTATAAGACAGGTGTATGGCCAATTTCCCTTGAAATTGCAGGCGCCAGACTTTCCCTGAATCAGGATGGCAGTGTACAGCTGCAGGTTGGCGCTACAGAGATCGGACAGGGAGCGGATACCGTATTTTCCCAGATGGCAGCAGAGACCTTACATATGGATATTTCCAGAGTCCATATTGTGACACAGCAGGATACCGATGTGACCCCATTTGATACAGGCGCTTATGCTTCCAGACAGTCCTTTGTCACAGGTACTGCAGTAAAAGAGTGCGCACAGCAGCTGAAGCAGAAGATTCTGGAATATGCCAGAACTCTTGTCCCAGGGAATGTAGACCGGCTGGAGCTGGAGGACGGTTATATCCTGGCAGATGGCAAACCTGCCATTTCTCTGGAAGAATTGGCCATGGAAAGCTATTACAGCCTGAGTAATTCTTCTGTTCTCACAGCTGAGGTTTCCAGGCAGGTAAAGAAAAATACCGTTGCCAGTGGCTGCTGTTTTGCCGAAGTGGAAGTGAATCTGAAGCTTGGCAAGATCAAAGTGCTGGATATTGTAAATGTCCATGACAGTGGTACCCTTCTCAATCCACAGCTTGCAGCCATGCAGGTTCACGGTGGCATGTCCATGGGAATGGGCTATGGACTTTCCGAACAGCTTCTCATTGATGAGAAGACTGGAAGACCGTTAAACGGGACTTTACTTGATTATAAAATGATGACAATGATGGATACCCCGGATCTGACTGCAGAGTTTGTGGAGTTAAATGATCCTATGGGCCCATATGGAAACAAGGCTCTTGGAGAGCCGCCTGCAATTCCGGGGGCACCGGCAATCCGAAATGCCGTTCTGCATGCAACCGGTGTAGGCTTTTCTGAAATTCCTCTTACACCACAAAGACTGATAGACGGCTTTAAAAAGGCCGGGCTGATCTGAGAAAGGGGGCATGAGGAATGTACGATATTGAAAAGTATTATAATGCAGAAACTATTAAGGAAGCGGTAACACTTCTGAAAGAACATCCGGATGCCAGAGTGATTTCCGGAGGAAGTGATGTGCTGATCAAAATACGTGAAGGGAAAATGGCTGGCACATCGTTGGTAAGTATCCGTGATATTAAGGAAATTCGCGGGGTTCAGTTGATGGATTCCGGTGATATTTATATTGGTGCTGGAACAACCTTTTCCCACGTGACAAATGATCCGGTGATCCAGAAACTGATTCCGGTTCTTGGAGAAGCAGTGGATCAGGTGGGAGGCCCTCAGGTGCGTAATATTGGAACCATCGGTGGAAACGTATGCAACGGGGCTGTCAGTGCAGACAGTGCGCCTACTTTGTTTTCCCTGAATGCCATGCTGCGGATTGCAGATGGTACAGGTGGACGTATGGTTCCTGTTAAGGATTTTTATCTGGGGCCAGGCCGGGTGGATCTCCATCAGGGAGATGTGCTTACCCACATTGTGATTCCGGGAAAAGATTATCAGGGATATCATGGCTTTTACATTAAATATTCTATGCGAAATGCTATGGATATTGCAACCTTAAGCTGTAGTGTGGTAAGTAAGATTGACCCGATGAAAAAGATTCTGGAAGATGTAAGGATCACCTTTGGTGTAGCTGCGCCGGTGCCCTATCGTTGCCTGAAGACAGAAGAGGCACTCAAAGGTATGGAAATCAGCGAAGAGATGTACCAGAAGGTGGAAGAGCTGGTAAGGGAAGAAATCAATCCCCGTGATTCCTGGAGAGCTTCAAAGGCGTTCCGGCTTCAGATCGGTGGAGAGATTGCCAGAAGGGCGCTGAAGGAGAGCATTCGCCGTGGAATGGTGACGGGAGTTACCGTTACTGATAACAGGGCAAATTCAGCAGGAAAAATAGAAAACGCAACAGGAGGTGAGCGGTCATGAAAAAGGATATGCGGCTGGTACAGTGTACCGTAAACGGAAAAGAGGTAGCCGAGTACGTGGATGTGCGGGAATCCCTTCTTGACATGCTGCGCAACCGTCTGGGACTTACTTCTGTGAAAAAAGGCTGCGAGGTTGGAGAGTGTGGGGCCTGCACGGTGATCATTGACGGTGAGACTATTGATTCCTGCATTTATCTGGCTGTCTGGGCAGAGGGGAAGAATATCCGTACCCTGGAAGGCCTTGAGAAAAATGGCGAGCTTACCAGAATCCAGGAAGCCTTTATTGAAGAGGGCGCTATCCAGTGTGGCTTTTGTACCCCTGGGTTTGTAATGTCTGCCACAGTTCTTCTGGAGCGTGGAGAGAAGCTTACAAGAGATGCCATTCGCAAACATATGGCAGGAAATCTTTGCCGCTGTACCGGATATGAGAATATTGTAAATGCAGTGGAAAAGGTGAATCAGGAGAATATGACTGGTAAGGGCAGATGATCTTGTGCTATACTGTGGGGGAAATGTTATAGATTGATGGCAATAATGGGCGGGGAGCTTCCCCGCCTTTTATAAAATAAAGGAACAGGCAGGAATGGAATATGAGAGACAACTGTGTAATTGTCCGAGGCGGCGGAGATCTGGCAAGTGGTGTGATCCACAGGCTGTATCGCTGTGGTTATCGGGTATTGATTTTAGAATGTGAAAAACCAAGCGCAATCCGAAGAAAAGTAGCATTTTGCGAAGCTGTATATGATGGAGAAGCTGCTGTGGAGGGAGTGATCTGCAGACGGGTGGATTTTCTTGAAGAATGTGAAAGGGTCTGGGAAAATGGAGAAATTCCCCTTATGGTAGATCCTTCTGGCAAATGTATCAGTGAACTGTCTGCCAAGGGAAAGGTGTCTGCTCTTGTAGATGCTATTCTTGCAAAACGAAATCTTGGAACCACGAAGGATATGGCTCCTCTTACGGTAGGCCTTGGCCCCGGTTTTTCTGCAGGAGAGGACGTGGATTATGTTGTGGAGACCATGCGAGGCCATGATCTTGCCAGAATTATCACCCAGGGTCCGGCCATTCCAAACACTGGTGTTCCCGGAATGGTAGGCGGTGTGAGCAAGGAACGTGTCATTCATTCACCAGGTGCCGGAAAAATCCATAATATCGCCCATATTGCAGATATCGTAGAAAAGGGTCAGATCCTTGCCTATGTGGGGGAAACCCCTGTAGAAGCCTCTATAACGGGCGTTTTAAGGGGGATTATACGAGAAGGCTATGATGTTCTCCCTGGCATGAAAATTGCCGATATAGACCCCAGAAAAGAGGAGAAAAAGAACTGCTTTACCATTTCGGACAAAGCCAGATGTATTGCCGGCAGTGTGGTGGAGATTTTGTTAAATGAGGGCGTTTTACCGGAAAAATAGGTGGCCAGCCAGATTAGGTATATCTGCATACGCTCTAGGTGTTTTGAAATTAAGTGATAATTACTGCATGAAAATAATTGGTGTGAAGGAGGTCAGGATGAAAGAAAACGGATATTTTCTGGATTTATTAAAATTAGATATTGAGAAATACCCGGTGATCGCTGTAGTGGGAGGCGGAGGAAAAACCAGTCTGATATATCGGTTAAGTGAGGAGCTTCGTGCAAAAGGAAAAAAAGTGATCATCACTACAACCACCCACATGGCTTATGATCCTTCTCTTCCTCTGATACGTGGAAACGAGCTGGAAAAAACTTCTGAAATGCTGGAAAAACACGGGTATGTAGCGGTGGCGGATATCGAGCCGGAAACTGGAAAAATGTGTTCCATAGAAGAGGCAGAACTGAAAAATTTGGCTGCTCTTTGCGATGTCATGCTGATCGAGGCAGATGGCGCAAAGCGAAAACCTTTGAAGGTTCCGGCAGACTGGGAGCCTGTGATCCCGGACTTTGCAGATGTGGTGGTAAGCGTGATCGGCCTTGACTGCCTTGGCAAACCTATCTGTGAAACGGCTCACAGGGCTGAATACACCAGTTCATTTCTTGGAAAAAATCTGGATGCACCTGTCACAGCAGAGGATATCGAAAAGATTGCTACTTCCATTCATGGTCTGTATAAAAATGTGGATCACAAAATCTACCGTGTCTATCTGAATAAAGCGGATGTATTAACTACTTCCACCGAGGCAGAGCATATTGTAGAAGATTTAAAAAAGCAGGGAACTGTGGCTGCATATGGCAGCCTGAAAGAGGCAGAAACGTTATGAAAATTGCACTGATTATGCTGGCTGCCGGAAACAGCCGCCGGTTTGGAAGCAACAAGCTTTTATACAGGATTGATGGAAAACCAATGTACCGACATATTCTGGAGAAACTGATGACAGTGGCAAATGATCCTGAGAGTATAACTGTAGTGACACAATATGAAGAAATAGAGCAGGCAGCAAGAACTTTGGGCACAAACGTGTACATCAATCCCCATCCGGACGAGGGGATTTCCTCATCTTTGAAGATTGGTCTGAAAGCAAACAAGGATGCAGATGCCTGCCTTTTTACTGTATCGGATCAGCCCTGGCTTACCACCGCAACAATCCACCGGCTCATTGATCTTTTAAAAACCTCCCAAAAAGGAATCGCCTGTGTCTCCTGCGAGGGAAAGCTTGGAAATCCCTGTATTTTTACAAAGAAATATTATGAAGAACTACTGTCAATTACCGGGGACAGAGGGGGAAAGTCTGTGATAGCTGCGCATAGGGAGGATACTGCTGTTTTGAAGGTGAATGATGTAAGGGAGCTTACGGATATGGATGTTAAATTGTAAAAGAAAGAATGCGTTAGAATACATTGCTGAATATAAAAATACTTCCGAAAAAACGAACAAATGAAAAGTTCGAAAAGTACTAATAAAAAATGCGGTTATATGACCGCGCTTTGCTTGACATTGAATAAGCTTAGACTATAATATATAGTACACGGAGGTGACTGAGTGAGAAATCGAGCTAACGAATCAGATATTATTTTTTATCTTGAAAAGGTAAAAAGATTAATAGCTGCAGGAAAATATGATTTTGTACCACGAAGGAAAAATATGCAAGCCCTGGCGCAACATGGGCTGACAATTAAAGATGCTAAGGCAGAGATTCTTGAACTTGTTGTTGGCGATTATTATAAAGGTCCTAAACAAGATCTGGATCCGAATAGACCAGGCGATATTTGGGAATTCAAGAAACAAGTAGATAGAACGCAGTTCTATGTTAAGGTGAAAATTGTAAAAGAAAATGGTGAAGATATCCTTAAGTGTCTTGGATTTCATGAAGATAATTTCGTTTAGGAGATAAGGAGGCGTCGTCAATGAGAAAATATTGTGAAGAATGTGGAAGAGAAGTTGAAACTAAGATTATAACAAAAAAAGAATGCTATGACGTCTGTGGCGAGCAAATAGAAGTGGATGCACAAGTGCTTGTCTGTGCTGAATGCGAAGAGGAGCTTTATTGTGAAGAACTAGATAATGCCACACTTACAAGAGCTTATAATGAATATCGTCGCAGACATAGATTGCTTTTCCCTGATGAAATAAAAAAAATAAGAGAGCAGTATGGTCTTAGCCAAAGAGGGTTTGCGAAGCTGCTTAATTGGGGAGATAAAACTATTTGCAGGTATGAGAACGGCTCTATTCAAGATAAGGCTCACAACAGCCTTCTTCTTTTTCTGAGAGAGCCTGAAAATATGAGAACTTATTTAACAGAAAATGAAATTTCTCTTGATGAGAGACAGAAAGCTAAATTGTTAGCTGCTGTTGAAAAGCTTGAGCAGGATGCAGAATATCGAGTTGGCAGTCGTATTTTTGATTTATTTTTTTCACGGACTCCATGTGAAGAAAATGGGTTTAAAGGATTTGATTATGAGAAGGTATGTGCAATGGTATTGTTTTTTGCACATAAGAGTTCTGAATTGTTAAAGACGAAACTAATGAAGCTGCTGAATTATTCAGACATGATTTTCTATAAGGAAAATGGAATCTCAATGTCTGGTTTAAAGTATGCACATTTACCATACGGACCTGTTCCGGAAAATTTTGATATTCTTCTTGGAAAAATGGCTGCAGATCATATTGCACACATTGAAGTTACTTATGACAATGGTTACGAAAAACACCAAGTCATTCCAGAATGCGATATCTCAGAGGATATTTTCTCAGCAGAAGAATTGGAAGTGCTTGAAAGAATATTTGTTAAATTCAAAGATTTTGGTTCAGCAGATATTTCTAATTATTCACACAAAGAAAAAGGATATCGTTCTACAAAGCAGGGGGAGATAATTTCATATAGTTATGCAAAAGACATTCAGCTGAATTAGAATGATGAGGTGAGAATAAGGCGGTTTGTGAATATTCTTGCGTTAAGAAACCATAATTCCGGCATGGCGGAAATCAATCGGTTTTTTAATTACCGGACAATAATGTCATATAAGTTGGAATATTCAGTTTGGGAAATTAAACTTAATTGGGGTTCTAAAAAAAGGAAAATTAAAATTAATTTTATTGGGGGACAGTCCTGGGATTGCCCCCTTGTTTTACTACTTTGTATTTATGGAATTGAGAAAAGGCAGTGTTCAAAATAGGTAGAGTAATGTTATCAATAGATAATTTAAAACGTTATCCCTAACAAATGTGGGATTTTGTTGTATCTTGTGATTTTATGTGAGATTGAAGCCAGAAATTGCTTGTAATTTCTGCAAAAACAAGGTATACTGATAAAAAAGAACGCAGTCGGGAGAACTATTTACAACCCATTTTCCCGTCTCATAAGGAGGATAAAATGGCAGAAAACTATGATGGCATGGCAGTTGGGGTATTTGAGCTGGATAACCTGGTAGCCTGCTTTGTTGCTCTTGATGCAGCGTCCAAGGCTGCAAATGTAAAGATCCAGAGCGTAGA
>CAKRRX010000109.1 GCA_934394595.1 uncultured Blautia sp. | reverse complement strand
TATCATTTCCTCAAAGGGAGACAATGACAATCTTCCGGATCGGGAAACTCTGTTTGCATTTCAGGAAAAACAGAAAATATAGAAAAGCATAAAAAATATAAAGCTGAGACAGCCGCTTTCGGGTATTTTTCAAACATGCCTGGGAACGGCTGTTTTTATTGCGTCTCCTGTTTTTTTGTTTTATAATAGGGCAAAAGACCTTTTGAACCAGCTGTTTAGACAGAAGAAAAGACGAGGAGCGAAGACTATGAAAATTGGATTTATCGGATGTGGAAATATGGGTTCTGCAATGATCGGTGGAATCCTGAAAAAAGGTGTGTTTTCAAAAAATGATATTATTGTTTCAAATCTCACAGAAGAGGGAAACAGAAGAAGTAAGGAAAAACTTGGCGTTACTGCTACAATGGACAACCGGGAAGTTGTAAAAAATGCAAATATTGTTATATTAGCAGTGAAGCCTCAGTTCTATGAAGAAGTGATCAGTGAGATCCGGGATTGCCTTACACCGGAGCATATGATCGTGGGAATTGCTCCTGGAAAGACGCTTGCATGGCTGGAAGAAAAATGCGGTCTGCCACTGAAGGTGGTTCGTCTGATGCCGAATACACCGGCACAGGTCGGCGAGGGAATGACAGGTGCATGTGCCAATGACCGTGTGACCAGGGAAGATATGGAGCAGATCCTGGCTGTCACAGACAGCTTTGGGCGTACTGAGGTTGTCCCGGAGCGACTGATGGATGCTGTGGGAGCTGTAAGCGGCTGTTCCCCGGCTTATGTGTTTATGTTTATTGAAGCTATGGCAGATGCTGCAGTTGCCCAGGGGATGCCAAGAAAGCAGGCTTATGGTTTTGCAGCACAGTCTGTACTTGGAAGTGCCAAGATGGTTCTGGAGACCGGGCTTCATCCGGGAGTTTTGAAGGATATGGTCTGCTCCCCTGCCGGAACAACCATCGAGGGAGTCCGTACCCTGGAGAAAAATGGATTCCGCAGTGCAGTATTTGAAGCACTGCAGGCATGTGCTGAAAAAGGAAAGAAAATGTAAAGGCAGATTTATAAAAGAATGGGAGAGAACGCAGATGAGTAAAAAAGTATATATTTTTCTTGCTGATGGATTTGAGGATATTGAAGGGCTGACTGTTGTAGACCTTATGCGAAGAGCCGGGATAGACATTGTGACGGTTTCCATAAAAAATACAAGGCAGATCACCACAGCACATGGAATCACCATGTTTACAGATACTACTTTCAAAGAGACTGATTTTTCCGATGCAGACATGCTGGTGCTTCCGGGAGGACAGCCTGGAACTACAAATCTGGGAGCCTTTGAACCTCTTACAGATCTTCTGAAAAACTTCCATAATAATGGTGGTAAGATCGCTGCAATCTGCGCTGCACCTACAGTATTTGCAGGAATCGGTCTTTTACATGGCAAAAAGGCCACTGCATACCCATCCTGTATGGATGGTCTTGGGGATGCACAGCGTCTGGAGGACAATGTGGTAGTAGATGGAACTATCACCACAAGCCGTGGCCTTGGGACTGCAATTGACTTTAGCCTTTCCCTGATCGGACAGCTTCTGGATCAGGAAACTGCGGACAAAATTGCAAAATCCGTAGTATATAAATAGGAAATGGTACAAAAATCCCTGATTTTTTTAGGAATAACAGGGAAAACCATAAAAAAACACTGGTGTTTTCGGTTGGGTTGTGCTATACTTCTAAAATGACTGTAATAATAGGGGCAAACCCTGCGCATGCATAAACGCAGACAAAAGCATATATTGGGTCGAATATTTACCTGAATATTAAGGAGGAACACGAAAATGAGTTTACAGGTGGAAAAATTAGAGAAAAACATGGCGAAACTTACCATCGAAGTTTCTGCTGAGGATTTAGACAAGGCAATGGAGAAAGCTTACCAGAAACAGAAAAGCAGAATCAGCATTCCTGGATTCCGTAAGGGCAAAGCTCCAAGAAAGATGATCGAGAGCATGTATGGAAAGGGTGTATTCATGGAAGACGCTGTGAATTCCCTTGTACCGCAGGAGTACAGCAAAGCTGTTGCTGACTGCGACCTTGAGATCGTTTCCCAGCCAGAGATCAATGTAACACAGATGGAGCCAGGAAAAGCTCTTATCTTTACTGCTGATGTAGCTACCAAGCCAGAAGTTACTCTTGGAGAGTACAAGGGTGTAGAGGTTCCGAAGACTGAGATCGTTGTAACAGACGAGGAAGTTGACGCTGAGATCAAGAAAGAGCAGGATAAGAACTCCAGAACTGTTACTGTTGAGGATCGTGCAGCAGCAAACGGCGATATCGCTACCATCGACTTTGAGGGATTTGTTGACGGCGTTGCATTTGACGGCGGAAAAGGTTCCGACTATGCTCTGACACTTGGATCCGGTACATTCATCCCAGGATTTGAGGATCAGATCGTTGGCGCAAACACAGGCGACCACGTAGAAGTTAAGGTTACTTTCCCGGAGGAATATCAGGCAAAAGAGCTTGCTGGCAAAGAAGCTGTATTCCAGTGTGATGTTAAGAAAATCGAGACAAAAGAGGTTCCTGAGCTTGATGATGAGTTCGCTAAGGACGTATCTGAGTTCGATACTCTTGCTGAGTACAAAGAGGATGTTAAGAAGAACCTGACAGAGAAGAAAGAAAAAGAAGCAAGAACTGCAAAAGAGAATGCAGCTGTAGATAAAGCAATTGAGAATGCACAGATGGATATTCCGGAGCTTATGGTTCAGAGCCAGAGCCGTCAGATGATGGATGACTTTGCAAGAAGAATGCAGCAGCAGGGATTATCCATGGAGCAGTACTTCCAGTTCACAGGCCAGAGCATGGACAAGATGCTGGAAGATATGAAGCCACAGGCTCTTAAGAGAATCCAGACAAGACTGGTTCTTGAGAAGATCGCTGAGGCAGAGGATATCCAGCCGTCTGAGGAGGAGATCACAGAGGAGATCCAGAAGATGGCAGATGCTTACAAGATGGAAGCTGACAAGATCAGAACTGCAATCGGCGAGGATGGTCTGGAGCAGATGAAGAAAGACATGGCTGTTCAGAAAGCTGTTACTGTTATCGCTGACGCAGCAGTAGAAGTTGAGAAAGCAGCAGATGCTGAGTAATCTGTAAGCAGAGTATGGCATATCCCGGCAGGGATGAAGAGTATTTTGTATAAGGGCGCTCCTGTATCCCAGGATCAGGGGCGCTTACCTGATAAGAAAAGAGGGAATATATGAGTTTAGTGCCTTATGTCATTGAGCAGACAAGCAGAGGGGAGAGAAGCTACGATATATATTCAAGGCTTCTGAAGGACAGAATCATTTTTCTCGGAGAGGAAGTCAATGATGTGACTGCCAGCCTGGTAGTTGCAGAGCTGCTTTTCCTCGAGGCAGAGGATCCTGGAAAAGATATCCAGCTTTATATCAACAGCCCAGGCGGTTCTGTGACAGCTGGTATGGCTATTTATGATACCATGCAGTATATCAAATGTGACGTTTCCACCATTTGTCTGGGAATGGCTGCCAGCATGGGTGCATTCCTTCTTGCCGGTGGTACCAAGGGCAAGAGATTTGCACTTCCGAATTCCACGATCATGATCCATCAGCCATCAGGCGGAGCTCAGGGTCAGGCTACGGAAATTCAGATTGTGGCAGATCACATTGCAAAGACAAAGAGAACATTAAATGAAATACTGGCTGCAAATACCGGACAGCCTCTGGAGGTTGTGGAGAAGGATACAGACCGTGACAACTATATGTCCGCAGAGGAAGCCTTGGCTTATGGTCTGATCGACGGCGTTGTAGCTCACAAATAAGAGAAAATGCTGTCTGGTGGCGGCATTATCCGAAATGAAAGCCCTCTGCTTTGTGGCTTTCATTGTAAAACAAAAGAAATCCCCCAGTGGGAGTTTTCTTTTGCATGCTACTGTAAGAAAAGACTCCTGAAATAACAGGGGTCTTATCTTGTAAAATGGGAGAAATGACAATATATGGTAATGGTTCAGATCCCGGCTCTTTGAAGGGAACTCAGGACTGTTGCAATTTTTTGTAAGAAAGGAAAAGTTAGAGATTCATGGCTGAGAAGATAAGAGAAGGAAAGGTAAGATGTTCCTTTTGCCAGAAAACCGAGGACCAGGTCCGCAAGCTGATCGCAGGTCCGGATGGGGCCTACATTTGTGATGAATGTGTGGGAATCTGCGCAGAGATCATGGAAGAAGAGTTTGGAGGATACGATCAGGAAGACATTCTTGGATCAGAGATCAATCTGATGAAACCAGAGGAAATCCATGCAATTCTGGACGATTATGTAATCGGACAGGACGAGGCCAAGAAAGCACTTTCCGTTGCGGTATATAATCATTACAAACGTGTGACCGCTTCCAGAAATCTGGATGTGGAGCTTCAGAAAAGTAATATCCTGATGCTGGGACCTACCGGTTCCGGTAAGACTCTCCTCGCACAGACGCTGGCGAGACTTCTGAATGTACCATTTGCAATTGCAGATGCTACCACACTGACAGAAGCTGGCTATGTAGGAGAGGATGTTGAGAATATCCTTTTAAAGATCATTCAGGCAGCTGATTATGATATTGACAGAGCCCAGTATGGAATCATTTATATTGACGAGATCGATAAGATCACACGTAAATCAGAGAATGTGTCCATCACCCGTGATGTTTCCGGAGAGGGTGTGCAGCAGGCGCTTCTGAAAATCCTGGAAGGAACTGTTGCAAGTGTTCCACCGCAGGGAGGAAGAAAGCATCCACACCAGGAATTTATCCAGATCGATACCACCAACATCCTCTTTATCTGCGGTGGTGCCTTTGACGGGCTGGAGAAGATCATTGAAGGCAGACAGGATACCAAAGCAATTGGTTTTGGTGCTGAAGTTACCTCCAAAGAGGAGCAGAATGTGGGCCAGCTGTTTAAGCAGGTAATGCCGGAGGATCTGATCCGTTATGGTCTGATTCCGGAGTTTGTGGGACGTGTTCCGGTAGTTGTCACATTGGACGGACTGGATGAGAATGCACTTCTTCGCATCTTACGTGAGCCAAAGAATGCACTGACCAAGCAGTATCACAAGCTGTTTGAACTTGATGGTGTAGAGCTTGATTTTGAGGACGAAGCTCTTAAGGTTATGGCCAGAAAATCCATGGAGCGTAAGACAGGAGCCAGAGGACTTCGTGCGATCATGGAAAGTACCCTGATGGATCTGATGTACAAAACTCCATCAGATGATACCATTCGTAAATGTATTATTACAAAAGAAGCTGTAGAGGGAACCGGGGAACCTATGATCGTTCATGGGGAAGCTCCTGCACAGCCGGCAAGCGCTGCAAATACAGGCAGAAGAAACCAGCGTGCGCGCAAAAAAGGCACTCCTGAAACAGCCTGATGAAAGGATCTGACAACAGATGAGTGAGCCGATCAATGTACTTCCTGCCATTGCCCTTCGAGGAACCACCATACTTCCGGGAATGATCATCCATTTTGATGTAAGCCGGGAACGTTCCAGAAAGGCAATTGAGGCGTCAATGCTGCAGGATCAGAAGATCTTTCTGGTAACCCAGAAAGATCCGCAGATAGAAGAACCGGGCTTTGTACAGCTTTTTCAGGTGGGAACTGTGGCATATATCAAACAGGTTGTAAAACTTCCGGACAACCTGCTGCGTGTTCTTGTGGAAGGCACCAAAAGGGCCGAGCTTCTTGGCCTGGAGCAGGACACACCATATCTCAGGGCCGAGACGGTTCTGATCAATGAGGAAGAAGAGGAACTGCCTCAGGCTGTGCTTGAGGCTATGTACAGAAGTATCCGGGATCTGTTCCACTCCTATTGCACCAAAGGGGGCAAGATTGGTAAGGAACTGGCAGTCCAGATCATGAATATTGAGAAAACAAGAGAGCTGATCGATCAGATCTGTGTGAATCTGCCTCTTTCCTGGCAGAGCAGACAGAAGCTTCTGGAAGCAGCGAAGCTTTCTGACAGATATGAACTTCTTGGCGCTGTTTTAAGCAATGAGATCAATGTGCTGGACATCAGCCGTGACCTTCAGCAGAAGCTGAAGAAACGGGTGGATAAGAATCAGCGTGAGTATATTCTGAGGGAGCAGCTGAAGCTGATCCGTGAGGAACTGGGAGAGGATAATACTGCAGATGAAGCAGAAGAATTCCGAAGAAAAGCCAAAGAGCTTACCGCATCCCAGGAAGTGAAGGACCGCATCTTCAAAGAAATCGGAAGATTCAAAATTACCAGTACCAATGCCGCAGAAAGCAGTATTCTGCGGGGCTATATCGAGACACTTCTTTCCCTTCCATGGGACAAGTGTTCTGAAGATTCTGAGGATCTGAAGGCGGCATGGAAGATCCTGGAAGAGGGGCATTATGGCCTGAAGGATGTAAAAGAGCGAATCATGGAATTCCTTTCTGTCCGCAAGCTGACACACAAGGGAAAATCCCCGATCCTCTGTCTGGTGGGACCTCCAGGTACCGGTAAGACTTCCATTGCCAAATCTGTTGCGGAAGCTACAGGCAAGCGTTATGTGCGTATCTGCCTTGGCGGTGTGAGAGACGAGGCTGAGATCCGTGGTCATAGAAAGACTTATGTGGGAGCTATGCCAGGCCGGATCACTGTGGCTCTTCAGCAGGCGAAGGTTGCCAATCCGCTGATGCTTCTGGACGAGATTGACAAAACCAGCAGTGACTATAAGGGAGATACTTCTTCCGCACTTCTGGAGGTACTGGACCCGGAGCAGAACAACCATTTCAATGACCACTATGTGGAAATTCCCCAGGACCTTTCCGAAGTGCTGTTTATTGCAACTGCAAATGATATTCAGGGGATTCCAAGGCCCCTTCTTGACCGTATGGAGGTCATTGAGATCAGCGGTTATACCGAAAATGAAAAAGAACATATTGCCAAAGAACATCTGATTCCCAAGCAGATGGAGGCAAATGGAATCGAGAAGGGCAGACTTTCCATCCAGGGTGGTGCCCTTCGCAAGATAATCAATAATTATACAAAAGAAGCAGGTGTGCGGAGCCTGGAACGCCTGATCGGTCAGATCTGCCGCAAGACTGCACGGCTTATTATGGAAGAGGGCAAAGAAAAGGTTACAGTCACAGGTAAGAACCTGTCCGATTTCCTTGGGCAGGAAAAGTATAATTATCTGATGGCAAACAAAAAAGACGAGATTGGTATTGCAAGAGGTCTTGCGTGGACGCAGGTTGGCGGAGATACCCTTCAGATCGAGGTAAATATCATGCCTGGCAAAGGTGAATTTGTCCTTACCGGTCAGCTGGGTGATGTGATGAAGGAGTCTGCACAGGCAGGAATCAGTTATCTTCGTTCTGTGGCATCCAGATATGGCGTGGATCAGGAATTTTTCCAGGAAAATGATATCCATGTACATATTCCGGAAGGGGCAGTGCCAAAGGATGGCCCGTCTGCAGGAATTACCATGGCCACAGCCATGTTGTCTGCCATTATCAAAAAGCCGGTAAGAGCAGATCTTGCCATGACAGGTGAGATCACCCTGCGAGGAAGGGTGCTTCCTATCGGCGGCCTGAAAGAGAAGCTTCTGGCTGCAAAATATGCAAAGATCAAAGAAGTGCTTGTGCCAAAGGAAAACAAGCCGGATATTAAGGAACTGGACAAAGAGATCACAGACGGATTGAAGATCACCTTTGTGGAAAATATGAATGAAGTGCTTGAGCGGGCACTTGCCTGAAATGAGAGGTTGGAATAAATGGTAATAAAAAATGTTTCACTGGATATCGTTTGCGGTATCACCAGCAAACTACCGGATACAGGAAAACCGGAGATCGCATTTGCCGGGAAATCCAATGTGGGAAAATCCTCCCTCATTAATGGCCTGCTGAACCGAAAAGCGCTGGCCAGGACCAGTTCCCAGCCGGGAAAGACACAGACTATCAATTTTTACAATGTAAATGATTTTATGTATCTTGTGGATCTCCCGGGCTATGGATATGCCAAGGTTCCGGAGACAGAGAAGGCAAAATGGGGAAAAATGATCGAGAGATATCTTCACACTTCACAGACGCTGAAGGCAGTTTTTCTGCTGATCGATATCCGTCACGACCCATCTGCCAATGACAAGCTGATGTATGACTGGATCGTAAACAATGGTTATAATCCTATCATCATTGCAACCAAACTGGATAAGCTGAAGCGAAGCCAGGTACAGAAGAATGTAAAAGCAATCAAAGATGGACTGAAACTGCGCCCAGGCAGCAGAATCATTCCTTTCTCAGCTGAGACCAAGCAGGGAAGAGATGAAATCTGGGCACTGATGGATGAGCTGACCGGTTTTGCACCGGCAGATACTGAAAATCAGGATGCAGCGAAAAAAGAAGTCTGATGTACGAGGAATAAAAATATGGGAATTATCAAGGCGTTCAAGCTGGGATTTGACTATCTCAAGTATGATGAGGATGGCAATGTGGAAGCTACACAGCGTGCCGTCAATGATGTAAACCTGGACATTGAAGCCGGCGATTTTGTGGCCGTTCTGGGGCACAATGGTTCCGGAAAATCCAC
>CAKRRX010000108.1 GCA_934394595.1 uncultured Blautia sp. | reverse complement strand
ATTATGTGGTTTGATGATAGCATAGTTGAGACTTTCTGTCAATTAGAGAATCTGCAAAACCCCAATGGCAGGATAGGTTCCCTTATGGAATTGGAGTAGCTGGCTATAGGTAAAGCCTATAAAGTTTTTATCCCCCTGGGAGGCTTGTAAAATAATCACAATATGTTATCTTAAATAAGACACAAAAAAGTGTTAATTCTGTTAATCTAATGTGTAACGCATCTCCGCATAAAAAGTTACACAAAAAGTCTGCAGACATTTCCGGATCGTCTGTCAGACAAAAGACGGCAGCTGTTACTCCGCAAAATGGCTGCCGTATCTTTATGTAAAGAGAATTTAGAGAGGAAATATGTATGTTAGATCTCAAACAGTTAAAATATTTTATAACCTGTGCAGAAACCGGTTCCATCAGTGAAGCAGCCAAGCTTCTTTATACTACCCAGCCCAGTGTGAGCAAGGCTATCAAAGCGTTGGAAAATGATATAGGAATGGTATTGTTTGACCGTATGCCAAGGGGGATTTCTCTCACTGCAAAAGGGCGGGAGGTGTATCGGTATGCCTGCAGAATCGTAAATGATTCTCAGCTCCTGGAAGAGATGGGACATAAAAATATGGCAAAGTATTTGCGGATTTCCCTGAATCCCAGTTCCTGGTTTACCAATCAATTTGTAGAATTTTATAAAAAAAATTACGAAAAAGACTATCACTTCGAAATTTATACAGCTGGTGTGCGGACGGTCATGGAGCGCGTGAGGGATTATCTCTCTGATATAGGCTTTGTATATGTGATGGAGCAGCAGAAGAAAGAATTCCAGTATGAGCTGGCGAAAAATCGTCTGGTTTTTAATGTTATGCAGGAAAGCACAGCGACCTTTTATCCCGGAAAATTAAATGCTTTCTATAAAGAAGCAACTATAAATATGGAACAGATGAAGGATTTCCGCTTTATCCAAAACTTCCATGATGAATTTCTGGAGTTGGGAGACAAAGAAAAAAAGGGGGTATTCAGCTGGGAAAACCTGGATGTTTCGGTTATCACAAACAGCGATTATATTATGGAAAAAATGCTGAAGGAAACAGAACTCTGCAATATCAGTGGAAGTTATCTTTCAAATGATAAAAAGGCTTCAAATGAGGGAATTCCTTTGGCGTTTAAAAAGAATAAGATCTACTTCGGATATATCAGAAGAAAAAATGAGGAACCAGATGAACTGGTGGATGAATTCCTTGTGTTTTTGAGTGGAAAATTGGAAAACTAAAAATTGAAGTAAGAACCGGATATAATATGATATTCCAAAAATATAGGAATGTATTCCGAAATGGAATGGCTTATAACCCCCGGGGTGGGTTGTAAGCTTTTTTTTACTTTGCTAAACTAAACTGCGAAATATGAAATGGAGACAATCAAATGAAGAAATATGTAATCAAACGTATCTTTCAGCTGATTCCTATTTTGTTTGCAATTACATTTTTATCCTATGGAATGATGAGAATTGCAGGCAGTGATGTTGTGACACAGAAGATGGAGAATACTGGCGCTGTGGTATCAGATGCCACATTGGATGCGGCAAGAGAACAGCTGGGACTGGATAAGCCGTTTCTGACACAATATTTTGTGTGGCTTGGGAAATTGCTTCAGGGGGATATGGGAAACAGTTATGTATCTGGGTTTCCGGTATTTGCTACATTTCTGTCGAAGCTTCCGGCGACATTGCTTCTTACAGTGACATCAATCCTGCTTACGGTTATTATTTCCATTCCATTGGGAATACTGGCAGCAGTGAAGCAGAATACCCTTATTGACTACATCATCCGTTTTTGCAGTTTTATAGGAAACAGCCTTCCTAATTTCTTTGTATCACTTTTGCTCATGTATTTTCTGGCAATCAAAATAAGGATTTTTCCGGTTATTGCAAAAGATGTGAGTTTGAAAAGTGTAGCCATGCCGGCGATTACCCTGGCCATTGCCATGTCTGCGAAATATCTTCGCCAGGTGCGTGCCACAGTGCTGGATGAGCTTAACAAAGACTATGTTGCAGGTGCCAGGGCACGTGGCGTAAAGTTCTCGGTCATCTTATGGAAAAGTATTATGAAGGCTTCCCTTGTTACGATTCTTACCTTATTGATGCTGTCAGTGGGAAACCTTCTCGGCGGTACTGCGATTGTGGAGTCTATTTTTATGTGGGATGGCGTTGGAAAAATGGCGGTAGATGCTATTTCCATGCGCGACTACCCCATTATTCAGGCTTATGTTATGTGGATGGCAATTATTTATGTGCTGGTAAATCTGCTTACAGACCTGTCTTACCGGTTCCTGGATCCGAGAATCCGGTTGGGAGGTGCAAAGCAATGAAGAAAGAGCAAAGCAGAGATAAGAAAAAGCAGGTAACTATAAGGGTACAGAAAACAAGAAAAAACCATATAAAACAGAAACTGATAATTTTCAGTATGCTGGCAGTCTGCCTGGTGATCCTGGCAATTTTTTCAGACCGTCTTTGTCCTTATGATCCCTATGCCCAGGATCTCTCCAGCGCACTTCAGGCACCTGGCTTGCAGCATCCCATGGGAACAGATACCTATGGCAGAGATATGTTGTCCCGGGTGATCAGCGGAGCCAGAGCCAGTATTTTCTCCACTTTTATACTGGTGGCTGTGATTTCTGTATTTGGAACGCTGGTAGGAATGTGTTGCGGTTATTATGGTGGAATTCTGGATTCCGTTATGATGAGGATTTCAGATGTCTGTCTGGCCTTCCCAGGGCTTGTTTTCGCAATGGCCATTGCGGCAATCCTTGGAGGGGGCATTCAAAATGCCGTTCTTGCGCTGGCAGTGGTCAGCTGGCCAAAGTATTCGCGAATTGCCAGAAGCCAGACATTGGCATTGAAAAATGAACCTTATATTTATGCAGCCATACTGGCAGGAGACAGTTCGGCTCAGATTTTGGCGAGGCATGTTTTACCTAATATGGTGGGACCGGTTCTGGTAACTGCTATGCTGGATATCGGAACCATGATGATGGAACTGGCTGGGTTGTCCTTTTTGGGGCTTGGAGCGCAGATCCCAATGGCAGAGTGGGGAAGCATGATGAGCAGTGGACGAAGTATGATCCAGACCTATCCATGGGTGGTTTTGTCCCCTGGAATTGCGATTTTTGTGTCCGTGGTTATTTTTAATCTGCTGGGAGATACTGTGCGGGATTATCTGGATCCTAAAAGCGGTCGCTTACAGCAGAGATAATAATAAAAACATATAGGGAGGAAAATGTAGATGAAAACAAAGAAAATCCTGGCAATTGCATTGGCAGCCAGCATGACAATGGGTTTCACAACGGTGCCCACAATAGCTGAAGAAAAGAAGACATTTGTATTTGGTGATACCACCTTTAACGCAGAGAATGAAGAGGCAGACATCAATCCCCAGAACACTTATGCCGGCTGGGCATGTATCCGTTATGGTGTCGGTGAGACTTTGTTCCGTTATTCCGATACCATGGAAATTGAGCCATGGATCGCAAAGGAATATGAGAATGTAGATGATCTGACCTGGAAAATCACTTTAAATGATGGCGTTACATTTTCCAATGGACGTGCCTGCGATGGGGAAGCGGTAAAAGAATGTCTGGAGGATCTGGTGGCAAATCATGAAAGAGCCGCAGGCGATCTTTGTATTGATACCATTGAAGCAGATGGAAATGTGGTCACCATCAAGACTACAGAGCCGAAACCGGCATTTATCAATTATTTAAGTGATCCTTATGGATGTATCATTGATGTGCAGGCTGGAATTACAGACAATGGGATTGTAATCGGCACAGGCCCTTATGTTGCCACAGATCTGGTAACAGATGACCACCTTACTCTTGTAAAAAATGAAAATTACTGGAACGGTGATGTGAATGTAGATGAGATTACAGTCCGCACTATTTCTGATGGTGATACACTGGCATTTGCACTTCAGGCAGGGGAAATCAATGCAGCCTATGGTATGGCATATGCAAGCTATCCTTTATTTGAAAATGAGGATTTTACTTTTTCCAGCACTGCAACAAGCCGTGCATTTTATGCGTGGATGAATTTTGAGAGTCCGGTAACCTCTGATCCGGCAGTTCGAAAAGCAATTGCCATGGGAATTGACAAAGAGAACTTCGTATCTGTACTACTGAATGGATACGGATATCCGGCGGTTGGTGCATTTCCGGATACTTTCTCATTTGGCGGACAGAATCTGACCACAGAGAGCTATGATCCGGATGGAGCCAAAAAGGTTCTGGAGGACGCTGGCTGGGTGGATTCTGATGGTGATGGAATCCGTGAGAAAGACGGACAGAAGCTTGTGATCCGTTGGCTTACCTATCCAAGCCGTCAGGAACTTCCACTTCTGGCTGAGTCTGCCCAGGCCACCCTGAAAGAGGTTGGTATGGATGTTCAGGTCAACTGTACCTCTGATAATAATACCATCCGCAAGGATCCAACTTTGTGGGACGTATATGCAAGTGCCATGGTAACTGCACCTACAGGTGATCCCCAGTACTTCTTCACCTCCTGTGCATTGGATGAGTCTGTTTCCAATAATGGACATTACCATAGTGATAAGCTGGAAGAACTTGCAGATAAAATGGAAACTGAATTTGATGTAGATAAGCGTTCTGAGCTGGCAATTCAGATGCAGCAGACAGTTTTGGACGACAATGCTTATGTATTCTGTTCTCATCTTAGAATGAGCATGATCATGCAGTCAAATGTAACAGGTCTGGCTGCCCATCCTTGTGATTATTATGAGTTAACAGCAGATTTGGATATTAACTAATCAAGAGATTTAACAAGGAGGAGTTTGCACAATAATGGAGAGGAACATACTGAACTATGATTCGGTGGAAATATCCTTTGATGGGAAAGCGGTAGTCCATGATGTGAGCTTCTCCCTTGCACCAGGAGAGATCCTTGGTCTGGTAGGGGAATCTGGAAGCGGTAAAAGTACCCTGATCAAGGCTGCCATGGGACTTCTGGGACCAGAGGGGCTTGTGACCAGAGGGGATATCTTTTATATGGGACAGAATATTCTGGATATTTCAGAAAAAGAGAAAAGAAAAATCCGGGGCGCAAAAATCGGCATGATTTTTCAAGATGCAGGAGCGTCTCTTTGCCCCATCCGGACAATTGGTGACCAGATCTATGAAAGTATGCGTGCTCATAAAAAAGTGAGCCGCAGTGAAGCAAGGGATCGCGCCATGGAACTGTTTGACAAATTGAATTTTAAAGACAGTCAGCGTGTATGGGACAGCTATCCTTTCGAATTGTCAGGTGGAATGAATCAAAGAGCAGGAATTGCCATTGCCATGCTGATGAATCCACCGGTTCTTTTTGCTGATGAACCGACCAGTGCGCTGGATGTGTCAGTTCAGCGACAGGTGGTGCAGGAAATGCTGAAACTCAGAGAACTGTTTGGAACTGCAATTATAATTGTAACCCATGATATTGGTGTAGTACGTGCAATGGCAGATACTGTTCTGGTTCTGAAAAACGGAAAAACAGTGGAATACAAAGAAGCAGGGAAGGTGTTAAATGATCCTCAGGATCCTTACACAAAGAGACTGCTGGCAGCAGTGCCAAGGCTTAAGAGAAAGGAAATATCATGAACACACTTCTGGAAGCAGAACATTTAACAAAAGTATTTACCCCAAGGGGGAAAGAGTCTTTTAAAGCTGTGGATGATGTAAGCTTTTCCCTGAAAGCAGGGGAAACTCTTGGAATTGTTGGAGAATCCGGTTCCGGAAAAAGTACACTGGCGAAGATGATCACAAGGCTGACGGATATTACAGAAGGCACTTTGAAATTCCAGGGGAAGGATATTACGAAACTAAAGCGGAGTCAGCTGAAAGATGTATATGGCAACATCCAGATGGTTTTTCAAAATCCGGTTGGCTCCTTTGATCCACGAAGAACTCTGGGAGACGGAATCGGGGAGAGCCTGCGAAATCGTGGAATGAAGAAGACAGAGGTTGCGAAAAGGGTAAAAGAACTGCTGGAACAGTGCGGGCTTGCTGATGAGTTTGCAGGCAGATATCCTCATGAGGTCAGCGGTGGTCAGTGTCAGAGAGCGGCCATTGCACGGGCGTTGGCAATAGAGCCGAAAGTGCTGATCTGTGATGAGGCTACCAGCTCTCTGGATGTGACAATACAGAAACAGATTATGGAGCTTTTGGGAGATCTGAAGGATACACATGGCTTGTCCTTTATTTTTATCTGTCATAATCTTGCACTTGTACAGAGCTTCTGTGATAAGGTGCTGGTTTTGTCTGAGGGAAAAGTTGTGGAAAGTGGGAAGCCGGATGATATTATAAATGAGCCGCAGGAGGCGTATACAAAGAAACTGGTGGATGCGGTATTTGAGTAATCTTATGCAGATAAATTGAAATGGTTTTCCAGATAGATTTCTTTTCAGCGTGCGTTATCTGATTATAAGAAAATGATGGCTGGCTGTGGAAATGTGTATAATTCATTTCTTTTATACTTCTATTTTTCAGAAAAAACAAGAGTAGATTTTACCAAAAAAAACCTCCGAAAAAAAATATGTTTGGTTAATCATAATCGAAGCAGATGACTATAATAAGGGACGTAAAAAGAAAAAAGAAGTACTTAACAAAACCTCTTTGTTGAAGGCTGCTAAGGGTTTCAGAATTTTGGAGGAAAAGATAAATGAATACTTTAAAAGCTGAAAAAAGAAGCATGGATGTCAAAGCAAAGAAATTAAGAAGAGAGGGATACGTAACAGGTAACCTGTTCGGAAGAGAAATCGAAGGTTCCATTCCTCTTAAATTTACTAAGAAAGAAATTGAAGTTCTTTTAAAGAATAACAATAAAGGAAGCCAGGTAATGCTGGAACTGGATGGCAAGACCTACGATGCGCTGATCAAGGAAGTAGATTACAATCCACTTGCTCACGCAGTAGAAGAAGTAGATTTCCAGGCACTGGTAAGCAATGAAATGGTACATTCCACTGCTGAGATCATTCTGGAAAATGAAGAAAAAGTTATCTCCGGTGTCCTGCAGGATGAGTTGAAAGAGGTAGCATACAAAGCATTCCCGGCAGATCTGGTTGACAAGATCAAAGTTGACGTGACTGGTATGAAGATTGGTGATACTCTTCGTGTGAAAGATCTTGAGATTGCCAAGAACAAAAATATCCATATCACCACAGATCTGGATGCTGTCATTGCAACAGTTACTGCTGTACACAATGTAGTTCCGGAGACAGAGACCGATACAGAGGCTGAGGGAACTGCTGAGGAGAAATAAGCAGGGAAATAGTTTGACATAGAATTGAAAATAAAAACGGTTGCTTTTGTGAAGTAAAATTCATGGGAGCAACCGTTTTTTGTGCCCTTGTAAATCTTCAGGATAAAGGAAGTTGTTTTTATTGATAAAAGTCTTTCACAAATTTCAAAAACTGTTTCACATGTGGCTTTAAGATCCGGTTTTTGCTGTACACAATGTAAAAGGTGCGCACTGCTTTTTCCGAGTTCAGGGGAAACATCAGGATCTGGTGGGTATCTGCCAGGTCTTTTGCAGAGCAGGCGGATAGAATGGAAATCCCCAGTCCCCCGGCAACAGATTTTCGAATGGCTTCCAGGTCATTCATTCTTCCTACAATGTGAAGGGCAGTGTCTGAAATGTGATGCTCTTCCAGATAACGGTCGATTTCTTTTTTGGTTCCGGAACCTGTTTCACGCATGATAAAGGGTTCTTTCAGAAAATCAGAAAATTCCAGGGAACCGGATTTGGATTTTTTTTCAAGCTGCAGATAGTGGTCGTTTACAGGGGTGGCAATTACCAGCTTGTCCTGGCGAAAAGGGATAAAACGACAGTCCGGCTCGTCAAAGGTGTTTCCTACCAGTGCCAGATCCACACTGCCATCCAGGACTCTTGAAACAGCGCCAAGGCTGTCGGACTGCCAGGAGTGAAAGTAGATATCAGAAATCTGCTTAGTAAAAGCACCGAGGATTTCAGGCAGAAGATAGGAAGAGGGAATGGTGGACACTGCCAGGTCAATGATCTTTTTATTATGTCCTGTGAATTCGTCGATAATATTTTTTCGCATGTTCAGCATGTTGGAAGCGCAGTCATAAAGCTGGAGTCCCCGCTGTGTGATGGTCAGCTTCTTGGTAGTGCGGATCAGCAGACGGGAATTCAGCTCCTGTTCCAGAGTCTGTATATGGGCACTGATGGTGGGCTGGGTAAGGTTCAGCTGGCGGGCAGCTTCAGAAAAGCTTTTATTTTCTACTACAGCTACAAATGCTTCTAGTTGTTTAAATTCCATATTTATTTTGTTGCAGATGAGAATCTGCGGCCCTTTCGTTATAAATTTATAATTTTCTTCAACCCATAAATTGCGGCATCCAGCTCTTCCTGTGTGTTTTCCGGACCAAAGGAGAATCGGATAGTCCCAGCCGGGTAGGTGCCAAGAGTTTTGTGTGCATTAGGGGCGCAGTGCAGGCCAACTCTTGTCATGATGCCATATTCACTGTCCAGCTGCCAGGCAACCTGTGCCATATCCATTTCAGGAGTCTGGATGGAGACAAC
>CAKRRX010000107.1 GCA_934394595.1 uncultured Blautia sp. | reverse complement strand
AGCAGTAGCTCCCATTAACATTGTTGCTGCTAACATTGTTGCCAATACCTTCTTGCTCATAAAAAATACCCTCCTTAAATTTGCTACGGCATCATGTATGTCGTTGCTTTTGATAGTTATATCTTAATTCATTTAATTAATAATGTCAATAAATTTTTAATCCATTTGGTCATTTTGTCGAATGTGACAATTAATTTCTTTTAAATTTATTCACATTTAACAAAAGTTATTATTTCAACACAGTATAAGCATTTAGCGCTGCTCCAATCACCCCTGCCTCCGGATCTGGCGATGCAAGAACAATCTGCAAAGAAGTCCTCGGTTCCGGCATCCGCAGGTTTTCTTTCACATTACGGACAAAGTACTCCATCGGGAAGCCCGGCATCTGTGTCACCCCACCGCCAAGCACAACACACACTGGATCCAGGATTGTTACCTCCGTAGCTGTAGCAAGAGCACACATACGTACCACATCCATCACATCTGGCTGATCCCCATACTTTACAAAAATCTCAGGCACCTGACATTTGTAGTGTTCTCTGGCAATATCTGCCAGGACTTTTCCGCAGGCACGCAGTTCAATACATCCTTTTTTTCCACAGCCACACATCTTTTCAAGACCATCTACAGGAATATGCCCCAGTTCACAGGACGATCCGGTATAACCCTTGTATACTTTTCCATCAATACTCATGGCATTTCCAAGGCCAGTACCAATATACACACCAATTACAATTCCTTCCTGTCCCATATGGTTCTTCCACAGATCATATAAAAGAGAGGTATTCACATCCCGCTCCATAACAACAGGAAGTCCCCATAATCTTTCCAGAATTTCTTTCAGCGGAAGATTATCAAAGCCTCTGATATTCGGGGAATTGTAGCATATTGTCCTGTCCCGATCCATCAGGGAAGCAAGAGAAAGAGAAATACACCTAAAATTTGAAACTCCTCCATGTTCTTCCAATACCGGATCCAGAAGCTGCTTTAAATACTCTCCCTTGTTTTTCGCATCTGACAGCCCTTTGGATGGAATCTTTTCAAACTGCTTTAATATATAATTCTTTGTTACCACTCCATAGCGCAGATTGGTACCCCCGATTTCCACACAAAGAAAAAACTTTTCATCCATATCCTTCATACTTCACACCTGTCCTAAGATTTATGCCCGCTTTTCACTTCCCATAATATCAATCTTATGAAGATACAGTTCTTTCATCAGTGGGCGGATCTTCAGCGTGAATGCACGGCTGTCAATAGCCCCTGGTTCCTCATCCAGGATACGTCTGGTATTTGCCAGCCCGCAGATCCATCCGTCTGTGGCAATATTAACTTTACACACTGCAAGCTTGGATGCCTTACGTACCTGTTCATCCGGTATTCCTACTGTCTTTTCAATATGTCCCCCATGCTCATTGATCATATCCACATACTTCTGGGAAATATTAGAACACCCATGAAGCACGATAGGGAAACCAGGCTCCTTGTCAGAAATATACTGAAGGATATCATAACGCAGCTCCGGCAAAGTTCCATCTTCATTGGGAACCATTTTCACCAATCCATGGCAGGTTCCTATGGAGATTGCCAGGCTGTCACAACCAGAACGGCGGATAAAATCTACTGCCATCTCTGGATCTGTATACATACTTTCATCTGTACCTTCTGTTCCTTCTTCTTCCTTTCCTTTTAATATGCCAAGCTCCGCCTCCACGGTAACATGATGTGCATGTGCATACTCCACTACTTTTTTGGTCAATGCGATATTCTCCTCAAATGGCAGCTTACTACCATCGATCATAACCGATGAAAAACCTCCCTCAATGGCCATCACGCACTGTTCGTAAGTCATGCCATGATCCAGATGCAGGGCTACCGGAATATGTAGTCCAGCTTCCTTGATCCGGTCTGTCGCTACCTGGGCAAGCCTTGCAGTCATCTCATGCCCCAGCTGACGGTGAAGATTAGGTGATACCAGTAAGATTACGGGAGATTTTTTCTCAATCACTGCATCGATCATACCATTCAGCTGTTCAATAGTTACAAAATTCAAAGCAGGGACTGCATAACCTTCACGGTATGCCTTTGCAAACATCTCTTTTGTATTTACAAGTCCCAGTTCCTGATAAGTGTACATTGCTGTTTCCTCCTGTTTTTTTATCCTATATTTTCAGACAGACCATTTTTTCTATCTGTCTTAATGTCTAAATCCTTTCAATTCCACATACTCCGGCAATGCACCGATCAACGGAAGAATATAATCCATATAAGACTCTCTGATCTGATGATGATTTTCTTCCAGATACGACAGATCCATCACTCTTTCCACACCAGCCACTTGCTCCAGATCCAGGATCTGAATTTTTGTCCTGTATGGATAGCTGCTGGTTCTGGTAAGTGTAACCATTTTTCCATTTTCTCCTGCGAAAGCATATTTCACAGCTTCACGTCCAAGTTGCTGTGCCTCTTTTTTATCAATTTCAGAGGCATCATGTGCACCGCATCTCTGCATCAGTCCAAGATCAATACAACGGATTTTACAAGTAAAATATTTTCGCAGAAGATGATTCAGATAAGGGGTAATTCCTCCCATATTTTTGGACGGATCATCTGCTTTGTTAACGGTGGTATCTTCAAAGAGATATCTGCCGTCTGCTGTCTTTACTCCTTCTGCCACTACTGCAAAGCATTTGCCTTTTTTCTGTATTACTTCTGCTACATCCTTTACAAACTGTTCCGGGTCAAAAACCACTTCAGGTACATAGATCAGATCCGGACCCCATCCCGTTTTCCCCGCTGCTGCTGCGGCGGCGGCCAGGTATCCTGTATTACGCCCCATCACTTCCACTGCCATGATCAGATCCGTATCGTAGGTATACATATCATGAACCAACTCTGATATGGTAATCACAGTATGACGGGCAGCCGATGGAAAACCAGGTGCATGATCTACAATAGCAATATCATTATCCACAGTCTTTGGAATCACTATCAAACGGCATGCATATCCTACCTTTTTCAGGTTTTCAGACAAACGATATCCGGCAGCTACCGATCCATTCCCGCCATTGATAAAAATGTAATAAATATCATATTTTTTCAGTGTTGCAAGAATCCGGTCATAATCCTCGCCAGAATCCTCCCTCACTGTATATCTGCAGGAACCAAAAGCCATAGACGGTGTATTCTCCAAACGCCGCAGCTGCATTTCATCCATATCTGTACAGTCATACAGATGGTCATGAAGCAGACCATCAATTCCATGAAGACTTGCATAGAGTTTTCCACCCTTTTCCAAAAGCTCCTGGCATTCCCGAATTACACCGCAGGCAGAACAATTGATCACTGCCGTAGGACCTCCGGATTGTATATACAAAGCATTTCTCATGTGTCAATCTCCCTGGCCTTTCTTCTTTTCCAAAACCAGTTCTCTTACTGTCTTTTCTATATGTTTTGCTGAAATTCCAAGCTTATCTGCCAGGAATTCTTTATTCCCAACTTCCCCAAAGGTATCCGGTACTCCGACTCTTCGAAAAGCGGACGGACAGTTCTCTGCAAGCACCTCTGCTACTGCACTGCCAAGACCTCCATAAATATTATGATTCTCAGCAGTCACGATAGCTCCAGTTTCTCTAGCACAGCGGATTACAAGCTCCTTATCCAGAGGTTTAATGGTAAACATATCAACCACTCGTACCTGGATATTTTCTTTTGCAAGATTCTCTGCTACAGCCAGCGCATAACCCACTTCAATACCACAGGCAATCACTGTAACATCTGTACCATCCCTTACAATATTTCCTTTTCCGATCTGAAATTCTTCTGTGCCGGAATAGTAGACTGTCTTTCCTTTTCTTGGGAAACGTAAATACATCACGCCATAAGTATGTGCCATTTCCTTCAGGATCTTCTGCAAAAGATATGGCTCATCAATATCCATGATCGTCATTCCCGGAAAGGATCTGTAGATCCCTATATCCTCAAATGGCATATGAGTACCGCCGTTGGTTTCTGCAGTGATTCCAGGATCTGAACCTATGATCTTCAGATTTGCATTATTGTAGCAGCCTGATAAAAAAGTCTGATCTGCACACCTCCGGGAAGCAAATGGGCCAAAACTGTGTACAAAGGGAATTTTCCCTTTTATGGACATCCCAGCACCTACACCAATCATATTGGCTTCCATAATTCCCATGTCAAAGGCCTGCTGTGGGAACTCCTGAAACAGTCCTGCTGTTCCCATAGCCCCTGCCAGATCCGCATCCAGGTATATTACCTGCTGATTTTCATGCATTAATTCTGCCATTGTATGATAAAAAACCTTTCTCAGTTCCTCCACAGTCACGCCTCCTCCTTTTCTTTCAGCCTTTTGTCAAGCTCCTGATAGAAATCCGGCAGATTGTCTTTTTTTACCTCTGTGGAATGACAATTTGCCATCTCCTCATAGTATCGGATGCCAGCTCCTTTCACAGTATGTAAAAGGATCACGGAAGGTTTGCCCTTCACTTCTTTTGCTTCCCGGATTGCCTGATAAATCTGCTCGGTGTCATTTCCATTCTGAACAGATACCACATGATAACCAAATGCCCCAAACTTATCCTCAAGGTTTCCAAGAGAACACACCTGGTCTGTAGTTCCATCCAGCTGTTTACCATTTACATCTACAAAAGTGATCAGATGATCCAGCTTGTGATGTACTGCAAATAATGCTGACTCCCACACCTGGCCCTCATCCAATTCTCCATCCCCCAAAATCATATATGTATATGAAGTTTTTCCATCAATTTTATCTGCCAGTGCTGCACCTGCTGCCAAGGATGCCCCTTGACCAAGAGAACCTGTGGAAATATCCACTCCCGGTGTTTTTAATCTGTCTGTGTGGCTTGGAAGAATGGTATTCCCTTTGTTCAGCGTGTCTAATGCTTCTTCCGGGAAAAATCCTCTGGCAGCCAGTACAGCATACATAGCCGGTCCACAATGTCCTTTGGACATAACCACAAAATCCCGGTCTGCCTTCTTGGGCTCTTTAGGATCTACATTAGCCACTCCACTGTAAAGGACTGCAAAAGTGTCTGCAATCGAAAGAGAACCTCCAATATGCCCCTTCCCTTCAGATGCAATAGCCCTTAAAATATTCTTTCTGATTTTGACTGCAAGACGGTCTGCCTGCGCTTTGTCAAAACTCATATATATCCCCCTTTCTGTTTTGAATGCTATTTTGATTGTTTTTGAGCGTTTTATTATTTTTCATTTACTAAATACTAACATATAAACCATTTAATATCAATATTTTTTTGCTTTTTTGTTTGTTTTTTTATATTTTATATGTTGTCGCTCATTTTCGCTCATTTTTATTGACAAAACAATCACGCAAATATATAATAGTATCATAATTTAAGAATTGTGGGAGCAGCTTCGCTGCGAAGCAATTCGTGGATATCAAGATACCTTTTGACCCTAACTCATAATTTAAACTGAATCCACAGGAGAAAAAACAATATAGAAAGGAGTAACACATGAAACATAGTGAAGTTTTAAAAATGGTAGACCACACATTACTGGCACAGACAGCCACCTGGGAGGAAATCCGTCAGATTTGTGACGATGGGCTTCGTTACGGCACTGCTTCTGTATGTATTCCTCCCTGTTATGTTGCTGCAGCAGCAGAATATGTACAGGGCAAGCTTCCCATCTGTACAGTGATCGGATTCCCAAATGGCAATCACACCACAGAAGCAAAGATCTATGAAGCCCAAAACGCCATTGCAAACGGTGCATCCGAACTGGACATGGTGATCAATATCGGTGCACTAAAGGCTAAAAATTACGAATATGTGCAAAATGAAATTGAAAAACTAAAAGAAGTATGTGATAATAAAATATTGAAAGTAATTATTGAGACCTGTCTGTTAAGCGAAGAAGAAAAGATCAAAATGTGCGAGATCGTTACTCAGGCAAAAGCAGATTACATCAAAACTTCTACCGGTTTTTCAACTGGCGGCGCTACCTTTGACGACATCGCACTCTTTGCTAAATATGTAGGACCTGATGTTAAGATCAAAGCAGCCGGAGGCATCTCCTCATTTGATGATGCGGAAAAATTCATTTCCCTTGGTGCTTCCAGGCTCGGCACAAGCAGACTGGTAAAAATAGAAAAATCCCTTTCCTGACGGGATATAAATTGGAGATGTTTATGCTAGCTACGGAACGAAAGAAATTAATATTGGATTATCTTGATCAGAATCATACTGCAACCACTCAGGCACTTTGTAATCTTACAGGCGCTTCCATTGCCACTACCAGAAGAGATCTCGCGCACCTTGAAGAGAATGGTTTTCTGCAGCGTACTCATGGCGGTGCCAAGAAGCTGGAGCGGTCTGCTACTAATGAAAAGGACGATTCCAATTATTTCCAGGTTTTTTCCTCCATCAAAATGGCAGATGACCAGTTTGAATGTAAGAATGCTATTGCTCAGAAATCCATTGATCTAATCCATTCTGGCGATATTCTTTTTGTAGGTGCCGGTTTTACCGGTTCTCTTCTCTGCCGTCACCTGAATAAAAGCGACAAGAAGGGAATCACAGTTGTTACTACCAACATCACCGGTGCACTGGAGCTTGCTTCCAATCATGATATCGGAGTTTTTCTCCTTGGGGGAAATATCCATCTTGGAAGCAACCATATTGAAACTTTGGACGAATCTATCATACAGAATCTCAAGAAGCTGTATTTTGATAAACTGTTTTTCACAATTGATGGTGCCGACCTGGAATATGGCTACTCCATCACCAACCGGGCACAGCTTCCATTGTATAATTATCTCCTTCAGAATGTAAAAGACATTTATATGCTGCTTAATGAATCCAAGTTCAACAAACGGGCATTTACCCATCTGTGCAGCCTGGACAGTATTCCTAATGTGATCACCAACCGTAATGTACCCCAGCAGTATATTGAATATTTTAAAGATCATAATGTAAATGTATATTTTGCGTGATCACTTCTTAAACCATTTTTTCACAGCCGGATCATTTCAATGGATGAACCGGCTGTTTTTAAGTCTTGCATCTGTTTTTTTTTTGCTATATAATACAATTGAATTAAGTAATAAATTGAAATAATAATTTTATGATTGTTCTTTATATGAGCATTGCATTGACGTATCACAAGACAGTTCAGTGTTCATCTTATAAAATATTTCGAGAGGTATCACTAATGAAAGAAACCATGCGAGGCCTAAACCAGGGAAATATCCAGAATCTGAACCGCAGCCTTTTGTTAAATCTTCTGCGGCGTGAAAAAGTATGCGCCAGAACCACACTAGCAGAACATTCCGGATTGAAACAGGCAACAGTTACACATATTATCAATGACTTTATGAACTGGAATCTTGTAAAAGAAGTAGGATTGCTTACCGGCGTGAAGGGGCGCCGCTCCATTGCGATCTCCCTGAACACAGAGGATCTTGCGGTAGCTGGAATACGGATTGCCAGAAAGGATTTCTCTGTAGGACTGTTCAATCTATACGGAGAAGCCGTTATGATCCGCAGAACAGGTATTAAACACGGACAGAATGCCCGTGAGATCATGGACATGGTTTTCCGTGAAATGGATAAAATCATTCATCAGTTTCCTGATAAAAAAATTCTTGCACTGGGACTTGCTATTCCAGGCCCTTATAACAGTGTCAAAGGCAGAATCTCAGTTGTTACTGAAGTAGAAGGTTGGGCAGACATTCCACTGAAGGATGAATTTATGGAACACTACAAGATCCCGGTGATTATTGAAGAACACGCCAATGCAGCCGCACTGGCTCAGTTCTGGTACAGCAAAGAGACGAATAATACGGATGTACTGGTATATGTTGCCTTTGCCCAGGGTATTGGCGCTGGCATTGTAAACAACGGTACTCTGCTGAAGGGATCTACAGGTGCCGCCGGAGAGATTGGACATACAACCATTGATATCCACGGACCCCGGTGTTCCTGTGGAAATTACGGCTGTCTGGAACGCTATTGTTCTTCCATAACCTTTGTAAAAAAGCTGAATGAAGCCTTGGGGAAAAAAGATGAACTGACTTTCTCTGATGCGGTTCTGCTGGTGAAAAAGGAGAATCCGATTGCGGTAAAGCTTTATATGGAAATGTGTGATTATCTGTCTATCGGCATTATTAATGTGATCAACAGCTTTAACCCGAGAACGATCGTAATCGGAGATGAAATGGCTCATGTGAACCCGAATTTGATGCTGGAGCGGGTGATCTCCAATGTACAGAAAAGAATCGTTCCCCAGACAATGGAAACCACTTCCATCCGTTTAAGCTCCTATAAACAAGATTCCATGGTATATGGTGCAGCTATTATTGCCATCAATGATATCTTCCAAAATCCGGCTTATTATTTTTCATCTGACCCTGATTCTGAAGACACAGATGATACATTGCGCAGCCATTTCCGAAATGTACGTTTTCCTCTATAAAACTGAAACTTCGCTTTCGCGAACTTTGCGTAGCGAAACATCCTCGCTCTACGGCGAGGTTTACGGGAAACGCGAACTTCGCTTTTGCGAACTTTGCGTAGCGAAACATCCTCGCTCTACGGCGAGGTTTACGGGAAACGCAAACTTCGCTTTCGCGAACTTTGCGTAGCGAAACATCCTCGCTCTACGGCGAGGATGTTTCTT
>CAKRRX010000106.1 GCA_934394595.1 uncultured Blautia sp. | reverse complement strand
GTATCCTGTTCACAAACTGTAATTTTACCCGTTTTTTCAGATGTTTTTCTCCATTTTGACACCTATGAAAACCTCTGAAGATTTGTTATAATGATTTTACTTCAAAGGAGCTGTCCCATTTTTCGGGCAGTTATCCGTATAATCTTCAGGAGGATACTTTTCATGCAAAGAAAAAGCAGACTTTTCCTATCCACTGTATTGGCTTTTTCTCTTTGTACTGCTCCGATGTTTTCTGCATTTGCGCAGGAAGCCTCCACGGAGGATGCCAATACACAGGATACTTCACAGCCGGATACATCGGCTGATTCTTCATCAGATGCTGCCACTACTGATACGGCAGTCAGCAGCCAGGAGGGTTCCCCTTCTGACATTCCTTATGAAAAAGGTACACTCACAGACACTGATTATGAGAGTACCTGGCTAAATCTTAAATTTACTCCACCATCCACAGTCATCATGAATACAGAAGAAGAAATGCAGTCTGTTATGCAGCAGGGACAGGCCTCTCTTTCTGACTCTACCGGCGTGGAACTGAACGAGGATTCCTTATCCGGCACTGTATATGAAATGATGGCTTCATCCGCTACCGGTTTTCCCTATGTAAACCTTGTGGTGGAAGACGCTGTCATGGAGAATATGAACGCAGACCAATACTTACAGACTGCACAGCAGGTGCTGGATGCTACCGGCCAGGAGTATACCTATACAGACATTACAGATACACAGATCGGCGGTCAGGATTTCCGTGTAATGGAATCCACTACCACCATAAATGATTACCAGATCATCCAGAAATACTGTACCCGAAGACAGGGAGAAAAGTTTGTCTCCATCATTTTATCTTACACCACAGATACTACAGCCGAAGCAGATGAAATCCTGGCAGCTTTCACCCCTTTAAACACTGACACGGAGGCTGCTTCTGCAGAATAAAAATATGGTCTATACCCCCCTAACCATAAAAGCTATGAAGCTTGCATACAAGGCTCACGAAAATCAGTACGATTACAGTGGTGTTCCATACATTTTCCACCCGGTCCATGTGGCGGAGCAGATGGAGGATGAATTTACCACCTGCGTTGCTCTGCTTCATGATGTTCTGGAAGACACATCCATGACCCTTTCAGAACTGGAAAATGAGTTTCCACCTGAAATAACTGAGGCGATCCTTCTGCTGACTCACGATCCTGCCACGGATTATCTGGACTATGTGAGAAATCTCTGCCAGAATCCCCTTGCACGTAAAGTGAAAATTGCCGACATCGCCCATAATACAAATGAAACCCGTCTGTCCGGCACTACCCCTGATCCGGAGCGTCTGAAGCACTGGCGGACAAAGTATGCCCTGGCCAGACAGATCATCCGGGAATACGAAGCCACCAGTGACCTGTAGAGCATAACATTCATTCCACAAAACAAAAGAGTATTATGTCCTTTCACACTCTCACACCTTCCGTGAACTTCGACATAATACTCTTTTTATAAACTCATTTCTATCGTTACCGCAAATAAACCTGCAAGATCTTCTCCGCCAATTCTCTGTGCGGCTTTCTTACATCTGCCTGAAAGATATCCACATGGTTCAGATCTGCTCCCCCATCCACATACGCCGGAAAAAGGAATCCACATTCCGGTCGCCCGGGTTCATAATCCCCTTCCAGAGGACAGATCACACCGATCAGATATTCAAAGACAGCCTCAGATTCACCCAGTCTCTCTTTATCCGCTCCCTTTACCGGAATATCATATCTGTCATGAAACACATACACTGCATATGGCATATCCGCCTTATAATATTCCATCACAAGATCATAAAAACTGTCCATCAGTGCATCATTTTTCAGCCCGCACTCCCGCAGCGCCATAAGAAGCTGCCAGATCGTCCCAGGCTTCCTGTCTGCCTGCGCAAATTCATACCGTTTCAGATTTACATTGGTGGCTGCAAAAGGAACCTCTTTAGCCAGTTCAATGTTTTTCTTCTTTTCCGAAGCAGAGAGCTTCAGAAAATTCACATTAAAGCTTCCGTCAAATTCGCCGTCTTTGTCCACATAACAGCCTGCAATACGTGTAAAGGAGCATCTTGAAACATTCATTCGCCTGGTCAGGGCAAGCATATCTTCTCTGAGGATCTGGTCTGCCATCTTTTTTCTCCTGTCTGTAAGGTCAATTCATAGCTCTATTTTACCATGAGAGAACCGTTTTTTCCACAGCTTTCAGGATTGCACTTTCCTACTTTTTCAGACACGTTTCTTTAACGCATTTTCAATTCTGTTCAATGCCTCTGTCAGTGTCACTCTTGGGCACGCTACATTGATTCTCTGGAATCCCTCTCCTGCTTTTCCGAAAATCTTTCCGCTGTCCAGCCACAGCCCTGCCTTGTGAATGATCAGATCCTCCAGCTCCTCCACATTCAGGCCGGTTTCCCTGAAATCCAGCCACACCAGATAGGTTCCTTCCAGATCTGTCATCTTCACACCTGGCAGTTTCCTTTCCACATATTCTCTGGTGTAGTCAATATTTGCCTCCACATAGGCATGCATTGCCTGATACCATTCCTCACCATTGGAATAGGCAGCTTCTGTTGCCACCAGTCCCAAAACTCCCAGCTGACTGATCCCCGCTGCATCCAGCTGTTTCTGGAATTTTGTCCGCAACACCGGATTTGGAATAAAAATATTGGAAATCATCATACTTGCCAGATTAAAGGTTTTACTTGGAGAAGTACAGGTAATGGAAATATCCTGAAATTCTTTTTTCAGTCCTGCAAACACCTGATGTTTTCCCTTGAAAACAAAGTCCTGGTGGATCTCATCACTGACTACGGTCACACCATGTTTTACACAGATATCTCCAAGTTTTTCCAGTTCTTCCACACTCCAGACTCTTCCCACTGGATTATGGGGATTGCAGAGGAAAAACAGCTTCACCTTTTCCTCCACGATCTTTTTTTCAAAATCCTCGAAATCAATGTGATAACGATTGTCCTCTCCCTGATACAGATCATTGCTCACAACCTTTCGTCCATTATCCAGGATCACTTCGGAAAATGGATAGTATACCGGAAGCTGGATCAGCACACTGTCTCCAGGTTCTGTATATGCTTTCACAGCCATTGCCAGGGCAAAAACCACGCCTGGTGTCTTAAGCAGCCATTCCTCCTGGATTTCCCAGCTGTGATGCTTCTTCATCCAGCCTGCCAGAATATCAAAATAAGGAGTCTGCACCTCACTGTAGCCAAAAATTCCTTCTTTTGCACGTTCTACCAGAGCGTCCTCCACATAGGAGGAGGTCTCAAAATCCATATCTGCCACCCAGAGGGGAAGTACGTCTGCCGGCATTCCTCTTTTTACTGCAAAGTCATATTTCAGACACCTGGTATTTTTTCGGTTTACGATTTTATCAAAATCAAGATTTCTTTCCGCCATGTAATTCTTCCTCTGTTTCTGCAAATACTTTTTCAAATTCATCCAGAAGATCCTGCACATCTTCGATTCCCACAGACAGACGCAGGGTACTCTCTGTAATTCCGTTTCTTTCCCGGATTTCTCTGGGAACATCTGCATGAGTCTGAGTCGTCGGATAGGTGATCGGTCTCCACACCACCAAGGCTCTCTGCAAATTTGATCATCCTCACCTTTTCCAGAATAGACAGGGCAAATTCTTTGCTTTCCAGCTGGAATGTCAGCATGGAGCCAAAGCCTCTCGCCTGTTTTTTCATAATTTCATAGCCCGGATGCTCTGGAAGTCCCGGATAGATCACACGGGTAACTGCCTTTTGTTTTTTCAGCCACCGGGCGATCTGGATGGCATTTTTCTGTGCCTGCTCCATACGGATTCCCAGTGTCTTGATTCCACGGAGGATCAGCCAGCTGTCAAAAGGCGCCAGTCCGGATCCTGTGGTCTTGATCAGGAAACGGAATTTCTCACTGATATCTTCTCTGTTTGTGACCAGAAAACCGGCAAGGGTGTCGTTGTGTCCTCCAAGAAACTTGGTGCCGCTGTGTACCACAATATCTGCTCCAAGATCCAGCGGATTCTGGAAATAAGGGGATAAAAAGGTATTATCAACAATAAGAAGAAGATCATGTTTTTTTGCAATTTGGGCAAGTGCTGCAATATCCGTTACATTCATCATGGGATTGGTAGGTGTCTCGATATAGATTGCTTTTGTATTTTCCGTCACATAGCTTTCCACATCCTCTTTCCAGCAGTCAATATGAGAAAACCGGATCCCGTTTTTTGACGATACATTATCAAAAAGACGGATACTTCCACCGTAAAGATCCGCATCTACGATCAGATGATCCCCTGGACGAAACAGCTCCATCATCAGGGATATTGCGGCCATTCCTGTGGAAAAAGCCAGTGCGTCAATACCATTTTCCAGGGTAGCTACGATTTTTTCCAGATGCTCTCTTGTGGGATTCTGCAGTCTGCTGTAGTCAAATCCGGTGCTTTGTCCTACTGCCGGATGTGCGTATGTGGCGGTCTGATAAATCGGGTAACTGATAGCCCCGTAATTATTACAACTGCCTTCCTCTTCTTCTAAATGTAAACATTTTGTATTGATTCCTCTTGCCATGATCTTCCTCCAAATTCCTGTTGTCTTTTTCAGAAGAAAGAATCCCGGAGAAACAGCCTTTCTCCGGGACCCTTTCTGGACTTATCATAGCAAGGCCAGCTTGTTTTGTATAATTCATTTTTCCTTGAATTTATTATAGGGAATTCCTATAACAAGCTATACTATTTTTGTTTTCAATCAACCCTCTTTTTCCAGCTCCTTCAGTGTCTCAATTAATCTGTCATACTGTGCTTCCACTTTGTGGAACATCTCATCACTGCCGGCAGTTTCTCTGCCTCTTAATTTCTCTGTAAGCTCTGCGCTTACAGTATAAAGGCTGGAAAAACCAAGGTTCAGGCAAACACCTTTTAATGTGTGGGCTGCCCGGAAGGCTCTCTCTCCATCCTGCTGTGCCAGTCCCTCTTTCAGTTCCTGAAAACTGGGGTCCTTAAGGAATTTCAGTGCAAAACGCTTCACCAGGCCCTCGCTGCCAAGTCGCTTTACAACGCCATCATAATCATTTCCACCCTTTTCATAACATTCTTTTACTGTCATTGGTTTCTCCCTTCATCTTCTCTGGAACATAAATATGATTTTCCTGTTCACGCATCTGACCGTGAATAGGAGTTCTTCATCTGTCCACTCAGCTCATACAAAACTTTATCAAGCACATTCTGCGCCTCTTTTTTCAGCATATCTGCGATCTGCTGGTTTGCCTGCTTTTTCAGCTCCATTCTCTTAGCCGGATCTGCTTCTTTTTCGAGAAGGGCATCATATCGCCCGATCAGTTCATGGCCTTTTGACATAACTTTTTCCTGATAGCGTTCGATATGGAAAACAGAGCTTTTGTAGGAGGCATCTGCCATAGCTGCGATCATACGGCTCACCCAGTAAAAATTATCTGTAGATACCTCTTTTGTAGTATTGGAAAGGTACTCCGGTACTTCATCTACCGCAGCATAAAACGGCACCAGCACATTAAAAGCATTGGATGCAAATGCCAGCCACTGCAAAATATTACTGTCTTTTTCCTGATCAGGCCGCATCTGGATCACAGATAAGAAATCTGTTCTGTTTACACCAATGGAACGAAATGCTCCTTTTTGTGATTTATCCCCATAAGCAGCATAAGGATCGTATGGGGTACCCTGATAATGGGAGGATAAAACATATTTTACATCCTCCACTGTAATCTTTTTCTCCGGAACCATGCACCATGGCAGATCATCAGAATATGGTGTAAAATCAGCAGACGGGCCATCCCAGTTCATAGTTCCCGGATTCAGGTAGCGCTCCATGAACCAGGCTCTTGGGGTATTGTACACATGATCTGCGTCATCATGGCTGCCAAATGCATCCCTTGGATTCAGCACTCCGTCCAAAGACAGATCCAGATGGTTTTTGCTGATAAATTCCCGCATATCTGAGGAACACATATATTCTTTCTTTTCAGACAGCGCATCTTCCAGGTCAAACTCATCAATGCCAAGCTGATTTGGCATAACTACATACACATTATCCGGAACCCTTCTGGCAATCCAGTGATGTCCGCCGATGGTCTCCAGCCACCAGATCTCATCCTGATCCTGAAAAGCGATTCCATTCATCTCGTAGGTGCCATATTTTTCAAGAATGCTTCCCAGTCTTTCCACGCCTTCCCTGGCACTGTGAATATAAGGAAGTACAATAGAAACTATGTCTTCCTCTCCGATTCCTCCTGGGATTTCCTCATTTCCATCCTCTGCCGGCTGATATTCTACCAGCGGATCTGCTCCAAGTACACGGGGATTAGATGTGATGGTCTCTGTTGCAGTCATTCCCACATTTGCAGCATTTACACCGCTTGCAGCCCAGATTCCCTCTCCTTTTAACGCATTTGGCACAGAGGTATACTGCATGGGATCATCCGGCAGATCGATTTCCACATGGGAAATCACAGATTTGTATTTCCGTGGCTGATCCTTAGGATAAACTACTGTAAATTTCTTTGGTGTATAATGCCCGGCTCCTGAATCATCATTTCTTGCAATCATGGTAGAGCCATCGTAAGATGCCTTTTTTCCGACTAAAATTGTGGTACATCCCATTTTAGATATTCCTCCTTATGTGACCTGCTGTCAGCCGGCCTCTATTAAATTTCATCTGCTCTTATGTTAGCACAAACCATCTCCTGTGAAAACCACAAATTGCAGTTGTTTAAAGGAACAATAAGTTTTATACTTAAACGTGTCTGAAAATGTCTTGTTAAGATTAACTTTTATCGGCATACGCTTTTCACAATCTGAAAGGAGAAATTATCCATGCAGACAGCAACGGAATACCTGCATATTTTTCTGGATATGGGAGATGCGCTGCTTTCCAGCGGTGCGGAGATCTTCCGTGTTGAAGATACCCTGAACCGAATGGGCTATGCCTGCGGCGCAACCCAAATGAATGTATTTGTGATCACATCCAGCATTGTCATTACTATGGAATTCCCACAGCAGGCTGCCTGTACTCAGACCCGAAGGATACGGGAAAATGGCGGAAACGATTTCACCAGACTGGAACAGCTGAATGATCTCAGCCGACGTTTCTGTTGCCATCCCCTCTCTCCCCAGGAGTTGCGAAAAGAATTTGATAAAATCATTACCCAAAAGCCCCTTCCCCTTGGGAAATTGGCGGGAAGCATTCTGGCAGCCTGCAGTTTCGCCCTGTTTTATGGCGGAAGTCCTGCAGATACAGCTTTTTCCGGGATCGCAGCCGTACTGATCTGGTGTTTCCAGCAATATCTGAGACCGGTTTGCATGAATGATGTCACATTTCAGTTTGTAGCATCTTTTCTCACAGGCTGTGGGATCTGCAGCTTCAAGGCTCTTTTTCCCGGGCTTCATCTGGATAAGATCATGATCGGGGATATTATGCTGCTCATCCCCGGGCTTATGACTACCAATGCCATCCGGGATGTACTGATCGGGGATACCCTTTCCGGTGTGATCCGTCTGATCGTTTCATTACTGCTTGCAGCCGCACTTGCTCTTGGCTTTATTGCTGCCATTTTCTTATTCAGGAGGCTTGGATTTTGAGTACACAGACCCTTATTCAATTGATTACCGGTGCTGCCGGTTCCGTAAGCTTTGGCATTTTATTTCACATAAAAAAACAGTATCTGCCCCTGGCTGCTGCCGGAGGGTTCCTCAGCTGGCTTGTTTTTCTTATAGGAAAAACTCTGTGGGGCGGCGTATTCCTGCCTTCCCTGCTTTCCAGTTTTGTGGTAGATGTATATGCAGAAATTCTCGCACGCATATGTAAGGAGACCTCAACTTCCTTTTTTGTCATCTCCGTTATTCCCCTGATTCCGGGAAGTACTCTTTATTATTGCATGAACAGCATTCTGGAGAGCAATACCATACAGGCACTGACCTATGGACGTGACACCTTTCTTTTTGCCTTTGGGATTGCCGCAGGTATGAGTATTGCATGGGCGCTCTGCTATTTTTTCAGGACGGTAAAGAAAGCTTCCTGATCACCGTTTTTTCGATTGATCCTGCCCTTTTCCCACACCATCAGATATACCTGCACTTCCAGGCTGTCTTTGGCTGTGGTAAAGGGCTTTTGCAAAAACTGTTTTTCAACACGTTTTAGTAAATATGCTAAATTCCGCATCCCATTATATAGTTATAAAATACATAGCATACAATTTACAGGTTTATTTCTTCCTATATTTTATATATACTTTATATTATGAAGTTAGAGCCTGTTCACAAAAAGGTTTTTGGATAGTAATTTTCAGGTACATACGGTTTCTCCGTTGTAAGCCTGTTAAAAGAATGGAGAATGAATATGAATCAGATTGACTACGAAAATTTAGGAAGCCGAATGAAAGAACTAAGAATTCAGATGCATCTGACACAGGCAGAAGTTGCCCGTGCCCTTAATGTAACTCCCGGTTACATCAGCAATGTGGAAAATAACCGCACTGCCATGTCTTTACGTATCCTGATCTACTATGCGAAGCTTCTTGGTCTTTCCCTGGATTCCCTCATCGGAAGGATTGATTCCGAATATCGTGAGACTGCCCTGGACCGCGAACTAGGCGATTTGATTCACAAAATGGAAATTCCGGAAAAGCAGAAACTTCTGAAAACGCTGAAGATTTGGATGGATGAAAAGTAAGCTCCTGTATTTCTGACAAAATAAATAAAAACTGTTGCAGGGGCTGTCGGGAAATAGACAGTTCTAAGAGAGGGAGGGTGTAACTCATACCGAGTCACACCCTCCCGAAATTTTT
>CAKRRX010000105.1 GCA_934394595.1 uncultured Blautia sp. | reverse complement strand
AAAATCTATAAGTGCTAAGTAACGAAAGCCCCTTGCCAGGATCTGTGATTTATGGCAAAGGGCTTTCTTTAGAGTCCCTTTGAAAAAAATCCCAGTATCCATACGTTTCCAGGACACAAAAAAACACCGTCCCCGCGGCAATCGCTTTGTCCGCAAAAACAGTGCTTTCAGTGCGCCTTCAGGGGTTCGAACCCTGGACACCCTGATTAAGAGTCAGGTGCTCTACCAACTGAGCTAAAGGCGCTTTTCTTATTTCGTTAAGAACTATTTCCTTAACGCAAGATGTATTATATATCAGCTACCTACTAAAAGTCAATAGGAATTTTATAATTTTTTCAAATATTTTTGAAAATTTTCCCGATTTCTTTACAAAGAGGGAGCTTTGTGGCTCCCTCTATCTTATTTTCCTTCCAGCAATTCCAAAATTTCGTCCCGATTCAGGGTTCCAAGCTGTCCCATCTCGCCTCCGATCACCTGCTCTGCAAGATCCCGTTTGGACTCCTGCAGCTTCTGGATCTTTTCCTCAATGGTACCGCGGGCGATCAGCTTGTACACCGTCACCTTCCTGGTCTGACCAATACGGTGTGCACGGTCTGTGGCCTGATTCTGCACTGCCAGATTCCACCACGGGTCATAATGGATCACCACATCTGCTCCTGTAAGGTTCAATCCCACCCCGCCTGCTTTCAGGGAGATCAGGAACACCGGTACATCCCCGTTATTAAACTCCTTTACCAGCTCCTGTCTCTTCTGCTTGGAAGTTTCTCCTGTGATCACAAAATATGGAATCTTTTCCTTTTCCAGCTGCTCCTGTATGATAGCCAGCATGGAGGTAAACTGGGAAAACAAAAGCATACGGTGTCCACCGTCTATGGCACTTTGGATCAGCTGCATACAGGCCTCCGCCTTTGCAGACTCTCCGTTATAATTTTCAAAACAAAGGGACGGGGAACAACAGATCTGGCGCAATTTGGTAAGCTCTGCCAGAATCCACAGCTTGTTCCGGTTAAATTCCCCTTCATCCTGCCTGGCAATTTTCTCTTTCATATGGAAGACCTGGGCGTCATAGAGCTTCTGCTGGGCATCCTCAAATTTCACATACCGCACCTCTTCCAGCTTTTCCGGAAGATCCTTCAGCACATCCTCTTTCAGACGGCGCAGAATAAATGGCCCTGCCATCTTCTGCAGTCTTGCCATGGCAGACTGGTCACCATTTTTCACAATGGGCGTTTCCAGATCTTTTTTGAAAGTATCATATCCATAGAGGAAACCAGGCATAAGATAGTCAAAAATACTCCACAGCTCACTTAAGCGGTTCTCAATAGGCGTTCCGGTAAGAGCATAGCGGATATGGCTGCGGATCACTTTCACAGCCTTTGCAGCTGCAGTTGTATGGTTTTTGATATACTGCGCCTCATCGATCACCTCATACTGAAATTCCTTATTCTCATATTGGTCAATATCACGCTTCAGCAGATCGTAGGATGTCACCAGAACATCTGCCTGTTCGTATTCCTGAAGCTTTTTCCGGCGCTCCCCCTGGGTACCTGTAACCAGGGAAACAACCAGGTCTGGGGCAAACCTTTGCAGCTCTTCTCCCCAGTTATATACAAGGGCAGCCGGCGCCACAATAAGGGAAGTACCGCTTTTCCCTTCTTCCTTTGCTGCCAGCAGCACCGCGATCACCTGAAGAGTTTTGCCCAGCCCCATGTCATCTGCCAGAATCCCGCCAAACTTCCAGGCTTCCAGGGTACGCAGCCATTTATAACCGGTTTTCTGATAATTACGCATAATCCCGGTAAGGCTCTGGGGTTCTTCAAAATCTGCGTCCTTGATGGTCTTGAAGCCCTTTACAATATCACGGAAATGCCGGTCTCTGTGGCTGTAAACGGTTTCATTACTCTCCAGCATCTGATCAAGATACAAGGTTCGATAAGCCGGTATGTGCATTTTCCCTTTCACAAATTCCTTTGGTGTAAGCTGGAGGGTTTTCATCAGCTCTGTGAGCATTTCCAGATTCTGTTCCTGAAGATTCACAAACTCCCCGCTTTTCAGCCGGTAATATTTCTTCTTTGCCTGATAGCTTCTCAAAATGTCCAGAAGCTCTTTTCCTGAAATATCATCTGTGGAAATGTCAAGATCCAGCAGGTCTCCGGACAGGGAAACGCCTACAGACACTTTCACATGCTTTACCACGTGCCAGTTCCGGAAACGGTTGGTACAGCGCACTTCTCCCAGTTCCAGAAGGGCATCTGTCCCAGCTTCCAGCATCTGGTAACTCAGCTCTTCATTTCCACCACAGTGCAGCACATCATGATCCGGGTCATAAAATGGCAGCCATTCCATAGCCTGGTGAAAAACCATCTCTTCCTGGGGCAGATCACGGAAGCGTTCCTCTGCCGGAAGTTCTTCTTCTGCAAGGGCCAGTCCCACAGAAAATTCTCTTTTTCCATAACATGCCCGGACGCTGCAGATCACATTGTCCTCCTCCATATCCAGATAAAAGACAAAATGCACCTCCGGGGTAAGATATCTCCGGAATTTTTCCGGCTCTGCCTCTGTGATATCCGCTATTTCCTGTAACTTTGGCAAAACATCATAATAAAATTTAGACAAGGTATTTCTTCCCATCTGGAAATGAAAGCTTCCATTTCTGGAAAGCTGCTCCAGCGGCCGGACTTTTTCCAGGAAATCCGGTTCTGTCTTATATAACTTATCTCCCTGGATAAAATAGGCAGAAGACATTCCGTGAAACAGCTCCGGCAGCTTTCCCTTCACCGCAATTCCGTGGAATTCCCTGCTGTCCTTTTGGGCATCTTCTATCCGCATGGAGATCCTGGGATTGCCCATGGCACATGTAAGCTGACATTTCTTCGCACCTTTGGCATCTGTGGACTTGTCCTCATATTCCACCCTGTCCTCGCCAAGTGCCTCATAAAAACGGTCCAGTCTCCATCCAAACAGATCCAGGAAACCTCCCACATCAAATTTCTTGGGAAGATAAATTCCCGATTCCATGATTTTTCCCACAAAGCGGTTTTCTTCCCGGACGATCTGGTCGATATAGCTGATCCATTTTTTACTTTTTTCTGTGAAATCCTGCATCCTGTGGCTGATCTGCGTGCCGCTTCCATACTGTACCACAGCGCCCTCTTTCACCTGCATGCAGAATTCATTCAGCTTTTTCACCACAAAAAGCTTACCGGTTCCCACCTTGAAAGACACTGACAGCTTGTCGTTCTTCTTGGTCAGCCTTGGGAGCAGCTCAACATATGGTTCCTGTTCCTCCTTCTGCTCTGCACGAATAGCTCTTGCCCGCCCTTTTTGAAAGACAGAAAGCAGGGTATCTCCATTCATGTCTGTGGCATCGGCAAAATTTTCTGATTTCAGATAATCTCTCAGATAAAGACCAAGAGCTGCAACATACCTGCATTTGGGCTTCTCAGAGTACCAGCCCCAGTATGATTTCCTGCATTCCGGGCAATAACACCTGGACTCAATCACTTCTTCGTGGGAAAAAATAATCGCTGTCGGAAATTCCGCTCTGTATTCTGCAAAAGTGGCTTCAATATTTCCGCACCTTTTTCCTCCCTGAGATATAAATCCCTCTCCAATCTTCCGAATGGTAATTTTTTTATTTTTATACAGCGCTTCTCCCCCTTTTACCGCCTTAGCCGGCAGCTGCAGGGACTGAAAAATTTTATCTCCGTCAAAATAAGTATAGGACTTCAGCTCCTGTACAGATTTTTCCTGCAAAGAGGCACTCTCTGGATCAGTCTCATCCCAGCTGTTGCCAAGAACTGTATATTTTTCCTGTACCTGATCTTTTTCCTGTGTATTTTCTTCATTTTTCTTCTGCATCTGTTGCACCTCTTACTTCTGTTTTCCCTCTTCTTTTTTCTCTTTTGGGAACATATCCTCCAGTAATTTCGATAATTCTTTCACATTCTTTTTCATGCCCGAAAAATGATTGTTCATATTTTTATGTTCATAGCCAAACTGCACCACATATTTCTGGATAGAACGGATTTTCTTCATCCGGGATACTCCCTGACAATTTAAAAGCTTCTTTATATTATATGATATCAGAGGAAAAAGGGCCAAAAGCTGTTCTTGCCTTTTTTCCGCCACGTTTCAAAACAGATTATCTGGCAATGATCATCTTGCAGATAGGATTTCCCATAGAGGAAAATTTCTCCTCATACTCAGTCATTACATTTCCCTTCATCATTTCCTCATTGTGGTGCAAGTCAAAAGTGTGTGCCAACAGCTTCCACCCTGCCTCCGGCACTTCTTCCAGGGAAAAATCAAAGAGATCACGGTTATCTGTCTTAAACTCGATCACACCGTCCTCCTTCAGGATCTTGTCGTAACGGGTCAGAAATTCTCTGGAAGTCAGTCTTCTGGAGGCGTGGCGGGCTTTCGGCCATGGGTCGGAAAAATTCAGATAAATTTTTTCTACCTCACCTTTTTCAAACACTTCAGGAAGAAGTCTTGCATCCATGCGCATAAATTTCAGATTTGGCAGCTCCTGCCCTTCCTGTGCCAAAGCCTCTTTTTTCTGTAAAGCCCGAAGCAGCACGCTGTCATACATTTCAATTCCGATATAATTGATCTTTGGATGGATTCTGGCAAGATCCATGAGAAAACGTCCCTTTCCCATTCCCACTTCCAGATGAATCGGCTGCACTTCCGGGAAAACCTGATCCCAGTGGCCCTTATTTTCCACTGGATCCTGAATTACATAAACACTTTCTTCAATTGCATCTTTTGCTCCCGGGATATTTCTAAGTCTCATAAATTCCTCCAATGTATTCTTAACCTGTTTTTTATCATTTTTCTCTTTTTCTACTATACACGATTTCCCCACCCCCTGCAATATAAGGTTCTTTCTCAAAATCAGCATGAATGGCCTTGCCATACTGCCTTTCTTCCTATTATAATAAAAGCGTGTGGCCTTTATAAAAAATTGATATGACCGATTTTGGAGAGATTGTTAATTTTTAGTCAGATTATCTGGAATTATCCTGCTTTTTTGTGAAAATTTTAGGCAAACTTTGACTGGTTTTTTCCTGAAAATAGGTGTATCATACTTAAAAATTGAAAAGGAGGGGAAAAATGGAACAGATAATCGGTAAGTTATCCGAGATAGAGACCACTGCTGAAAGCATTATGAAGGATGCCACGCAGAAGAAAAAAGCTCTTTCAGCTGAAATGGAAAGGCAGTCCAAGGAATTTGACACCCAGCTGGAAAAACAGACCGAAGAGAAAATCCGGGAAATACGCCGGAATCTTGAGGGTGAGAAGGACAAGCGCCTGTCTGCCCTGCGTAAAGATACACAGGCATCACTGGATCAGCTTGACACCTACTACACCAAGAATCACGAACGCCTTTCCAGAGAAATTTTTGAAAAGATCATTCAGGAGGAAGTGATGTAATGGGAAGTGTTCTTTCCTACAGCGGAGTTTCCACAAAAATACGTGCCATGAGCAGCCATCTGGTGACAGAAGAACAGCTCCAGGAAATCGTCCGTTTTTCGGATGTTCCACAGGTAGCCGCTTATCTGAAAAAGACACCGGAATATGCAAAGGCCTGGTCTGATCTTGATGAAAATAACCTTCACCGAGGCCAGATTGAGAAACTTCTGAAGAAATCTATTTTTGGAAATTTCTCCCGTATTTACAATTTTGCCAACAAAGAACAGCGAAAATTCCTGGCACTTTATTCCAAGCGCTATGAGATCCGCGTTCTGAAAGAGATTCTCACGAATCTGTTTGACCACAGAAGCACCAATCCTGTGGATATGAGTCCTTACCGCGATTTTTTCCTGCATCATTCCAAGCTGGATCTTGACAGACTGGCAGGTGCCGGAAATATGGATGAGTTCATGACAGCCCTGAAGGGCAATGAATTCTACGCTCCGCTTCAGAGTGTATATGAAAACGGCAACGGGCTTTTATTTGATTATGGAATGGCTCTTGATCTTTACTATTTCAATCAGATCTGGAGTGTCCGTAAAAAGTTATTCAAGGGAAATGATCTGGACGAGATCACTAAGGCATATGGCGAAAAATTCGATATGCTGAATCTGCAGTTTATCCTCAGATCCAAGCGCTATTACCGGATGGAGCCTGCTGCCATCTACGCACAGCTGATTCCCGTGAATTATAAACTGAAGAAAGAAGAGATCACAGCAATGGTGGAGGCCACCAGTAATGAAGAGGGACAGCAGATCTTTTCCGGCACCTGGTACGGTAAAAAATATCAGCAGCTGAACCTGGTATCCATGGAAGAGCTTTATAACAGCCTGCTCCGCACCATACTGGAAAAAGAGGCCTGCAAGGATCCCTATTCCGTAGCTGTTTTGTATTCTTATCTTTATCACAAAGAACATGAGGTAAACCGTCTGACCATCGCACTGGAATGTGTGCGTTATCAGGTAGATCCGGACGAAGCCATGCGTTATGTTCACAACAATTAGTAACCCGGAGGTAGCAATGTGATTGAAAAAATGAAATTTGTCAGCATTACCGGGCCAAGGGAGGACATCGACAGAGTAGTAAATACCTACCTCTGCCGGTATGAGATCCATCTGGAAAATGCTCTTACAGAGCTGACCGATGTAAAAAATCTCTCTCCTTACCTTGAGATCAATCCTTACAAGGATGCTCTGAGTACCATCGGAGGCTTCTACGAGGAACTTGAGAACCCGGAGCAGGTTTCTGCCAAGAAACTGCCAATCGAAAAAGCTCTCTCTCTTGTACAGCAAATCAAAGAAGAGGCGGATGTTCTCACAAATACCCGCCAGAAGCTGGAAGAAGAACAGGATTCCCTTTCCGAATCCTTACGTATCATCTATCCATTTCGAAATGTCAACTTTGATGTGCAGTCCATTCTGAAAATGCATTATATCCATTATCGTTTCGGACGGATTGAGAAGGAGTATTTCGAGAAATTCAAGACTTACATTTATGACAATCTGGATACGATTTTCATCAAATGTGACGAAGACGACCGTTATATCTGGGGAATTTACTTTGTTCCCGTTCACGAAGCACAGCGGATCCACGCCGTATATTCTGCTATGCACTTTGAAAAGATCTTTGTTCCGGATCAGTATGATGGCACTGCCAAGAAAGCCTATGAGACTCTGGAGGCAGCCTATAAGAAAAATGTCGCAGATCTGGATGCAAATAAGGCAGCAAGAAAAGCATTTTTCAAAAAATATGCTTCTGACATTGCTTCCGCAAAGCTGACGCTTTCCCAGTTCTCACGGAACTTTGATATCCGTAAGCTGGCAGCCTGCACCCATGGAGATAACAAGTCTCAGGAGGCACAGGCAGATTACAAGCCAAAAGAACCATTTTACATTCTTTGCGGATGGATGACAGAAAAAGAGGCAAATGCTTTCCAGAAAGACATTTCCGGAGACGCCCGCATCTTCTGCCTGATCGAGGAGGATGAGCAAAAAGATGCCCACAAGACACCTCCTACCAAGCTGAAGAATCCAAAGCTCTTCAAACCATTCGAAATGTACACCAAAATGTATGGCCTTCCGGCTTATGGAGAGATGGATCCCACATGGTTCATTGCCATCACCTATTCCTTCATTTTCGGCGCTATGTTCGGCGATGTGGGACAGGGACTGGTGCTTCTCATCGGAGGCTTCCTGCTGTATAAATTCAAGCATATTGATCTGGCAGGAATCATCAGCTGTGCCGGAATCTTTTCCACATTCTTCGGATTTATGTTCGGCAGCTTCTTCGGATTTGAAGATCTGATCGAGCCTAAATGGCTGAGACCTATGGATGCCATGATCGATGTACCTTTTATCGGAAAACTGAATACTGTATTTATCATTGCCATCGGCTTTGGTATGGGAATCATCCTGATCTGTATGGTCTTCAACATCATCAATTCCTTCCATGCCAAGGATGTGGAAAAGACCTGGTTTGATACCAACGCTGTTGCAGGCCTTGTATTCTATGGCTCTGCAGTTGCGGTAATCGCTCTTTTCATGACCGGCCACAAGCTTCCGGGAGGCATTGTTCTTTGCATCATGTTCCTGCTTCCGCTGCTTGTAATGTTCTTAAAAGAGCCACTTACCAATCTGGTGGAAAAGAAGCCCCATCTGGTAGAAGGCGGTGTGGGAATGTTTATTGTTCAGGGATTTTTCGAAATGTTCGAGGTTCTTCTGAGCTACTTCTCCAATACCCTTTCTTTCGTGCGTATCGGAGCTTATGCAGTCAGCCATGCAGCTATGATGCAGGTTGTACTGATGCTGGCAGGCGCAGAGAACGGCAGCCCCAACTGGGTAGTGATCGTTCTTGGAAATATTTTCGTCTGCTGTCTGGAGGGACTGATCGTAGGAATTCAGGTACTCCGACTTGAGTATTACGAAATCTTCAGCCGTTTCTACAAAGGAAGCGGAAGAAAATTTGAGCCATTCCGTTCTGACGTGGAGGCAAAATAAACGTGTTCCTGTATATCGCAGGTCATTACAAAGGTTAAATCACGAGGAGGTCAATTATTATGACAGTTATGACACAGATTATCTTAGCAGCAGCACTTGTATTAAGCATTATCGTTCCATTTGGCTATTATCTGCTTGGTGAAAAAAGCCGTGGACGTTACAAAACAGCAATCGGAACAAACGCATTCTTCTTCTTCGGAACCATGCTTGTAGCAGCAATGGTAATGTTCGCAGGAAGCTCATCCGTACAGGCTGCAACAGGCGCTGATGCTGGTATTGCAACAGGTCTTGGATACATTGCAGCAGCTCTTGTTACCGGTCTTTCCTGTATCGGTGGTGGTATTGCCGTAGCCAGTGCGGCAAGTGCAGCTCT
>CAKRRX010000104.1 GCA_934394595.1 uncultured Blautia sp. | reverse complement strand
ATCTTACCGCCGTATAAAAAGCACTGTTATCTGGATTCACAAATCTTCCCATAGAATTCACGCTCCCAACGAAAAAGTTCCATAGTGTCCAATTCTTTAATTGAAATAATGATACCATGTAACTGTAATAAAATCTATTTAAGAAAATAAACGGTCTGAAAATGTCTAAAAATACACTACCTTCTCGTTCTTAGCTTACACCCCACCAACATATCCGTCGGATCATAATCTCCTACCATATTTTTTTCTTTTGGTTCTTCCCCGAAAATTTTCGCAAATACATTGGCATATTGACTGTCCTGTTCTTCTGTCTCATCGGATTGTTCCTCACAGACAACTACTTCTTTCATTTTTTCTATTATTTCATCTTCAAAGGCCGGCAGATGCTTTGGAACCCATTCATTGATGATCGTACAGGGATCCATATTTTCAAATATATTCAGGTCATCTGTATATTCTGATAATATCTGTATAATATCTTTTTTGTACTTTGGATGGAAAGAATATAATGTTTTATACTCTATGTCTGAAACTCTATAGATGGCTCCATCCATCACAATTTTTTTCGTATACCAATGTTCATGTGTAACGGCTGCATCCGGGACAAGATAATTAGAATACAGATACTCCCAGTTATAAAGATCTTTTGTCTCATCAAATTCATGTTTCCATACAATGATATCTACATAACCGGAATCTGTTCTGGGATAACCATTTATAGCACGGATACATCCTTGAATAGAATCACTAAGGCAGACTCTGGGAATTGTCTGATTTTCCTCATTAACGGAATTGCCTGGAATTCTTGGCACAAACTCTTTCTGTAAAGGTTCCTCCAGATTGTAGCTTACATGATATAGTGTAATTGCCATATTTATTTTCCGCCTTTCTGCGAAATCCTCTTCTATCACAAAAAAGCGCCATAGTCTATCACTTTTCCTGCAAATAAAAGAATACCTGTCATCAGCTCTATTTACATACTTGAATCATAATGTACATCATGATGGTGAGTATCACAACTTCTCTTTCGCCTGGTTTTTATGATTTGAACAACCACCGGATTCGTTTTATTAACATAATCAGACTTTACCAGCTCAACTATATATTTCTTTATATAACAATACACCGTTTTAATGATTATACAACTTGCCCCCTGATTGTTACATATTCCATTCTCATTTAATGCAACATTATTACAACCACCTGTACAGAAATTATAGATTTTACATAACTTGCACTTTTCTCTCCTGGCGATAGCATCAGTCAGAAGATTCTTAAAGCCTTCTGATTCAAATGCCTCGGAAATTTGTGTCATTTTCCACACATTTCCATATGAATATTGTTCTGGGAAATAACGGTTACAGGGTACTACGCTTCCATCATATCGAATCCCCATCCATTTCCCAAGACACGAATTATATTTGCATACACTTTTTTCGCCGTATAAAACATGTAATATAATTCTCTCAAAGTAGTTGACATGTATTTTGCACTCTGTATCTTTAATCCAAAAATCAAAAAATTCAATAAGTTTTTTTGAAGTATAATTCGGTTCAAGTTCTAACTCACTATTATTTTTTGCAGGAGTAGATACATAGGTATTAATAGTATAATTTGCATTAATCTGTTTAAAAAATTTATAACTTTCAATCAGTGTATCTATATTTTTCTTAGACACAACCATTATAAAGCCACATTTTTTCCCTCTCGATAAAATCTTATTTCTACCATTCAGGATTTTATCTGTGTTTCCTCTCAGTTTTTCATTCAAAACACCATCAAAAGATGTACCAATACCAAAATTATTCTCGCAAAAGAAATCTGCCATTTCATCTGTCAGCAAAGTAAGATTGCTTTGCATTCTATTTTCAACCCTAACATTCTTATACTGGCTCTGCATAGCAATAACTTTCCTGTAGAAATCTAATCCCATAGCCATAGGCTCACCGCCATGCCAGATAAAAGTCACTTTATTATATGATTTAAAAACTATGTCAAACATTCTGTCAAGTGTTTCTAAAGTCATCGCTCCCAGCTTTTCATGATGTGAATTATGAAAACAATAAATGCAATTCATATTGCACTTATCAGTGGGCATAACTAAAATATTGATTTTATTATTCAATGTCATATCCTCTAGAGCGTGTTTGAAAAAGGCTTTCTGCAAGATGTGCGTCACAATTTGTAGGAGATTTTGTTCGGATGAGGGCGTCGTAGCGGGCTACGACAACCGAATTTGGGCAAAATCTCCCGCAAAGTGGGGCATGCAGATTGCTGGAATGATTTTTCAAACACGCTCTAATAACTATCAGAATGAGAATCATTATGATAATCGCTATGTAATGTGTCATCGTGGCTTTGATCATCATAATCATCGTAATCATCATCGTGTAAAGTATCGTCATGTCTTTGATCATCATAGTCGTCATGTGATGTGTCATCATGACTCTCATCATCATAATCATCATGATTATCATCATGATCATCACCATATGAGCAATCCTCGTGACTATCTCTGCTCCAATCCGAGTGATCATCATAATCTCTTCCATCATTTCTACACCAATCTGAATGATCGTCATAATCTCTTCCATCATCTGTATGATCATCTCTGCACCAGTCTGAATGATCGTCATAATCTCTTCCATTATCTGTATGATAATCTGAATGGTCATCATACCCATTATCAAAACCGGAAAAAGATTGGCTTATATATTCTTCATATAATTCCTCTATACTCATTACAATTTCTCCTCACCCACATGTACGCCACCAGTATCCCGATCCAGCCACCCAGCGTATTGCCAAACACATCATCGAACTCTGCAATGCCAAGCCCCGTAATATACTGAGTTGTTTCAATAGCCACAGACATTATAAAAGGAATCAGCATCGCCCACTTCTTTTGAAATCCCCTATACAGTCCTGTTCCCAGTGGAATAAAAAGCCAGATATTATTGATCACGCCTACCCGGATAGACTGCTCCTTCAAAAACTTTCCTGCATAAGAGAATAACACAAAATTAATCCTGGCATCCCCAGTCTCCCGGAACATCAGAGTCTCATAGAGAATGAACACCACATAGGCGCATGTCAAAAGAAAGCTCCATTTCTTTGGCAGTACCAACATAAGCAGACAGATCACGCATCCGAATACCACCACCATAAATGGAAATCCGTTCAAAATATTGTCCACACACAGCAGAGTGTGTCCGCTCTTATTTAATAACAGCGTAATCCTTCCACTGTATTTGATTCCATACTGTCCTTTTGAGAGAGGTACAGGATTTCCAGCTTTATCAAAATACCTATCTGTTTTCCATGTGCCATCTTGATAGTAGGTGCGTTTCAGTATGGCATAACCGGCACTGTTCGCAATCGCATTCCCCTCTGTATCAACATACATGATCTGATTTATTCTGCCATTTTCATCCCGTTCATATATCTGCCCATATTCGCCAAGTGAGGATTTTGCAGGATTGCCCTGGGTATCAAAGTAGAACTCTCCTGTTATATTTCCATCTGCATCACGCTTGTACTCTTTTATTGCATACCCGGATGAACAAAGCACCGGCTGACCATCCCTGTCAAAATACGTGATCCTATTATTCCAGCCATTATTATCATAATCCCTGTGCATTCCAAAGTATCCGGTATACTGAATGGGATGCATGTCCAAATCATAATAATAATCGTCTACAGCTTTTCCGTTATCGTCTACAGTTCTGACTATGATGGAATATGCAGCCAGCGACATTACATTGCCTTCTGGATCCAGATACCGAAGGATTACTTCATGATCATGATATTCGTACCTTACACCATAATAACTGTCATATAGCTTTACCGGATTCCCATCAGCATCAAAATATCTTTCTTCTATTACCTGCCCCTCGGCATTCTTAACCTGCTCCATAACAGCATATCCTCTGTCAATCGCATAAGTCGTTTCTTCTGCTTCATTTACAAAGGTATATGTTGTTATACTGCTATCTGCTGTTGAATCTTTTTCTGTTTTTTCCTCATATTTCAACTCCGCTGAAGTAAAGCCCACATCGTGATCCTTACCACTGTCAGGCCAAACAGCTATAATTGAAATGAGGGTAAAAACAGCAAGAAAAATAAATATACAGTTTCGTTTTGTTCCGTTCTTCAAAATATCTTACCTTGATTTCTTTTCACATAAAGATTTCGCTGGGGAAAGAAGCATTTAATCAACCTCTGTTCCACTGTCATGACGTAGTTCTTTTTCCTATTGCCTGTGATCCAATAAAAATCATCTTTTTATTTTATGTTTTCCGTTTCCTCAAATGTCTTTTGTACATTGATGATAACATGAAAATATTTAGGTAACAAGACATCTTAATTAAATAATTTTGAATCACATGCCCAGCATCTACAGCTTTCTTGAATCTATAAAATAGATTCGGCTTTTGTAGCGGAATTGCATGAACCCAATATTCCGAAAATGCTTACTTCTACGGGAGCTTTTTAGCTCCCATTTTTATGTCTCTATTGTCCTGCGTTATAGTTCCGTTACATATAACATCCCTCATCGTCGCCTATCATTCTTCCGGTCTTCTGCTCCTGCATAACATATTTGTGTCCTGCATCTGCAACAAATTCCTGATAGCGCATTACACTGTTATTTTTAAAATAAGCCAGTGTCTTCGACACCATTGTGATCTCATCATCGGAAATGCCAACCATTGTCCGATAGCTGCTCCAGCGATATTCTTCCGGATATTTGACAATGCCTGCTTTTACCGGATTCAGATGTATATACCGGCTGGTCTGTAAAAAATAAGAATCATCTTTTACCAGACAGGATTTATATCGTCCCTCAAACACATGTCCATGGTAATGATACTTTTGATTCACATAGCCTGCATAGCAGCCAGAAAAATATCTCATCATCTTTCCAATTTCTATGTCATTGGTTTCCAGCAATAAATGAATGTGGTTCGTCATCAGGCAGTATGCATGAAGACTACAATTATATCTTTTCAGAGATACCTTTAACAGTTCCAGCATCATCTGGTAATCCATCTCATCTTCAAATATTGCGACTCTTCTCACTCCACGGTGCATCAGATGATAAAACGCACCAGGAAACCATGTTCTCAGCTTTCTTGCCATAATCATTTCCACTTCTTTTAGCACAATGTTATTTATCATATTATCATCTATGATTTGTTATTAAAAATGAGGGACACCTCTAATTCCCTCATTTTCCAATGTCACTCTTGCCCTTTGAAATCACAAATTTCTATATCTATATGCTTTCCCAGGGCATTTGCATATTTTTCCAATACTACAAGTGTAGGAATCCTGCTCCCGCTCTCGAAACGCGCAAGATTCGACGGCAGCACTCCCATAATGTCTGATATCTCCTGCTGGGTCATGTTCTGGCGATGTCTTTCCTCCACCAGCTTCTTAATGACTTCAGAGGAACGATGCAGCATCCGTTCCTGCACTTTCTCCGCATATATAAGCAGCCTTCTCTCACGCGCTTCCTTCTCTGCGATATACTCTTCTATATTCCCCTGCATACAAATTTCTCCCCTATCATCTTTTGTTGCTTTTCGTTATCATATCACTCATGATAGGTTTTTGCAACCATTATTTCTTTCATTCTTCCAATTTTATAGAAATTTCAGAAACTTTATTCTTTCTTCCCGGGGTCAGGCCCTCTTTCAGGCCCCTCTTTCATCTTCTGCTTCACCTCATCGGGTACGTCGATGAGCCCGAACCGATAGAACATTCCATATATGTATGTCACGCCACGGATGTCGCCCAGAGCCTTTGGGCGGTCTACCACTTCTCCATTAATATTTCTCAGTGCCAGCAGTACCGAACTCCACGCCAGGCTTTTACTCTTTTCCCGCCTGTCAATCCACAGCTCTTTTGTGTATTCGCCGTTTCTGCCTTTGCGCACAGTATAGGAAAACGGTAAACCGGAGTAGGTTTTGAATTTCACTCCAGCATAGGCCAGAACCACCTCCCAGAAATTTTTTTCTGTAGGATCAGCCTTCCACAGTTTCATCGCATTGTATCTTCTCTGCTGCTCTGCTCCTGCGCTGATTTTCTCCGGGGATGCTTCATCTGAAAAGTACACGCCTTTCTGATATGGCAGATAAGAGGTAACGGAGGCTTTGGAGGGTTTGAGAGCTGCTGCCGCAACATCCATCTGCTCTTTCAGATTCTTCCCAGTATCATGCTCTGGCTTCAATTTCTCCCGATCGCCGCCGGGCTTTCTGTCTTTATATTTTCTTTTCTCTTCCATAATTACTCATGCAGCTCCAATGGCAGTCCGTCTGGATCACGGAAAAAAGTCATCTTCTTGCCGGTATAATCGTCAACCCGAATCGGCTCACATTCAATCCCAGCCTCTGTCAGCTCTTTCACCGTCTGCTCCACGCTCTCTACACCAAAAGCAAGGTGACGCAAACCACATGCCTCCGGGCGATTCACACGCTTCGGAGGGTTTTCCTCAGCAAAAATCTCCAGCTCCGTGTATTCATTAATGCGAAGATCCAGCTTCCAGTCCTTACGCTCCGGACGGTAGTTTTCTCTGATAACAGAAAACCCCAGCTTATTCACATAGAACTCCCGGGCTGCTTCGTAGTCGGATACGATGATTGCAATATGATGTATTTTTGATAAGTTCATTTTTCTCATAGACAAAGCTCCTTTACAATGGGTTGAAACTCTTACTCTGTATCCCAAAAGTGATAAGGTACATACTCGCCATACGCAGTCAGTCTGCTGATTGTTACAAGTAAAATTTATAAAATTTTCATCAAACTTTTATTCTTTCTTCCCGGGGTCAGGCCCCCTTTTTCACTTTCTTCCCGGGGTCAGGCCCCCCTTTTTCAGAAACTCATAATCTGCTCTTTGTCAAGTCTTTTGAGAATTTCACATGCCAGCTTAACAGCGTTATCAAAGTCGGCATAAGCTGAAATTCCGTAATGTGTATGTGCATAGCGAACGGGAACTCCGATTACGATAACCGGAACCGCTTTTTCAGTCAGATGTATAGCTGCACCATTGGTTGAACCGGCACTGCGAACTGCATCCTGAACCGGGATACCAAGTTTTTCTGCCAAATCCAACGCATATCTTTGATAACGCGGATTGGTGATCATACGGGCATCAATGTGACGCAGCATCGGCCCACGCTTGATAGCTGTCTGAACCATATACTGTTCAACGCAGGTATCATCTGCCGGACATCCCTCAAAAACAATTGCGATATCCGGCTTAATTACCTGTGCCGTCACGGTGGCACCACGTACACCAACTTCTTCCTGTGCTGCACAAGCACCAACAATATCGACACTCAGCTCCTGACCAGCCAGGTTATGCATAGTCTTAAGAATCGCCGCGCATCCCAAACGGCAGTCAAAGCTCTTGCCCACCATCAGATCTGTGGTTTCCGAATATGTAAATGTCACATCCGGCACTATCGGTTCACCGATACGAATACCGAACTTTTCAATTGCCTCTTCTTTCGAAACAGCGCCAACATCTACCGTGATATCTTTCATATCCAAAGGAGCCTTACGCTCCTGTTCTGTCATGAAATGCGGAGGCTTGCTGGCAGTAAGCCCCGGAATATATTCTCCGAATCGGTTGCGAACCCAGACTTTATGTGCTGGAATATTATGGTTAACCCAACCTCCGATCGGAATAATGCGAAGTGTTCCGTTGGGGCAGATTGCCTGCACCATAAAACCAACCTCGTCACTATGTGCGTCAAGCTGAACAACCGGACGCTTGCCATTATTTTCTTTACGGCGGATATACAGGTTACGCATGCAATCTTCTGTAATTTCTCCAAGTCCTTCTGCATAAGGACGAATCGCTGCTACCACTTCATCTTCGAAACCGGATGTACCGTTTGCATTTGAAATTGCTGCAATCATTTCCAACGTCGTTTTTTTATCCATTCTAACACCTCTTTATGATAGTTTTACTTTCTTGAACTCTTCCATGAAATCAACAATATAGTTTGCTGTGAAACATAACCAATCGAATTCTTCAGCTAATATATTTATCATTGTTCATTTGTAATTATATAAATCATAGCAAAACACCATCGAAAATACAAGTCTTCATCCAGGCAGTTATAGTCAGATATGGCATCTGCATCTGGCTATAGAGATGCTACAGGAAGAATTACCGGCGGTCGGTTTGATACCCAGGAAACTCTAAATGGCTATTAACACGTTTTCCATCAGATTCTCACAACTTACGGTATCCCCTACAAGTTCTTTACAGACCGCCGTACTGTTTTCAACTATAAAAATTAAGCGCTTACTCTATTTGCAACTATTTTTAGTCGCGTTTTCTTTTATTATCGTGTATACTATTAGTAACAGAGGGATATTCCAAGGATTTCACCTTTGATGACGCTGAAACATTACTCAAATACTTGGATTACATTCGCTCGAACAAGGAAAAAATTTGATAGAAATCCTTTTAAAAATTTCTGATAACAGTACATTTGTTATTGATGAAATAGATCGCTGTCTTCACCCTGCCATGACGACAAAGATAATAGAATTATTTCTTCAGATGGCTGAAAAAAGAGACCTAGAAAATGCCTTCAGCTGCGAAACGATCTTAAATAAATTAAGAGCGATGAATTTCGCCGATATACAAGAACAAGGTTTTATTCCACTTTACACACGAGACAAGCTAACCGATGCACTGAACATGCCAGAGAGTTAAGTAAAACAGGGAATATTCAGTACAATAAGATGAATGAAAAATTGTAAGTCAAACAGGAGGTTCAAAATGTTATTTTTATGTTATCCCAAATGTTCAACATGTCAGAAAGCGAGGAAATGGCTTGATG
>CAKRRX010000103.1 GCA_934394595.1 uncultured Blautia sp. | reverse complement strand
TAATAATAACATCAGATATTCAGATTTACAACCTGTCTTAAATTTAATTGCCCAATCGGAAATTCCGGAGGTAACGATGAAGTTGGTATTTTCTCTTTTTTCATAACCATAGACACGGTCATCAGCAGCCAGATTGCTGTGATTTTCAATGGTCATAAGAGGGAAAAGCTGTCCGCCGTGGGTATGTCCAGAAAGTACAAGGTCTACACCGGAAGCTGCCTGTGCATCATAGTCTTGTGGCTGGTGGTCAAGAACTATGGAAAATTTATCCGGATCCAGATCTTTAGTCAACTCCTCCATGGTTTTGCGGCCGCCTGAGTATTCCTCGGATTTGTCTTTCCTTCCGATGATATAAAAACGGTCGTCTACCAGTTCCACATCATCTTGCATGACGTGGACATTATTTTTCTCCAATTCGGCAATCAGGTCATCTCCGTCATAACCGCGATAATCCGGGGGATAATAACCTTTGTCGTGGTTTCCGAAAACATAGTAAACTCCGTAGGTCGTCTGCATTTCCCCCAGAGCCTGACAGCATCGGACCATATCCTCTTTGGAGGTGTCATCATCTACAAAATCTCCGACGATCAGTAGAACATCCGGATTTTGTGCTTCGATTTCTTTGATATGCTCTGCAAAGCCTTCTCCATGGAAAGTAGTTCCGGTATGGGAATCCGAAAGAACTGCAACACGAAGATTGCCCACTTCTTTATCTGAATGTATTTCATAGGTGGTCTCCCACACATGATGTGCCTGATACCAGCCCACAGCCAGATAGCATACGGTAAATATAATTGCCGCAGCACCTGCGTAATATCTGGTAAAGGATTTGTGGCCATATTTTTGTATCAGCTTGAAAATAAGGTCACTGATCAGCCAGAATACGATCAGGTGAAGAATGCAGATAATCGCATTCATAGAACCCCATACCAGCCAGATCACGGCAGTGACAGTTGCTGCGATCAAAAAGCCGATGAGGGTGGGAATCCGTTTTTTCCCTTTTGCCAGTTTTCGGATAAAAGCAAATTTTCCGATTCGGTTGGCAAGGTACAATACGCCTCCAATGGTGAGCAAAAAAAGAACAACCATGAGAAGTGTCCATAAATTCATAATAAAATCCTTTCTCTCAATTGGTATGGTAAACATCGCTGCGAGGAAGTTTTCGGTATATCATAATGATTTTTCGTCCTTTCTGCAGCTGTGAGAGCGCTATAGGTAGAACAGCTGGCTTTCCTATATAGTTCTGTCGCTGGCAGGCGGCGTGTCTTTTTAGACAAAATATAAGTTTATATTAATACTTAAACACTGCTTTAAGTCAAGCATTTTATGAAAATTTTATGAAAACACGTGCCGTAGCGGTCTACGTGGGCAGAATTCGGGCAAAAAAATACCGGTCAAAACACTTGAGAAATTGACCGGTATTTTTCGCAATTAACAATTAAATGAACGGATTATTTTTCCCTGCGTTTTTTCAGGAATGTGGAACCAAGAGCGGCCACACCGGATAGCATCAGAAGAAGGAACAACAAAGCAGGATTGGTGTTATCTGCTGTTTTTGGAGCAGTGGCAGTTTCGGTTGTATTGTTCTTTTGGGCCGTCTGATCTTTGGAAGGATTTTGACTGTCGTCTGATTTCTTGTTATCATCAGAATTCTGATCATCATCGGATTTTTGATTATCATTGGAACCTGGATTATTGTCGGATTTTTTGTCATCCTCAGAGGTTGAGCCGTTATCTGGCTTTTGATTGTCCTCTGGCTTCTTGTTATCATCCGGATTTTCTGCGTCTGCAGCGGTAGTGGCAGCTGTCTTTACCGTGGTATCGCTTTGTCCTACCGGGCTGGTGGCAGATACCTTTATGGTATAGTCTGAAGCACTTTCAAGACCATCAAAGGTGACCGTTAATCCGCTGTTTTCACGGGCATTGGCAGATACAGTCTGTGTAACAACAAGCTGTCCCTGATGATAAATGGAGACAGTATAGAAGTACGGAGTCGGGCAGTTCTCTTCTGCCTGTAAAGGTGTGAGATTGACTGTCAGCTGATCTTTTCCTGCAGATACGGCAAAGTCCGGTTTGGAAGGTACCCGAAGCTGTGCTTTTTTGGAACCATACTGATTTTCACCGGTGATGGTGACAATTTTTGTGATAAGCTTGTCAGCCGGAACATCTTTTAAAATGGCACCTGTCTCACCGCTGTTCCACTGATAAGTAAGCTTGGAGTTCTTATCTGCACCTGGAAGGGATGCCTTCAGGGTGTAAGTTCCGTCTTCCTGCGGAGTCAATGTGATCACTGCATTTCCGGAAAGTTCTGTCATTTTCGTAAGTGCCAGATATGGTCCTCTCAGATCTGCATCTGCTTTTTGAAGCTCTTCCAGAGTCGGCTCTTCAGAAGTCAGTACCTGATTGGCTGCAGCCAGGGCTTCCTGGAATTGCTCCCAGCGCGCTTCCTGTCCGTACTGTTCTTCGGTAAGCTTTTCGGCATCTTTCACCAGCTGGTTTAAGGTGATAAGTGCCTGGAAGGTTTCGTGTTCTTCTTTGATGTCATCGATCAGCTGATGGAATTCATAATCCACGTTGTAAGCGGTAGTGACAGCTTTATGGTCAATGCGGATTCCATTCTGGGTCATGGCATCCAGGAAACGATCCAGCTGTGCTTCTGAGAAGTTTGCCATTACCATAAATTCTGTATTAGAGCCACTTCCGGTATATGGGTTTGGGTTTGCCTCATAGCCATCCATACCTGCCAGATATCCCAGTGTCTCACCAAGCTGGCTGGTTGATACATCCACAGCCTCAATGCCCTGCTCTTCCAGGATTTTTCTCAGACGGACCCCCATGGAAATGTCGGCACTCAGATTGTAAAGAAGTACACGTGGCGCTGTGATGGTCTCATTTTCACCGATGATCGGAACAGAAGTGGAAAGGTAATCTGCCTCTTCGCCTTCCCATTCTGTGTGAGGAAGACGAAGCTTGATAATCAGGCGGTCGCCAGGATTTAGGGTAACGCCATCCCGGATGGGAATGGTAAGCTTTCCTTTTGTAGTCTCACCGGTTCTGGAATTTACCTGACCTACTCTTGGTACCTTTGTAACCTGCTCCCACATTTCATTGTCTTCAAATTCTTTATCTGTGTAGGAACCGGAGAACTCATAAATGCTGACGTCACAGTAGAAATCATCTCCGAAGGAAAGATATTCATCGGAATAGTCTACGGTTACCTCTACGCTTGTGGCATTGCTTTTTACAGCGGAAACTTCAAATGCAGCATAAGGAGTTCCAAAATCAGGAGAAGGCTGAACCTCCACTACGTTGGAACGTGCTTCTTCCTCTCCTGCTGTGATCACCAGCTGAAGCTTGGCATCTACCACCAGTTTTCCACCGCAGTAAAAGCTAAGGTTTCCTCTGTTGCTGTAATATGCATCTCCGGAAGAAATTACCGTATCCTTTTCCGGATCCAGCTGATCTCCTGTAAACTGATAAAGCTTAAAAGAGGCCTTGGAGAAGGAGGAATCAAAGTTGGAGGCAGCTTTGATATGGGTCATACCGGCAGTTACTTTACTGGAAGTGATGGTAACCGTTGGTTTTACTTTTTCCGGTTCCGGCTGGATTTCCTTGGAATTGGAAAGTACAGAAGTTCCATCGGAAAGAATCAGCTCTGCGATCAGCTTTTTATCTGCGGTCAGCTTTTTGCTGCCAAAGGTAACTCGCTGGCTGTTGGCTGCCGGGGAAATGGATCCGGAGTAAATCTCTTCTGCCTGATCACGGTCAAAGCTGTCGCCTGTATAGGTATAAAGCTTCAAGGTTCCAGTGAGAGTTTCCAAAAAGTCCACACTTACCCACACATCGGTGCGGTCTGCACGGATGGTGTCTGTGACGATTTCCACAGTTGCTTCTTTTACAACAGGAGTATCACTGGTGATCATGACAGAATCGCTGTACTTGTAGGATACCCGGTCATTATCAGCATCGTATTTATAAAGATATGCCTGAACAGTATTTCCTGCTTTTAAAAGAGCAGAATTGATGGAAAAAGTGTAATTTCCTGCACCGGTAAATTTCTGGCTGCCAAGGCGGATGCGGCTGTCACCATCTCCATCTGAGGATGGAGTTCCGGTAGACAGGAAGAAATAGCCGTCTTTATAGCTGTCGCATCCTGTGACTACGGCTGAAATTTCTGTGGTTTCTGTGGTAATCTTTGTATTTAATATGGTAATGCTTTCTGCTGCAAGAGGTGCCAGGACGGTGATGTCTTCACTGGAAGATTCATTTACTCCACCTTGATACCGAAGTACCAGGCGAAGCTTGTCCCCTGCTTTCAGGCCTGTGATTCCGGTAAAGGAAAGGGCTCCTGGTTTCTGCATGAAAAGTCTGGAAATATAGGAAGTTGAGGAGGTGGGATCCACGTTCCCATTTTCGTCCACCCTGCAAAGAGCCGCCATATTGATGGCCGTAATTGAAGGATCGTTTGCCGTTACGGTAAAATTAAGTTCTGTGGTCTCTTCTGTCACAGGCCCATTATCCAGAGAAATGGTAAAATCCGGAACCGCTGTGACAATCGCTGGTTCTGACTGTGCCAGAACCGTTCCACTTTGTAAGAGAAAAGCCACGATTTTATTGTCTTTTACAAGTGGGTTCTGGGGTGTCAGTGAAATTTTACCACTGGAAAGTTTAAAATTAGAACCTACCAGAGTTCCACCCTGGGTGGTAAAAGAAGTCTCTTTTGCGTCATACTGTTTCACAAGAAGGACACAGCCATCTGGAATGCTTCTGCTTACCTCTATTTCAAGACTGGTATCAGTGGTTTTTACAGTGCCGTTTATGGATACTGCTGGTTTGCCAATAACCGGTACAGAATCATCTGGCATATGGAAGCTTGGCTCATAGTCATTTCCCTTTGGCAGGTAAATGTCCGGATCCTGGTCCCAGTAGGCAACAGCACGCACCCGGTATCCCGCTTTTAACGGTGTGTCCGGGAAAGAGACCTCCAGGCCGGAAACCGGCTCTGTGAAGGACTGGATCCGAAGCAGGGAAATCTGGCTGCTGCTTTCAAAATCAAAGTCGTCCCCTTCCGGATACTGGGCCACACTTACATTGATCTCTGTTTTGCCCTCTTTTGCAGCCTGGAAAAGCCGTTCATCTCCTGCGAGGGAAATGTGAAGGGAAGTGGCACCTTCCTGAAGTTCTGTTTCGTCAATGGATGCATTGGGATAGGTATAATCCTGAAATCCCTGACCGTTTTTATCTACCACTTCCAGAGACTGGGAAAGAGAGGGACGGTAAAAATCCTCTCCTACCGGTACATTCAGGCATGCGATGATGTCATAACCTACAGGCAGGGGCAGCATGGACTGGGTAAAGGAAAGAGTCTGCTCAAATCCATCGGTTACCCATCCGGACCAGAGGACTTTGTTGAAGTTGGAGTCCGGATCAAAACTGGTATTGCCGGCATATCCGCAAAGTCTCAGGAAACATTTATTAACGGAGCTGTCCAGCTTTACCCGGACTGTGGCAGAGTTCTCCTGCTGGGTAAAGTTTTCTGTACGGGGTTCCCCGTCTTTGATCAGGGTAACGCTGGTATTTTTCAGGATTTCTTCCGGTGATTTGGATTGGTCGGAATCCTGGCCTTCTTTTGTAACATAAATGGGATCGGATACATAATCTACCACACTATCTCCTTCGGAATCTCTTAAAATTACCAGTAGCTGTGTGCCTGGTGTGGGCGCTGTAGTAAGGTCTAATACATTTTCCCCGGCTTCAAGGTCCGCCATAAGAGAAAAATGCAAGCTGGTATAGCTGTTCAGCTGGGTTTTGTCATAAGTATCTCCTGCATCCAGCTGAATAATTCTTAAAATTCCCAGTCCTGGTACCCGGGAGAGGTTTACGGCAAGGGAGGTAGTGTCTTTTGTTACGTTGGCATCGGATACGGAAATTTCCACAGGGACGGCATCTGCCAGTACCGGCTCCTGGGTTTCCTCTGTGTTTTCTTCTGTGGAATCCTCTTCTATTGCGGAATCAGATACAGAAGAATCGGTTACAGAGATTTCCTGAGAATCCGGATCTGCTGCTGTGGTTTCTTCAGAGGCCTCATCCGTATTGTCAGATGCAGGAACTTCTGTATCGCTCTCTTCTGTCTCGGAAATTATCATTTTTTCCGCTGGGACTCCATCCTCTGTGGAAAGCGAGGAGGCTGCCTGCTCCTCATAAACAGAAGTGGAACTTTCGCTGCCGGTCAGTTCCGCTGAAAATACCGGAACGGTAAGGGAAGAAAACACCAGATTGGCAGCCACTGTCATACTCAAAAGTTTTGTAAAATAATGTCTCTTTTTCATAATGTCCTTTCTTAGAGCCTGTTTGAAAAGGGCCTTTGGAGGTGGGATTTTAGGGAGAGGTTCTGTGTTTTGTGATGATGTCTGCAACGGAAAATACTTTATATTAGTTACATATATCACAAGTATCACATAACTAACTCCGAAGGATAGAACGATTTTATCATGGTACTTTTCTGGTGTCAATGCTATATTTTCATGGATAATTCGGTATTTTTGCAAAAAAACAACCTGGCCACGCTTGACCAGGCTGGAATATAATGAAAAACATATAGATACAAAATTTCGCATAAGGAGGCTGCCAGTCACAAAGCAACCGACAGCCTGATTTTCTCCTGTATTTTATTCTTCGTCCAGATAATATCTGCCGTAAGCATCTGCTGCTTTGATCGCTGCAAATACAGTTTCTGGGGTTACTTCAAATGGCATGTTGTGAAGTGTGTCATTTTCTGAGCAGGCAGTTTTTGCAACTTCCATAAGCTGCTCATCTGTTACATTTGCTGCGCCAAGCTCTGCCAGGGTAACAGGAAGGCCTACTTCAATACACCACAGGATAATGTCTTCCAGTTCTTCCTGAGGAACATTTTCCAGAACAAGCTGTGTCAGAGTACCAAAGGCCACTTTTTCACCATGATACATATGATGGCACTCTTCCAGTACGGTGAATCCGTTGTGGATTGCATGTGCGCCTGCAAGTCCGGCACTTTCAAATCCGATTCCGGAAAGAAGGGTGTTTGCTTCGATTACTTTTTCTACAGCAGGGGTGCAGACTCCAGCTTCCAGAGCGATTTTTGCCTTAACGCCTTCGTCCATAAGAGTGTGGAAGCAAAGCTCTGCAAGTGCCATAGCTGCTTCTGTTGTCTTTCCACCAGCACAGGAGGTAGCGCCGCTTCTTTGGCAGGCTCTTGCCTCGAAATAAGTGGCAAGTGCATCTCCCATTCCGGCTACAGTAAGACGAACCGGGGATTTTACGATAATATCTGTATCCATCAGAACCAGGTTTGGGTTTGCCGGAAGGAACAGATATTTTTCAAATACGCCCTCTTCGGTATATACAACAGACAGCGCACTGCATGGCGCATCTGTAGATGCAATGGTTGGGCAGATAAATACAGGAGTTCCTGCATAATATGCAACTGCCTTTGCTGTGTCAAAGATCTTTCCACCACCGATTCCGATGGTTAGATCACACTGATTTTCTTTTACAATATTTACCAGGCGGTCAATTTCACTGTTGCAGCATTCGCCATTGAAATAATCAAAAACAACATCACAGTCACTGACTGCAAAACTGTCCTCGATCATTTTTCCGATTCTCTTGTAACCGCCCTTGCTGATAAGAACCAGTGCTTTCTTTCCACATTTTGCAGCATAGGTTCCAAGATTTTTCATTTCTCCTGCGCCCTGTAAGTATTTAGATGGGCTGATTAAGATTTTTGCCATTTTCATTTGCTCCTTTTTTGTGTTTTTTTGAAGCCAACCTCCGCTTCTGGCTTTGCGCTTGAACCAATTGTCTGGGTCCTGTTCTTATTATAGCGTTTTTTTCAGGTTAGTCAACAGAGGGATTTTCAAACAACTCTCTGGCTTTTTCCAGGTTTTCTTTTCCCTTTATCTTCAGGAGGATTTTCGTAACGTTCCTCTGTGTGCCGGTTTTGCTGAACAGCGCCTGGGCCTGGGAAAGCGGAAGATAGATCTGATCTTCTTCCGTTAAAATGGCAGCTACTTTGCAGGGGAGAAATGTAGTCTTTTGTGATGTTGTGGGAGTTTCCATGAATGCTTCTGGATCATCAGCAGTTTCAAGGGAATACATGATTGAAAGATCTGTGTCTGCTTTTAGATATTTTTCCTGTTGTTTTTGGGAAATGGTGTGACCGTTGGAATCTTTCATATTTGCCAGAGCTTTCCCTCCAAGGATGAGAACTGGTGTATTTCCGTAAGTGTCCTGTCCGGAATCTGTAGTAAAAGCATCAAAATCAATTCCGGAAAATGTGCATGTCTTGGTATAGTCGCCTATTTTTATTGTCACCGGGATCTCTACAACAGGCCAGATTTCCTGTATTCCGGTTATTTTGGATGCTTTATTCAGAAAATCGCTGTCATATTGAAGATTTCCAAGAGAAATCATGGTGGTATACTGCTTTTGTTCCTCTTTTATCCCATATAGAAGCTGTATCAGAAAAAATGAAGCCAGGGAGAGGAGAAGAAAAATGAAACAGGTAAATCCATCGACCTTTCGCTTTTTCAATGACTGGCCGCCTTTCTTGCTTCTTCCAGCAAAACTGTTTTTCTATGAAGTCTGGAAATGAGAAACAGGATAATGAAAATCAGCAAAGCAGCAAAGACTGCAATAATGGAATACCACCAGCTGTTGGTCTGTTCCTGGTTCTCTTCTACTTTCAGGGACTGAATCTGGGATTCCTTGATTTCTGAATGGAAGTCTGTGGTAGCTTCGTGGGAGCTGCCAGTGGAATCTTCATAGGTCAGACGCAGATTTCCTGTGATCTGATCTTCGTTGCCGGAAATCCCTTTTACATAGACACGGAGGGTTCCTTCTGCGGCAGTACCAGCCTCTATATTTCCGAGAAAAACGGATTCCTTTGGACTTAATCCATCTGCTGTTAAGGTTACTTTGGCATTATAAATGACATCTTTTCCAAGATTCAGGGTTTTTACCGGAATCTCTACAGTATCCATAGTGTAAAAAACGGAAGGGATATCAGAAGCCTCCAGCTCTGCCCGGACTGGCTGGGTGATACGGAAGGTAAGAGTTTCGGTGCCTGTGGCACCGGTGGCTTTGGAATCTTCATAATC
>CAKRRX010000102.1 GCA_934394595.1 uncultured Blautia sp. | reverse complement strand
GATACCCAAGAAGACACCAAGGACGATGGTAAGGATTTAAAAAAAGCGCAGCCTTCAGTAACAGATACCCCCAACAAGGATACCCAAGAAGACACCAAGGACGAAGATAAGGATTCAAAAAAAGCGCAGCCTTCTGTAACAGATAAACCCCAACAGGATTCCAAATCCACAGAAGAAGCAAAAGAAAGTAAGAGGGACGATCTGGAAACAAAAACCGATACTGAGATTTCAGAGGACAGTCAGGAGAATTAGAGAATAAGGGAGGAGACAAAAGAATGGGCAGTAACTACAAAAACAAAATGTCATACGAGGTAGATCTTGTGTTTTGCATTGATGCGACTATGAGTATGGATCCGATTTTGGACAAGGTAAAGAGCAATGCACTTAATTTCTACCAGGATTTCCAGAAGGAGATGGATGAAAAAGGAAAAAAGGTCAGCCAGCTTCGGATTCGGATCGTTGCATTCCGCGATTATTATTATGACCGGGAGAATGCAATGATGGTGACTAATTTCTTTAACCTGCCAGAACAGGCAGATGAGTTTGAAAGATGTATCAAGAGTATTGTTCCGTCTGGCGGCGGAGATGACCCTGAGGATGGCCTGGAAGCCCTTGCCTACGCAATGAAGTCTGACTGGAGCAATAATGCAGCAAAGAGAAGGCATGTAATCGTGGTGTGGTCTGATGATGGAACCCATGCCCTTGGATTTGGAAAAAGAGTAAAAAATTATCCAAGTGGAATGCCAGAGGATTTTGACAGGCTTACAGAATGGTGGGGAAGCAAAAATGCACCTGGCCTGATGGATGAAAATGCAAAGAGACTTCTGATTTTTGCACCGGATAAACCAGGCTGGAGCAATATCCGGGACAATTGGAACAATGTGATCCATGCAGTAACAGAGGACAATGATCAGGGCCTGTCAAAGATTGAGTATACGGAAATTTTGGACGCTATTTGCAATTCCATATAAAGGATAAAAGAAAAAATGAACGAACAAAACATTTGTTTTGAAGATTGTCTGGACACTATTTTTACAATTAACAGGATGGCCAGGGAAAATCTAGGAGAGGACAGTTTCTTTTGTGCAACAGATGAGGGATGTGCGCTGGTAGGAGTATTTGATGGATGCGGTGGCCTGGGAGCCAGAAGATATGAAAAATTTGATGGCCATACCGGAGCATATATTGCATCCCGGGCTGTGAGCGGAGCCGTTCACGACTGGTTCTTTTGTAAAGGGAAAAACACGGATTCTGCAGGTGAGATGACAAAGAATCTGAAAACATACATTGAAAAAGCCTATGCCATTTGCGAGAAATATGCAGTTGAGAGAATCAAAATCAGAGGTTCCATGGTGCGAAAATTTCCAACCACTTTGGCCATGGTTTATGCGAAGAAAGTTTCTGAGGGAATTTTGGCACATATTTTCTGGGCAGGGGATTCCAGGGTCTATCTTCTGGATTCTGACGGTTTGGCGCAGCTGACAGTAGATGATACCGATGTGACGGATGCACTGGAAAACCTTACCTGTGACGGGGCGATGAATAATGTGTTGTCCTCCGACGGCAATTTCCAGATCCATTCGAAAACGATTTTGCTGACACAGCCGGCGTTGCTTTTTGCCGCTACAGATGGATGCTTTGGCTATGTTTCTTCACCTATGGAGTTTGAATACCTGCTGGTGAAAACACTGGTAAATGGCAAAACACCGGAAGAATTCAAAAGAAATCTGGAAGAAGAGATGGGTGAGTATGCCGGAGATGATCTGACCATGGGGATGATGAGCTTTTTTTTCGGAGATTTTCCTACAACCAGGAGATTTTTTGAAAACAGACTTCATTTTCTGGAAAAAAAGTATATTTCGGTTATGGAAAAGCAGGAAAAAGAAGTACAGGAGCTGTGGGAGGAATACAAGGTACCCTACCAGCGGTACCTGAGATAAGTTTGGAAGGGAGAACAAAGAGAAATGGAAGATATGATCAATCAGTATAAATTACTCGCGCCCTTTCAAAATAAAAACGCCGGTTTTTCCAGGTGGACCTACGCAGTGAAGGAAGGAAAAACCTACTTCCTGAAGGAATTTTTGAATCCGGTGTATCCTATGGGAGACTCTATTTCCTCAGCATTGCAAAAACAGAGGATAAAAGACTGTCAGGAGTATCAGGAAAAAAAGAAAAGGCTATACGAAGCCATTCATCAGGCATCTGACGGAAATCTTATTCAGATTCATGAATTTTTTCGGTATGATTCCCATTATTATATTGCAACACAGAGGATAGATGCCCAGAAGCTATCCCCGGAAGATGTGGCCGCACTTCCAGCAGAGCAAAGGGTACTTTTGTGTAAAACCATTGCCCATGGGGTGAAAAAGCTTCATGAGGCACATGTTGTTCATGCCGACATAAAGGAAACGAATATTTTATTAAAACAGACAAAGACGGGAAATCTTGTAGGAAAGCTGATTGATTTTGATTGTAGCTTTTTTGAGAATGCCCCGCCGCAGTCGGAGAATGAGCTGGGAGGCGACCAGGTATATCTGGCACCGGAGGCCTGCCAGTTTATCTGTGGGGAAGAGGCAGAGCTGACATGTAAGCTGGATGTGTTTGCACTGGGCATTCTTTTTCATCAATATCTTACCGGAAAAATGCCGGGATTTGATACTAGTGAGTATGATTACGCCTTTGAAGCAGTGCTGGATGACCAGGAACTGATTCTGTCCCCAAAACTGCCCCAGAAGCTGCGCAGGATGATTGGTGGAATGCTGGAGCAGAATCCGAAAAAAAGGCTGTCCATGGATCAGGTATTTAATATTCTGGACAAAAAAGAGGAAAAGAAGGCACCAGAAGAGGAAAAAATCAAGGCTGCAGAAGTGGCTGCACCCACAAAAGAACCAGAAAAAGAACCGGAAGTATCATCCAAAAAAGAGGGCTGGTTTTTTACGCCGGGAGATTTATAAGATGTAGGGGACAAAAGTCCTCAGCGTAGATGTAAAAAAGCAAAAATCGCCCCACCGCAGGCGGAGAATCCTGCTTTGCAGGATTCCTTCTTGCAGGATAAAGTCATTACAAATGAGGGAGGAAAAGAGATGCATTGTAGATTTTGTGGAGCAGAGTGCAGTGACGATATGAGCTTTTGCAAGGATTGCGGAGCGCCACTGAAGAAAAGTGTAAAAAAGGTACCGGTATCAGACAGGGAATACGTGGACAATTCCATACCGGCGCCAAATTATGCGCCAACACCAAATTATGTGCCGGTACAGCCAAACTATAATACCATTCCAGAGGAATATAAGCCTATCAGCATGTGGGGCTATTTTGGATATGAATTACTTTTTGCGATTCCACTGGTAGGATTTATTTTGCTTCTGGTATTTTCCTTTGGGGGAACACGAAATAAGAATCTGAAAAACTTTGCCCGTTCCTATTTCTGTTTCCTTATCATTTTGGTAATTCTTGTCGCAGTTCTTATTGCAGCAGGGTATTTAGGAGCTTTAGGTCTGAGTTCCGCCTACCCCACTTACCGTTACTACTAAACAGGCAGGGAACGTATCATTATGTTATCAGAAGAAGCAATCAATCACCTTGCGCTGGATATAAAGAGGTTTTTGTTATCGGATGCAATGCTTTTGAGCAGAGCTTCAGATACTCAGCTGCAAGTGAAGATCAGAGAGATTATTGACAGAAAAAGTGGAAATTATCCGATGGACCCTGCAGACCGTGACCGCATAGCGCGGATGGTATTCAGTTCCCTTCGGGGACTTGGAGTGCTGGATGAACTGCTGGCAGACGAGTCTATCACCGAAATCATGGTAAATGGAGCCAGAAATATTTTCGTGGAAAGCAAAGGCAGGCTATACCATGTAAACAGAACCTTCGAAAGTGAAGAACAGCTGTACAATATCATTCAGCGTATTGTAGGGCAGGCGGGAAAAGAAGTCAATCCTGCCAATCCTATCGTAGATACCAGACTTCCGGACGGCTCCCGTGTGAATGTTGTAGTGCCGCCCATTTCCCGTTCCGGTTCTATTGTGACCATACGAAAGTTTTCCAGACAGCCCATGACCATAGAGAAGCTTCTGGAATACGGCTCTGTCACCCCGGAAGCAGCGAGATTTCTGGAAAAACTGGTAAAAGCTAAGTACAATCTGTTCATATCTGGCGGGACTGGTTCCGGAAAGACCACATTCTTGAACGCTTTGTCGAATTTTATCCCGGCAGATGAGCGAATCATTACCATTGAGGATTCCGCAGAGCTTCAGATCCACAGCATCCAGAACCTGGTCAGCCTGGAAACCAGAAATGCAAACTCCTCTGGAAAAGGAGAAATCACCATCCGGGAGCTGATCCGCTCCGCCCTTCGAATGCGTCCGGAGAGGATCATTGTAGGTGAGGTTCGTGGAGCAGAGGCTCTGGATATGCTTCAGGCCATGAATACGGGCCATGACGGTTCGTTGTCTACCGGTCATGCCAATTCTACCAGAGACATGCTTTCCAGACTGGAAACCATGGTTCTACAGGGAAATGCAGGGCTGCCTCTACCGGCTATCCGGCAGCAGATCGCCTCTGCACTTGATATCATTATCCACCTTTCCAGGTTAAGGGATAAATCCAGAAGAACTATGGAGATCACAGAGGTTCTGGGCTGCAAGGACGGGGAAATCCAGCTGAATCAGCTGTTCCGTTTTGAGGAGGATCAAAACAGTACCTTAAGCCATGTCAGCGGAAGCCTGGTGCGCACTGGAAATCAGCTGCAAAATGACCATAAGCTGCGACTTCAGGGAATCAGTGGAAGGATATAGGTTATCATGAAAAAAGCAAACAAAAAACAGGGAAAAGGAAAAACAAAAGGGAAAAAGCAAAAATATGTACCTTTGAAGCCTTTGTTTGGCAAAGCAGATGATTATTGGATCTATAAAATGTCCCCTCTGGAGAAAATCACAGGCGCCGGCATTGGATTTGCCCTGGGTTTTCTGGTATGTATGATCTTTTTCAGAAGCTTTTTGTTTTCCATTGTGGCAGGGGTGGTTATGATTCCTCCTGCCTGTATAAAATATCAGAACTATCTGAAAAAGAAGAGACAGCGAAATCTTCTGCTTCAGTTCCGGGATATGATGGAGGCTCTTACAGCCAGCTATTCTACCGGAAAAAATACCCAGGATGCATTTCAGGATGCCTATTTGGATATGGTAGATCTCTATGGAAAGAAATCCGATATTGCCTGTGAGATCGAGCTGATCGTTACCGGTCTTTACAATGGTATGGTATTAAATGACCTTCTCATGAATTTTGCTGCCAGAAGCCATCTGGACGATATTGAGAGCTTTGCCACGATTTTCCAGGTATGCAGCCAGTACGGCGGTGACCTGCGAAAAGTGGTGGGAGAGACCAGAGTGATCATCGGGGATAAGATCAGCACAGAGCTGGAAATTGAAACCTTGCTTACAGCCAATAAAAATGAATTGAACATTATGACTGTGATGCCCCTTCTGATTATGCTTACCTTAAATGGGGCGGGAAACATGTCCATTGTGCAAAATACACCGGAAAATATTGTGGTGAAGCTGGCTGCACTTGGATTATTTGCAGCTGCCTATCTGTGGGGAAAGAAAATAATTGAGATAAAGGTATAAGGTGAGGATATGCAGGACTTTTTTCAGCTGGGACTGGTGGCCATCAGTACACCTTTTGTGCTTTTGTGGCTGTTTTTTGCCTGTTTTAAAGGCAAAAAATATCAGAAATATACAGAAAGCGAATTTGCCGAAGAATTTCAGATGAGCCAGCTTTTCTGCGTGGGATTTTCTGTGATGAAGCTGTTTCATTTTAACACCAGAAGCAAAAAGGCGCGTCAGAAAATCAAAGAGATTTCCGAAATCAAAGGAAAAAAATATGCAGAGTTTTATTACTACATCATGCAGGGGGCAAAGATCACATACGGATACACCATCCTGATCGTGATGCTTCTTCTGGCTTCTGTGGCCGGAAGCGTGGAGGCTTTGCTTCTGGGAGTTGTCCTGGCAGTACTTCTTGTGCTGTATGTGGATTTTTCCCTGAAGGATAAGCTGGATGCCAGACGGCAGGAAATTCTTATGGATCTTCCACAGGCATTGTCCAAGCTTACTCTTTTGATCAATTCCGGAATGGTGGTCCGGGATGCCTGGAAAAGAACGGCCATAACCGGAACACGCCAGCTATACATCGAGATGCAGCAGACCAGCCTGGAAATCGAAAATGGCGTGATGGAGATCGAGGCTTACCGGAATTTTGCGGAGCGCTGCGGTGTCAAAGAAGTGAAGAAATTTTCCACATTGATCATACAGAACCTGCAAAAAGGAAATGAAGAGCTTGCCATGTTTCTGAATGACCTTTCCGATGAGATGTGGGAAATGAAGAAAAATGAAGTGAAACAAAAAGGCGAAAAAGCAAATTCCAAGCTTTTGCTGCCGGTGTTTCTGATCTTTATCGGAATCCTGCTCCTGGTATTGGTTCCGATGATGAATGGAATGGGTTAGAAGCGGTTTTGCCGTTTTTAATAAAAGGGAAAATCAAGGAGGATACAAGTTATGAGAGACGCACTTACAAAATTATGGATCAGCACACAGTTTAAGTGGAATAATTTCCGGGAGGATTTTAAATCCGAGGAAAAAGGTGCTGTGGAGATCATTACCATTGTTCTGATCGTTGTGGTTGTGATCGCACTGGCTGTTATTTTTAAGGATCGACTGACTACATTACTTGGCAATGTATTTGACAAGACGGATAATGCAGTTGATACTTTAGGTAAGTAATTAATGAAAGACAATCGGGAGTCCGGTGCCATAATTGTAGAAGCATCCATTTACTTTCCCATTACCATTGGAATCGTGATGGTGATCATTTACCTTGGATTGTTTAAGATCCAGGAAAGCTATTTTTTCTTTCAGGTGGAGAGAGTGGCTTCTATGTGTACCAGGGAAATTGCCTATCCCGGATATGAGGAGTTTTCCCAGGAAAATCTGCTGGAGGACTCGGCAATTGATTTTTCCTGGGAAAATGGCCCTACGGAAAAACAGGTAAAGAATTATTATGATGCATACGGAGGCAGCCTTACGAAGATTTACCGTCTGGGAATGTCCTCCAAAAATCTGGAGAGACTTTCCGGGTATCAGGAGGCGCTGGAAAAGACAAGCGCGCTTTTTTCCATGGGAACCACAAAAGCCTCTGTCCGGATGGAAAATAATGCTTTATCAAAAACTATTTACGCAGAAATCCAATACAAAATTCCAACCCCTGGAATTTTGCGGTATCTGGGCGTAAAGGATTCACTGACTTTATATGCCGCTGCCTGCCAGCCTGTGATGAATTCCACAGATTTTGTGCGAAATATTGATCTTGCATGGGATATGGGAAATTTCCTGCTGAAAAAGCTGGGACTGGATGGAAAGGCCAATGAATTTATTCAGAAGTTTAACAGAGTAAAAGAAATTATATTTTAAAAACAAAAGGTACGAGGGGGAGACATATGCAGTTTTTCATGGGAAAAAATAGAGGAGCGATCTCCGTGTTTCTGGCACTGATTTTGCTGCCAATGCTCATTTTCAGTGGAATTGTTGTAGATGTCTCCCGTTTGTATGCCGCAAAAACTGAGGTATCCGGTGCAGGAGACTTGACCATGAATGCGGCACTTTCAAGATATGACAAAAAATTAAAAGACGAATATGGACTGCTGGCTATGGCAGATGCCCCGGATTCTGCGAAGGTAAAAGATACACTTCAGGGATATTTCAAGGAATCCTGTGGCATTGACATCGGAGAGGAAAAGGAGACTCTTCATTCTATGCTTCAGATGGAGCTTGGGGAAAACGGGCTTACCGCTTCCGGTGTGAAGGGGACTTCCCTGGCTGAGACAGATGTGCTAAGACAGCAGATTATGGAATATATGAAGATCAGAGGACCGGTATATATCGTCAATGATATTCTGGAAAAAATGAAAAAGCTTCCTCTGAAAAATATGAAAGAAAAAAGAGAACACATCAAGAATAAGACCAAATACGGAAAAGCCCTGAAAAAGATCGGGGAGCCTTTGAAAAAGGCAAAAGAAGAGGTGGAAAAGCATATTGATGCCGTTTCCAACGTGGATGGTTTTTCATCTGTGCAGAGCTCTATTCTGGACGAATATAAAAAAGGCGCCATCTTCTGGCTGGCTGCCCGTTCTCTGGAAAATTATATGTATGGAACCACTGCGGTGCCGGGAATGCATAGTGGAGAAATTGATGCAACCGCTTTTCGGAAGCTTCTGGCAGGGGCAAAGGTGTGGGAATCAGAAGAGTTTGATTATTATACTTATGCAGATCTGGTGGCTTCCATTGCCCTGTATCAGTCTCGGGAAAGCCTGGCACCTGGTGTGACAGAGGAAAATGGATTTACCCAGGAGGAGATCTCTACTTTTAATAATATTGGGTCAATTGTAAGCCAGTCCATCAATAAAATGGATCAGATCCACAATGATAAGGCAGCGGCATTTCAAAGCACCATCGACAGCTACATGGATCAGGCAAAGGCAATCCAGGATTCCTCCACAGAAGGGGTAAAAGCCCTGAATGAAGTGCTGTCTGTGTGGGAAAAACAGATCAAGCCTGCCAGGGAAGCCTGTGAAGAGAGCAAAAATGAGCTGATCCGTCTGGGAGAGGATGTTTCCGACCTGGATGAGGAACTGGATCAGCTGGAAATAGAGGAAAAGGATGTAAAAAGCCTGATCAGCTGCCTGGAATATAATGGTCAGACTGCCAAGGCATTTGAAAACTATGGAAAAGAGCTGAAAAAAATTCCCCAGAATCTGAAATCCCTGTCAGTGGACGGCACGGAAGGTTCCTATGTGATCAATCAGGGGGAGACAAATGCCATCAATCTTTTCTGGAATTCCCACAGTGATGTTTTGCAGAATGATTATATGAACTTTACTTTTCAGGATGCATCCACAGAGAAATTTTATACGGAGGTTCTTCAGGAAATCGGGGAAGAATCTGAGGACGAGGATGCCAAAGGAAAGCAGCAGGAAAAGAAGCAGGAGGCAAAGGATGCCAGCAATTCCTACAGCGATCTTTTAAACACTTTGAAAAATCAGGACAGCAAGGATTTGAAGGAAGCGGAGGGCATGACCTACCCGGATGATTTTCCAAGCGGCATTGCAGGGGCTACAGCGGAATCGGGAACTGGGACAAGTTCGGATTCCATAGACACCGATGATGAGAAGATGGTGGACAAGCTGACCAAAAGTGACGGATTTACAGAGAAATTCAGTGCATTTTTAAATGGTTTGGATCAGATCAGTGGAAAAACACTGGAAAAAGCTTATCTTATGGAGTATATGACAGAGATGTTCAACTGTCTTACCACAAAGGAAGATGATCAGTCCCTTAGTAATGCAAAGCTGAGCAGCCACTATATTTCCAAAGGTGAGGTAGAGTATATCCTCTACGG
>CAKRRX010000101.1 GCA_934394595.1 uncultured Blautia sp. | reverse complement strand
AGATGATATCTGCGGCAAAAGATGCACCCATTGATATTTTCTACGGGATTCCGAGCAGCGTGCCATCGACCAGTGAAAAACTGGAAACCACCGGCGGTGTGATTGATTTTGAGGCGATGAAGCATCTGCTTGGTGAAAAAGATGTGGTCTGTGTTGGCGAGATTATGAATTACCGGGAAATTATTCGGGAAAATCATCTGGAAATCACAAAATTTCTGGATTATCTGCGGCAGGAGCATCCGGGATATGTGATTGAAGGGCATTGTCCGTCTCTGGTGGATCTGGATCTTGCAAAATTCCTGTATCTTGGCATTAATGGAGATCATACAGAACATACATTGGAAGAGGTAAAACAGCGAATCGAAAATGGAATGTTCTTTGAGATCCAGGATAAGATGTTGAACCCGGAAGTGTTATCGTATATCTGTGAAAATCATTTATTTGAATATTGTTCTTTTGTGACAGATGATACGATGGCAGATGTTTTATATGAACAGGGGCATCTGAATGCCGTAGTACAAAAGGCGATCGAGATGGGATTTCCGAAAGAGCAGGCGATTTACTGTGCGACCTATACACCGTGCCAGAGAATGCATTTTTATGATCGGGGAGTGATCGCTCCGGGAAAACTGGCAGATTTTATCCTTCTGAAGGATCCGGCAAAATTACTGGAGCCTGAAACGGTGTTTAAAAATGGAATTGCTATCTATAAAAAAGAGGACAGACAGACATTCCCCGTAGAACCGTATGCATTCCCGGAAGATTTTTATCACAGTGTTTCCCTTCCGGAAGTAACACTTTCGGATTTTGATGTTAAAGTTCCGTTCGAAGAAGGGGAAGTAACGGTCCGTGCGATGGAAGTACATCCGGATCGCACCCAGACCACGGAAAAACTGATAACCATGCAGGTAAAAGAGCACAAGATCTGCTGGCAGGAAAGAGGATGTCTGCTGGCGATGGTACTGGAGCGGCATGGAAAAAATGGAAATATCGGCTATGGATTTCTGACCGGTTCGTGTCTGAGAGAGGGAACCGTAGCAACTACATTTTTTCATGATCATCACAATCTGTTTGTTGCGGGAAGTGATCCGAAAGATATGTTGTGTGCCGTACAGAGAATCGGGGAATTACAGGGCGGTTTTCTTACAGTAAAAGATGGGCAGATTCTCGCGGAACTTGCATTACCTGTCTGTGGAATTCTTTCGGAGGCATCCATTGAAGCAACCGGAAACGCGCTGAAAGAAGTGCGGGAAAGTCTGATCAATCTGGGATATGAACATCATAATCCAATCATGTCTGTAGGAACGCTCGGACTTCCGGTAAGCCCGGCATTGAAACTCACGGATCATGGGCTGATCGATGTAAAAAAAGGAGAGATTGTGCCTTTGGTGGTATCTGGTTCTTGACTTTGGAAAGACCATCGGAACCGCCATCATCCTGTTCACTGTGATCGCGGTGTTCATGACCGTTATCCTGGTAGTGTTTGCACCGCAGGTGAGCAGCATCATGAATGCTCCGGCAGAAGCTTTTGATAAAACCGTATCGTATGTACGGATCTGTGGCGCGGGTATGCTGGTTATTATTACATATAATCTGATTGGATGTGTATTCCGCGGACTTGGTGACTCCCGGACGCCTCTGCTGACCGTGGCTATCGCCTGTGTTTGTAATATTCTCGGGGACTTGCTGCTTTGCGCGGGATTTCATATGGGAACGGCAGGTGCTGCATTTGCCACGGTATTTGCACAGATCATCAGTGTGGTAGTTTCCTGGTTCTTTATCCGGAAAAAGGAACTGCCGTTTACGATGAGCCGGAAAGATATCCGTATCCGTAAAGATCTGTTGAAAAAAATGGCAGGACTGGGAGCACCGATTGCACTGCAGGATATTCTGGTGGGAATTTCCTTTCTGATTATTCTTGCCATTGTCAATTCTATGGGTGTAGTTGCATCGGCAGGCGTCGGTGTGGCAGAAAAGGTATGTGCATTTATTATGCTGATCTCGTCTGCATTTATGCAGTCCATCTCGGCGTTTGTGGCACAAAATTACGGAGCCGGAGAAATGATCCGTGCAAAGAAAGCACTCCATTATGGAGCACTGGTATCCCTCGCGATCGGTGTGGGAATGTTCTTTTTATCCTTCTTCCACGGAGATCTGCTCGCCGGTATCTTTTCTTCCGATTCGGAGGTCATTCTGGCAGCGGCAGATTATCTGAAAGCATATGCGATTGACTGTATTTTTACGGCGGTATTCTTCTGTTATATCGGTTTCTACAATGGTATCGGCATGACAAGATTTGTTATGATCCAGGGAATCCTCGGCGCTTTCTGTGTCCGTGTACCGGTATCCTATTTTATGAGTATCCAGCCGAATCCGTCCCTGTTCCACATTGGCCTTGCCACACCGATGTCATCCATCTTGCAGCTGGTGCTGTGTCTGGCAGGAATGGTGTATGTGAATAAGCGATACATGAAACGATAAGAGATCAGAGCACTTTTAACGGTGGTTCTTCCATATCGTATAACAGATCATTTGTTTCCATAACAGAGAGATTCTTTTCAATCGCAAAGATCAGAACAGAATCTCTTTTGTTTTTGGGATAGAGCTGACCGGTTGCGGCACAGTTTAATGCACGCTGGGTATCCGTCAGATCGAGTCCAAGCGCAAGACAAAAAGCCAGAACCTTATCTCTGGAAGGTGTTCGGGTTCCGTTGAGAAGCTGATAACCGTAATTTCGCTGGATCATAGAGTTGCGGATCAGGTCGGCGGCAGACAGCTCCCGTTCCCGGAGCTTTTCGGAGATAAAATCAGTAAAAGAGCAGCTGATATGTTCCTGTTTCAACGTTTCCGTATAAGCCTGTAATTCCTCGGGCGTTTTTGCAGAAGAAAGAATCTGCATCAGTTCATTGGTATTTTTTGATTTTTCAGATGGTTTCATAAATTTGGCAGCTCCTTGCATTATAAGTGAGGGTATTATATAATTTTTCCTGTATGAATGCAAGAGGGGGAGTTTTATGACACGGGCAGAAGAATATCGTTTATCGCAGTATCAGCATCTGGGAGCATTGAGAGAGGATAAATCCATTGACCTGGTAAGAGATCAACAGACAGGTCTTATCGGAGTACAGAAAGTGATCTCTTCGGAATTGTATTCTGTGTATGTTTTTCTGAAAGAACATACAAATCCTTATCTTCCGGCAATTTATGAATGTATTCGATTGGACGAGAATCGTCTGCTTATCATCGAAGAATATGAGACCGGGAAAAATCTGGAAGAATGTCTGGAATGCGGTATGAAATTTTCCGAGACGGAAGCTGCCGGAATCATCCGGGATCTGTGTCTGGCATTACTGCCACTCCATGAAGCTGATCCGCCGATTATCTGCCGGGATCTGAAAGCGGAAAATGTCATGCTTACCGCTGACCACAGGATCAAGCTGGTTGATTTTAACATCGCCCGTCACTACCAGCCGGGAAAACACAGAGATACGGTGATGATGGGAACGGAAGGATATGCAGCACCGGAACAGTTTGGATTTTCACAGACTGATGCGAGGACGGATATTTACGGACTGGGTGTGCTGTTTAATTATCTTCTGACAGGCAAATTTCCGATAGAAGAAAAAGCAGCCGGGCAGATGGGAAAGATTATTTCGCGTTGTACTGCTATGAATCCGGAAGAACGGTATCAGAATGTCACAGAACTGCTGCGTGCGCTGGAAAATGCAAGTGGACAAAAACCTTCGGGGCAGCAGGAAATTTTTGTGGCAGCATCAAACCATGTCACGAAAAATCACAATATGTCCTGGGCACCTCCTGGATTTCGCTCCGGTAATTTCTGGAAAATGCTTCTGGCAGGTCTGGGATATCTGTTGGTCGCATGGTTCTGCTATTCCATAAACTTTCAGAATACGGACGGAACAACGGCAAATACGGCCATTCAATATATAAACCGAATCTGCCTGTGGAGTTCGCAGATGGCAAGTATTTTTCTGATCGGCGACTACCGGGGTGTCCGCCGGAAGATTCCATTGATGAATCATCCTGCGAAATCGCTTCGCATCGTCGGTGATATTTTGCTGTATATGGTGATGTTTGTCGCAGCAGTGATGATTGCGATGATTCTGGAAAGTTTATTCTGAAAAAGTGTATGCTGTGTGCATACCATAAAATGATATAGAATCTGTATGATGAAAGAAGCACAGGAAAATAATTCCGGCTTCTTTCTTTTATACCAAAAAAGAGCCGTTTGGAAATGTTTTCCGAAAAAAGACAGAAAAATGGAGAAAAATACGATGGAAAAGGAAAACAAAAAAGACACAAAATTATGCAAACACTGTAAAACCGAAATCTCAAAAGATGCAAAAGTATGCCCGAACTGCCGGAAAAAGCAAAAAGGAATCGGCAAATGGATCGCGATTGCGGTTGTTGTTGTCATCCTTATCGCAGCGATGTCCGGGGGTGAAAATAAACCGAAAAAAGTAGAAACAGCGGATGCAGAAAGTTCTGAAACCACGACGGAAAGTGCGACAGATACTTCTGAAGATCGGGAAGAAAAGGATACATTCGGAATCGGCGAGACAGCAGAGATGAACGATGTACAGGTGACGATGGTCAGCTATTCTGAAAACGAAGGCTCTGAATACAACAAACCGACCGATGGTAATGAATATGTCATGGTAGAATTCGAGATTGTGAATAATTCGGAAAACGAAATAAATGTCAGCAGCGCATTGAACTTTGACGGCTACGCAGATGACTATGCGTTGAACTATTCTCTTGCCGCCATGATGGAAAACGAAACCAGTAACCAGCTGGATGGCACGATAGCTCCAGGAAAGAAAATGGATGGAATGGTCGGCTTCGAAGTCCCGAAAGATTGGAAGACAATGGAAATCCATTTTAAGGATGATGTCTGGAGTAACAGTAAATTTAAGTTTGAGATTGAGAAATAGAAACAATAGTTGAATATATCAAAAAGTTTACAATCGTGTAGACAACTACTATAATATCTACACGATTGTAAACGATAGCAAAATACGAAAAGTAATCGTTCTTGTACACAAATCTTTTAAAACAATTTTCTATCCTGTACGTTTTGAATTGATAAAGTATAATGATCTTATACTTCATCAAAAGGAAATGAGATGGATATCATATGAAAACTCAAATGAAAGAAATTTTAAGTATCATATGGAAATACAGTCGCTTATGGAGCTGTATGAAATTATTGAATTCTGTTTTAACAGCAATCATTGTTCCGGTGAATACTGTGCTTCTTCAAAGGATAGTAGATGATATTTTAATTTTATTACAGGAGAATCGTTTCCACTTCATATTGAATACGCATTTGGTAATATTTATAGCTGGTGTATTTTCAGAAGTGCTTTTGACGGGGGTGGATCGCTATGTGGAAATTCGATTCGATATGCAAATAACGGATCGGTTGGAAAAAGAGATTGTGCGGAAATACAGAAAGCTGGATTACAGCTGCTATGAAGATCCGCAGACTTATGACAGTATTTCGAGAATTTCGCAGAATCCAGGTGAGAAAATCAGAATGATTTTCTGGAAACTGTGTGAAATGTTCAAAATTATAATCTTGCTGATCGGGTATCTGCTGATTGTTCAACCGGCATCCCCGTTGTTGGTGGGTATCTTTCTGCTGTTTTTACCCCCTATGTTGTATGAAAATTATAAGGCAGGATGTCTGTGGTATGATTTATATTCCAGGCAGACGGCAGATGAACGAAAAATTGCTTATTATGAAAGATTGCTGACCGGAAAGACAAGTCTGGCGGAACTGAAAATATATCAGGCAACGGATTACATAGAAAAACTTTGGAAAAAACAAAGCAGTAAACTGAGAAAAGAAAAAGAGGAGACACTGATTAGAGTAGAGAAAACTTTGTTAAGAAAAAGTACATTTGCTGCATTGTGGTATCTGTGTTCCGGGGGATTCCTGCTGCATAGTGTAATTACAGGACGGATTTCTGTTGGTATGTTTCTGGTCTTATTCCATACAATTCTAAACATTGTCGATACGGTCAATGGTTTACTGGAAACTTTTGGAAATTTTTCCGGAAAGATTCAGGAAATGTCGTATCTTCATTCCTTTTTTGCGTTAAAAAATATGCCGGAACGAAAAGGATGCATAGACAGACCTGTCCGCCGGATCCGGTTTGAGCATGTTTGTTTTTCTTATCCAGACGCGGGAACGGAAACTTTACATGATATCAGTTTTGAACTGGATCTTTCAAAAAGTACTGCCATTGTAGGTGAAAATGGTTCCGGAAAAACCACGATCATAAAATTATTATGTGGGCTGTATCAGCCGACCAGTGGGAGGATTTTGTTTGATGACTATGATATAAGAAATCTGAGCAATGGTGAGATTGGAAAAGTTATCAAAGCGGTATTTCAGGATTTTTTTCAGTATGAGCTGACAATTCGTGAAAATATTGGTTTTGGAAATTTAGCCAGGATTTCTCATGATCTGGAATTGCAGGAGGTTCTGGATGCGGTGCATTTGGAAGAACTAAAGAAACTGGGGCTGGATACCGGTCTCGGAAAACTGGAACATGAGGGGATAGATTTATCCAGAGGGCAATGGCAGCGATTGGCTGTCGGCAGGATTTTCCTGAATGATACCGGTTATGCAGTCCTTGATGAGCCTACGGCATCTGTGGATCCGGTATCAGAATATAATATGTATCAGTTATTTTATTTGCTGTTACGATCCAGAGGAAGTCTGATGATTTCACATCGTCTGGCAAGTGCAAAGATGGCGGATCATATTCTGGTACTAAAAAACGGAACAATAACAGAACAGGGAAACCATACAGAGTTGATGAAAAATCAGGGGTTGTATCATGAACTATTCTGCAGACAGGCAAAATGGTATCAGTAGGAGAACTGTGAAATGAAAACACTATTATTACGATCGTTGAGAGATATCCACCGAATTGTTCCGCGTACACTTGTTCTTCAGATCATCTGTATGATGTCACAGTCGCTGATGGCGGCAATAACGATCTGGCTGATGTCCGTTTTTCTTAATTTGGTTTACCAAAGAGATTTCAAAAGCAGCCTGATCTGTTTCTGTATGATTCTGGCAGTTTTTGTTCTGACAGAAGTAGCAAACAGTATCTTTTATTCCTGTATGGTCAGAATTGATTTTCAGACAGGACAGCAATTACAGATAGAACTTGGAGAAAAAGGGATTCGGTTGTCAATGATCTGTTATGAAAATACAGAAACAAATAATATGCTGAAACGGGCAAAAGACTGTATTGAGCAGGAACGTTTTTCGGATCTGAGTTTATCGGTATTTAATATACTGGCAGAATTTCTTAAAGTAAATGGCACGTTGCTTGTACTGGCTGGATTTCATCCGGTTCTTGTGGTGATATCCTTGTTGAGCGTGTTCCCATATCTCATTGTGCGACTGGTTCGGGGAAAAGAATTTTATGAGTTAAAAAGATATCAGGCAGCAGGAGAACGACGCAGAAATTATCTGTATCATCTGTTTGGAGATAAGCAGGCAGTAAAAGAACTTCGAATCTTTGGAATCGAAGATTATATTGAACAGAAAATGTATGCGGCGCGGGATAATATGAAGCAGGAAGTCTGGGATTTTAAGAAACGTGATATGCACAGTTTGCTGATATGTGAAATTTTCTGCAAAAGCGGATATCTGCTGAGTATTTTTAGTACAATGCTTCTTTTATTACATCAGGTATTGGATGTGGGAATGATGGCGGCAGCTTTAGCAGCATTTACTTCGTTTCAGACAGCAGCAAAATATTTTCTGATCAGTCTTGGTCGGATTCCGGAATGTGCAGCATTCGTAAAAGATTATTATGATTTTATGGATATGGAAGAAGCGGAAAAGGGAACGGAAAAACTCTGTTCAGATTTTGACAGCATCAAAGTAAAACAATTAAGTTTTTCTTATCCAGAGAGAAAAACTCCGGCAGTCTCGAATCTTTCTTTTACAATAAAACGAAATGAAGTTGTTGCTATTGTAGGAAATAACGGAAGTGGAAAAACAACACTGGTAAAATTACTGACGGGCTTGTATCAAGCACAAAAAGGACAGATATATTACGGAAGGCAAAGTCTGCGATCTCTTGATCCGGAAGAATTCTATAAACAAATTTCTTTTGTCAGCCAGGATTTTATAAAGTATGAATTGACTGTAAGAGAAAATATTGGGATTGGCGACTGGAAGCAGATGGAAAATACGGATAAAATATACATGCTTTTGCGTCAGGTTGGGTTAGAGACATTCATTTCCCAGGCATCTGTAAATCAGCTATTGGGAAATGAATTCGGCGGCAGAGAACTTTCTGTAGGGCAATGGCAGAAACTTGCAATTGCAAGAGGAATGATGAAAGACAGCAGCGTTATTTTTCTGGATGAGCCGACAGCAGCTCTGGATCCGCTTATGGAAACGAAAGTATTAAAAATGTTTCTGAAAATTGCTAGAGAAAAAACAGCAATCATCGTATCGCACCGAATTGGAATCTGTAAGGAAGTGGATAAGATCATCGTCATGAAAGACGGAAAGATAGCAGAGATTGGAAATCATGAGGAGTTGTTAGCTGAAAAAGGAGAATATTACAGGCTTTATACGATGCAACAGAAATGGTATGAAGAATAATTCATTTACTTCTCTTTGGGTATATATTATAATAACGGTATCAAGATCAGTGAGGAAGCAGACCATGTGTAAAATACTTATACTTATAAAGAAATCAAATAATATGATAGGATCCGAACTCTATATATCGCAAAACATAAAAACGGCGATTGGATATGTAGAGTAAGAAGGGATCGCCAGCAAATATGTTTTGTGATATCTTATGAAAATTCATTTCAAAAGGAGAAAACGCATGACATATTTGAATGGAAAAGATATCCTGCCTGAGGAACTTTTCATACAGGTTCAGGAATACTGTGCAGGAGAACTGATCTATATTCCGAAAAAAGATGGTACAAGACAAAGCTGGGGAAACAGCACGGGAATAAGAAAAGAACTGGATGAAAGAAATCAGATGATCCGTGAGAAGAAGAAAAATGGATGTTCTCTGAAAGAACTTACGGAGGAATTTCATTTATCGATATACAGTTTAAAGAAAATTTTGTACCATTGATTTTTTATAATTAATATTGTATTATATCTGTAACAGGACTCCCCACACCTCTCACGCAAGTGATGTGTCCCATGGGGAGATATTTTGTATTATGGAGGAGTAGTATGGTAAAACCAATTATGAGAGATCTCATTTTTCTGAACCAGCCATCCGAGCCGGCAACTGAGGCGGATCGGAAGACGGGGATGGATCTTTTGGATACTTTAAAGGCACACGAGGAAGAGTGTGTTGGTATGGCAGCGAATATGATCGGGGTACGGAAAAATATCATTGCCGTGCACATGGGATTTATGAATGTTCTGATGTATAATCCGAAGATTGT
>CAKRRX010000100.1 GCA_934394595.1 uncultured Blautia sp. | reverse complement strand
AGTTTTGAACAGATGCTGGAAGATTCCGTAAAAACAATCAGAAATGGAGAAATCGTACAGGGAAAGGTCATCGATGTAAAAGAAGACGAAATTATCCTGAACATTGGCTATAAGGCTGATGGTATTATCACCAAGAGTGAATATAGCAATGATCCTTCCGTAGTACTTACTGACGCTGTACATGTAGGTGATTCCATGGAAGCAAAAGTCCTTAAGGTAAATGATGGTGAAGGCCAGGTTATCTTAACCTACAAGAGACTTGCGGCAGAGAAAGGCAATAAACGCCTTGAGGAAGCATTTGAGAATCAGGAAGTATTAAAAGCTCCTGTAACCCAGGTACTTGACGGTGGATTATGTGTGAATGTAGAAGAGACTCGCGTATTTATCCCTGCAAGCCTTGTTTCCGATACTTATGAGAAAGATCTCAGCAAATATGCTGATCAGGAGATTGAATTCGTTATCACAGAGTTCAATCCGAGAAGACGCCGTATCATTGGTAACCGCAAACAGCTTCTTGTTGCTGAGAAAGCTAAGAAACAGCAGGAGCTTATGGAGCGCATCCATGTTGGCGATACTGTAGAGGGTGTTGTTAAGAATGTTACTGACTTCGGTGCATTTATCGATCTTGGCGGCGCTGACGGACTTCTTCACATTTCCGAGATGTCCTGGGGCAGAGTTGAAAACCCGAAGAAAGTCTTTACAGTAGGCGAGACTGTTAAGGTTATGATCAAAGACATCAAGGGTGAGAAGATTGCTCTTACTATGAAATTCCCGGAGGAGAATCCATGGCTCACAGCAGCTGAGGACTTCGCTGTAGGAAATGTTGTAACTGGTAAGGTTGCACGTATGACAGACTTTGGTGCATTTGTAGAGCTTGCACCTGGTGTAGATGCACTTCTTCATGTATCTCAGATTTCCAGAGAGCATGTTGCTAAGCCATCTGATGTACTTACCATCGGACAGGAGATCCAGGCTAAGGTTGTTGATTTCAATGGCGAAGACAAGAAGATTAGCCTGAGCATGAAAGCTCTTGAGGCTCCGGCAGAGGAAGCACCTGTAGAGGAATAATAAAAATAAAACCGTCATTCACAGCTTTTGTGAGTGACGGTTAGTTTTGATAGCACGAATGATGTATAAGTTAAAGGGCATTGTCTGTTATGGACAATGCTCTTTTTGTCCGTGCAGAAAGCCTTTTTCAAACACGCTCCAGCTTCCAGAATAGATATTCCATAGTATGTGTCAGATATTGCTTTTGCTTACTTGTATTTTGCAGAAATTCCCCTGAGCAGGCAAACCAGGTATAGCAGGTTTCTCTTGTGGCTGACTGCTTCAGCCCCTTTTCCATAAATCTGCTGATAGATTTTGGCACTGCCATATCCTCCCCGGGAAGGTAGTCATAGCTTTTGTAATTATTGTAATACTGTCGAATCCGCCCATTTACAGGTTTTATAAGAAGATTCACCAGTTCATCCTCGCCGGTAATATAAAATTCCCCAGTGTTGTTTGAAAAGGCAGCCGGGAGGCGGCAAGGCAGCTTCATCTGCAAAATCAGGCTATCCTCGTCAAAATCAATTCCATTTACTTCAAAATCTCCATCTCGCAGCTGCAGATACCCCATCATTTTAAACACTTCTCCAAGGCCAAGGAGATCTTCCATATTGTGTCCCATAACGATGTCCAGGTCTGTCTGCTCTTGGTGAGCCATATATTTTTTATAAATGCGGATACAGTCCCCTCCATTGCAGTAGATCCGCTTATGTTCGCCCAGAAAGGCTTCCATCTGCTCCTGCTTCAGCCCGGGAAGCTTCAAAAAACCCTTCAGAGGGCGAAGTGCCTTGTACAGATCAAAAGAAGAAATCCCCTCAAAGGGATCTGGCAGTTCATGAAAAGTGCAGCGGGCCTGCACATAAGGTTGGTCAAAGGAGTCCCCATTGTACTGAATGGTACAGGTGAAATTTTTGATAAAATCTGAAAATATCTCCAAAAGCTTTTTTTCTTCCCGAAAATCAGGTGCAAGCCACTGATACAGCTGCCAGCAGCCATCCTCAAAACAAACAGCACCAATCATATATAAAAAAGAGGAATTTCGTCCTAATCCGGTGGTTTCAATATCATAGAAAACAGGGGAAAAATAACCTGTATCAGAGCTGTTCCCAGATAATTTTTTAACAGTCTCAAAGTCCGGAAAACCCTGTAAAATCGGCATTTTTTTAACAATCATCTTCTTATACTCCTTTCATGGATTGTATTCAATTATACACAATTTTTTTCTTTTTAGGTAGTGAATTTTTTTACAAAATGCGGTATAGTAGAATATGTGAAATAGTCAGAATATATAAATAACAGAGCCAAAAGTTCAAAAAGATGTCCGTGCTTGGGCGAAAAACAATTGAACTTGGAATCCGAAGTATTTGAAAAAAGGAGAAACATATGTGGGATTTGACAATTAACGGAGTGGATTTCTATCACATTGCAAACTGGTTCTACATATACAGTTTTCTGGGCTGGTTGTGGGAAACCTGCTATGTGTCAGTTCGTAAAGGTAAGCTGATAAACAGAGGCTTTATCAATGGTCCTTTGTGTACCATATACGGTTGTGGCGCACTTGCTGTATATATGATCCTTCTTCCGGTAAGCGGGAATTTGCTTGCTTTATTTGCGGGAGGAATTGTGGTGGCAACTGCACTGGAATATGTGACAGCAGCGCTGATGGAAAATATTTTTCACACTTCCTGGTGGGATTACAGCGATAAGAAGTTTAATTTCCAGGGACGTATCTGTCTTGGATGTTCCCTTGGCTGGGGATTATTTACAGTAGGGCTTTTCAGGGTACTTCATCCGGTGGTAGCAGACTTTGTAGAACTTTATTCCAGAAAGATCGGAGAGATTGCAGTTTGTGTGATCACAGTGGTCTATATTGTGGATTTTGCTTTCTCAGCAGCAGCAGCTTTCCATCTGCACGAGCGTATCCCTGCATGGGAGCAGGCCCTGGACCGGTTAAGAGTGGAATTGCTTGTGCAGGCGCGTGAGAAGATGGAGAGCCTGGAAGAGTCCAATGGACTTTCAAAGGAGAGGCTCAAGAAACAGCTGGAAAGTAAGCTGGAGCGTCTGGATGATATTACACGGATCAAAGAACTGGAAGAGAAGAGAAATGTTATGATGTCTGACATTTCAGAGGAACTGCAGAAGCGTAAAGAGGCTATGGCAGGCAAAGTCAGTCACAATATGCAGCGTTTTGTAAAGGCATACCCCAATCTGAACCGTGGATATAAGATACACAGAAAATATGGATTTGGCAGAAAAAAGAAAGATGCTGAATAATAACAGATGCTCTTTGGGTAAGACAAAAGTAAAATTTAATATAAAATGCAGACAAAAAATCAGGTTACTGCGGACAAAAGAGTCAGTAATCAAATACTATAAAGGCGGTGAATATAAGTGCGGTTAACTTTTAAAGGTGGCGTACACCCTTTTGAGGGAAAAGAAATGTCAAAGGACTGCCCGGTGGAGAAATATCTCCCCAAGGCTGATCTGGCGTATCCATTGTCCCAGCACATTGGTGCTCCGGCCAAGGCTGTGGTTGCAAAAGGCGATCATGTACTGGCAGGACAGATGATCGCAGAAGCAGGCGGATTCGTATCTGCCCCCATTCATGCTTCTGTATCTGGTACTGTAAAAGGTATCGAAAAACGTCTTACAGCTACCGGAAGTATGGTAGATTCCATTATTGTGGAAAATGACGGATTATATGAAGAGGTGGAATTCCACCCGGCAAATCCGAAACAGCTTAATCGCGAGGAGATCATTGGAAGGATTCGGGATGGCGGTGTAGTAGGACTTGGAGGAGCTGGTTTCCCCACTCATGTGAAGCTTTCTCCTAAGGAGCCGGACAAGATCGAGTACATACTGGTAAATGGAGCGGAGTGTGAGCCTTATCTTACCAGTGACTACAGGCGTATGATGGATCAGCCGGAAAAGGTTGTAGAAGGTCTGAAAATTGTAGTGGGACTTTTTGCAAATGCGAAAGGATGTATTTGTATTGAAGATAATAAACCTGATTGTATTGCTAAAATGCAGGAGTTGGTAAAAGACATCCCAAACATCGAAGTAAAAGAAATGATGACCAAGTATCCACAGGGGGGTGAGCGTACCCTGATCTATGCAGTTACCGGAAGAGAAATCAATTCCTCCATGCTTCCTGCTGATGCTGGATGTATTGTGGATAATGTTGAGACGATTTGCAGTATTTATGATGCAGTGGTACTCGGCAGACCGATCATGAAGCGAATCTTTACTGTGACAGGAAAGGGAATCAACCGTCCTGCACATTTTGAAGTCTGTACAGGAACGGATATGGCTGAACTGATCGATGCAGCTGGCGGGCTGAAAGAACATGCCGGAAAGGTAATCTCCGGCGGTCCGATGATGGGATTTGCCCTGTATGATCTTCATGTGCCTTGTGTAAAGACTTCTTCCTCCCTTCTTTGTATGCAAAAGGATCCGGTATCCGATGCGAAAGAGGAAGAGACAGCCTGCATTAACTGCGGCCGCTGTGTAAGTGTCTGTCCGGGACATGTGATCCCTGCAAAACTGGCTACTTTTGCACAGCGTGGAGATATGGAAAACTTCCAGAAGTTTGACGGAATGGAATGCTGTGAGTGCGGCTGCTGCAGCTATATCTGTCCTGCAAAACGTCCACTGACCCAGAGCATCAAATCCATGCGTAAAATGGTGCTGGCAAGCAGGAAGAAGAAATAATAAGGGGGAAGAAACAAATGGAACAAATGCTTAATGTATCATCCAATCCCCATGTCCGGGCAAGGATGACCACTGCAAAGATCATGCAGTTGGTTACCATCGCACTTTTGCCTGCTGCCATTGTGGGAGTTTATAATTATGGATTAAAGGCACTTGCTGTTATGGTGGTATCTACTGGCAGCGCAGTGCTTGCAGAGTGGTTATACGACCATTTTATGCATAAAAAGAATACGGTGAAAGACTTCAGTGCAGTGGTAACCGGACTTCTCATCGGCATGAATATGCCGGCAGGGATTCCTTTATGGATACCGGCACTTGGCAGTGTTTTTGCCATTATTGTAGTAAAACAGCTTTTCGGTGGTCTGGGACAGAACTTTATGAACCCGGCTCTTGCAGCCCGTTGTTTTTTGATGATCTCCTTTGCTGGAAAGATGACAGATTTTTCTGTATCAGACAGCTTTAAAGGGGCAGTTGACGGTGTGACAGGTGCCACTCCGCTTGCCGCTCTTCGTGATCATGGTTTTGTAGCAGGCTCTTCAGTGCCTGTGAAGAACCTGATCCTTGGAAACATCCAGGGTACGATCGGTGAGACCTCTGTGATCGCTATTTTGATCGGTGCGGCTATTTTACTTTGCTATAAAGTGATCAGCGCCAGAATTCCGCTTACATACATTGGCAGTTTTGCAGTGTTTATCATCATCTATATGCTGGTTTCCCAAAAAGGCTTTGATGTGAATTATCTGTTTACCCATCTGTGCGGCGGCGGTCTTATGCTTGGAGCCTGGTTTATGGCAACGGATTATGTCACAAGTCCTATCACACCAAAAGGGCAGTATGTATACGGTGTCTGTCTTGGTGTGCTCACCGGAATCTTCCGTATTTTCGGAGCTTCCGCAGAGGGCGTTTCCTATGCGATTATTTTCTGCAACCTTCTGGTACCTCAGATTGAACGTTTTACACGTCCGGTTGCATTTGGAAAAGGAGGCGCAAAAAAATGAAAAATAAGATTGTGAAAGATACTCTTGCCCTGACGGTGATCACACTGATCTCCGGACTGTTTCTTGGCCTTGTCAATGACATTACCGCAGGTCCTATTGCAGCGCAGCAGGCAAAGGAAAAAGAAGAAGCATACAAAGCTGTATTTGCAGATGCCGCTTCCTTTGATGTGGTTTTCAGTGGGGAAGATGCAGAGATGGAAGGTTATCTGGACGAGAACGGATATACTGCCCAGAGTATTGATGAAGTAATGCTGGCAAAGGACGACCAGGGAAATGAACTGGGTTATGCCTTTACAGTGATAACTTCCGAGGGCTATGGCGGGGACATCAAGTTTGCAATGGGTGTCCAGGATGATGGAACTTTAAATGGTATTTCCATTTTGTCCATCAGTGAGACCGCAGGTCTTGGAATGCGTGCAACTACAGACGATTTCAAGAATCAGTTCAAAGAAAAAAATGTGGAGAAATTCACCTACACAAAGACAGGTGCCACTACTGATGATGAGATTGATGCATTGAGTGGTGCGACGATTACCACAAATGCTATGACAAATGGCGTCAATGCAGGACTTGCCGCATTTCGTTATGAGAAAGGGGGCAGTCAGAAATGAAAAAGAATACACCATCTGAACGACTGATAAATGGTATAATCAAAGAAAATCCTACGTTTGTGCTGATGCTTGGTATGTGTCCTACATTGGCGATCACCACATCTGCCATCAATGGTATTGGAATGGGTCTTACAACAACGGTAATCCTGGCAGCTTCCAATCTGATGATTTCCCTGCTCCGTAATTTTATTCCGGACAGTGTGCGTATGCCAGCTTATATTGTTGTTGTCGCATCCTTTGTAACAATTGTACAGATGCTTTTACAGGGATTTATTCCGTTTCTTTATTCTTCTCTTGGAATATATATTCCACTGATCGTAGTAAACTGTATCATTCTGGGTAGAGCAGAGGCTTATGCTTCCAAGAACAAACCTGTTCCGTCGCTGTTTGATGGAATTGGCATGGGACTTGGATTTACTTTAAGTATCACCTGCATTGGTGCGGTACGTGAGCTGATCGGTGCCGGAAGCATTTTCGGCAAACAGATCCTTCCTCTTGCAGATGCAGCAGCAGGAAAAATGGGCTATGAGCCTGTAACTATCTTTATTCTTGCACCTGGTGCATTTTTTGTCCTTGCATTTTTATCTGCAATCCAGAACAAGTTCAAGCTTGGCGCTGCAAAACGGGGCATTGATCCAAGCAATCCGGATTGCAAGGGCAGCTGTGCTTCCTGCGGAAATTCCATGTGCTCAGGAAAAAGGGGGTAAGAGAAGATGAAAGAATTATTGCTGATCATTGTAAGCTCTGCGCTTGTAAATAATGTAGTTTTAAGTCAGTTCATGGGTCTTTGCCCGTTTCTTGGCGTATCCAAGACTACTGACACAGCAGCCGGTATGGGCGGTGCGGTTATTTTCGTAATCACCCTGTCTTCTTTTGTAACCAGTGTGATCTATAAACTGATTCTTCAGCCTCTGGATCTGACATACCTTCAGACCATCGTATTTATTCTGATCATTGCAGCACTGGTACAGTTTGTGGAAATGTTCCTGAAAAAGAGCATGCCTTCCCTTTACAAGGCACTGGGTGTGTATCTGCCGCTGATCACTACAAACTGTGCAGTTCTTGGTGTGGCTCTTACCAATGTGCAGAAGGATTATAATATCCTGGAAGGTACGGTAAATGGTTTTGCAACTGCATTTGGCTTCTCCATTTCTATTGTGCTGATGGCAGGAATCCGTGAGAAAATTGCCTACAACGATATCCCGGAAGCATTCCAGGGATTCCCTACTGTTCTTCTGACGGCAGGACTGATGGCTATTGCTTTTTTCGGATTTTCAGGATTGATTTAAGGAGGCGTCGGAATGAATATTAGTGCGATTATAGCGGCAACAATTCTGGTTGCGGCAGTGGGCCTCTTCATCGGTGTTTTCCTTGGAGTAGCCGGAAAGAAATTTGCTGTTGAGATTGATGAGAAGGAAGTTGCCATAAGAGAGGCTCTTCCGGGAAATAACTGTGGTGGATGCGGATATCCGGGCTGTGATGGCCTTGCAGCTGCAATTGCAAAGGGGGAAGCTCCTGTGAACCGCTGTCCTGTAGGCGGCGAGCCTGTTGGAAAGATCATTGCAGGAATCATGGGGCAGGAAGCTGTGGAGACAGTACGTCAGGTAGCCCATGTAAAATGCTCCGGAACCTGCGAAAAGGCAAAAGAGGAGTATGTTTACACAGGCGTGGAAGACTGTGAGATGCTTCCCTTTGTTCCAAATGGTGGCGCAAAAGCCTGTACCTATGGCTGCTGTGGTTTTGGAAGCTGCGTGAAAGCCTGTCCATTTCATGCCATTCATATTGTAGATGGCATTGCAGTGGTAGATAAAGAGGCATGTAAAGCCTGTGGTAAATGTGTGGCCAAATGTCCAAGACATCTGATCGAACTGATTCCATACGATCAGAAAGTGGCTGTGGACTGCAGTTCCCATGATAAAGGCAAACAGGTAATGTCTGCCTGTGAGGTTGGTTGCATTGGCTGTAAGAAGTGTGAGAAAACCTGTCCTAACGGTGCAATTACCGTAGAGAATTTCTGTGCCCATATTGATCCTGCAAAATGTACAGGATGTGGGGCCTGCAAGGAGGCATGCCCAAGAGGCATTATCCGGGAGGCATAAAGAGGAGACACGCATATGATCTGGAAATTACTTTGGCTGTTTCTCATCTATTCCTTTGCAGGATGGGTCCTTGAGACTGTTCTTGCTTCCCTGAAACAGAAGAAATTTGCAAACAGAGGTATTATCAACGGTCCATTCTGCCTGATCTATGGATTTGGAGGATTCTTTATTACCGCATTTACAAGAGAACTGACAGGCATCTGGCTGTTTCTTGGCTGCGCCATCGTAGCCTCACTGCTTGAGTGGATCGCCGGTCATTTAATTGAAATGTGGTACCATGAAAGATGGTGGGACTACCATAAGATGAAATGGAACCTGGATGGCTACGTCAGTGTGCCAACCTCCTGTGTCTGGGGTATTCTTGGTGTATTTGTGATCAAATTTGGAAACGGGCTTTGTATGTCCTTGTATGGCATGCTCCCAGGTCTTATAAGCAGAATTATCATACTGGTTCTGCTGGGCTTTCTGGCAGTGGACGCAGTGGCTACTTTAACTGTTTTATTCGGACACAGTAAGAATCCTGAGAAATGGATCGCTGCTGACAGGGATATTGATTCCATAACAAGAAAACTCGGGGCAAAAATTGATGATGTTGTAAATCGTCGAATTACCAAAGCTTATCCTCAGAAGCAACATACGGAGAAAGAGGCGGCGCATCCGGAGATTTTTGCCTATGGTTGCAGTTTTTACAAAATCTGTCTGTTGTTTTTTATCGGAGCATTCCTTGGTGATATCACAGAGACGATTTTCTGCAGGCTTACAATGGGTGTGTGGATGAGCCGCAGCAGTGTGGTATGGGGAGACTTCAGTATTGTGTGGGGACTTGCCATTGCAGCGGTTACAGCCCTTCTTTATAAATACAGAAACCGCTCCCAGCAGTTCCTTTTCTGGATGGGTACTTTCCTTGGAGGAGCCTACGAATATATTTGCAGCGTGTTTACCGAAATTGTATTTGGAACTGTATTCTGGGATTATAGTGACATTCCATTTAACCTTGGGGGAAGAATTAACCTTCTATACTGTTTTTTCTGGGGATTTGCAGCAGTGGCATGGTTTAAAATATT
>CAKRRX010000099.1 GCA_934394595.1 uncultured Blautia sp. | reverse complement strand
GGAGAGATTCATGCGCTGATCGGTGAGAACGGTGCGGGAAAGTCCACATTGATGAACGTATTAAGTGGTCAGTATCCTTATGGCAGTTATACTGGAACGGTTACCTACGAAGGTGAAGAATGTAAGTTTAAAAAGCTTAATGACAGTGAGGCAAAGGGAATCGTTATTATCCACCAGGAACTTGCTCTGATCCCACTGCTTTCCATCGGTGAAAACATGTTTCTCGGAAACGAGATAAAAAATAAAAGAGGAGCCATTGACTGGGACAAAACATACAGTGAAGCAGAAAAGCACATGGCTCAGGTAGGGCTTCACGAATCTGCCCAGACTCTTATCAAAGATATCGGAACCGGCAAACAGCAGCTGGTAGAGATTGCAAAAGCATTCTCCAAAAAAGTAAAATTGCTCATCCTGGATGAGCCTACTTCATCCCTGAACGATGAAGATGCAAAGATGCTTCTGGATCTGCTCATGGAATTTAAGAAGCAGGGACTGACATCAATTATTATTACACATAAACTGAATGAAATTATTTACTGTGCAGACCGTTGTACGATTCTTAGAGACGGAAGCACAATTGAGACGCTTACAAAAGGTGTGGATGATTTAAGTGAGGACAGGATCATCAAAGGTATGGTTGGACGTCCTATGGAAGACCGTTATCCGAAACGTGTCCGCAACGTAAGCAAAGACGTGATGCTGGAGGTAAAGAACTGGACTGTTCATCATCCTCTGTATCCGGAAAAAATTGTAGACGACAATATTTCCTTTAAAGTACATAAAGGCGAGGTTGTAGGCTTCTCAGGACTGCAGGGTGCAGGCCGTACAGAGCTGGCAATGTCTATCTTTGGAAAGAGCTATGGAAGCGGAATTTCCGGAGAATTGTACATAAAGGGTGAAAAAGTAGATTTAAAAGATCCGCGGGCAGCAATCCAGCACGGACTTGCCTATGTGACCGAGGACCGTAAGACAAATGGACTGATTCTGGATGAGTCTATCCGCTTTAATACCACTCTGGCAAGACTTGGAAAAGTCAGTGACAGAGGAATTATCAATACTGATCTTGAGGTTCAGCTGGCAGAACTGATGACCGAAGAGATGGGAACCAAGACACCTTCCAATGAACAGCGTATCGGCAATCTGTCCGGTGGTAACCAGCAGAAAGCTCTCCTTGGAAAGTGGATGTTTACAGAACCGGATATTCTGATTCTGGATGAGCCTACCCGAGGTATCGATGTAGGTGCAAAATATGATATCTACTGTCTGATCAATCAGATGGTAGGTCAGGGGAAATCCGTAATCATGATTTCTTCCGAAATGCCTGAAATTCTTGGTATGTGTGATCGTATTTATGTTATGAACGAAGGAAAGATGGCAGGAGAACTGGATGCAAGAGAAGCTACCCAGGAAGGAATCATGGCACATATTATGCAGAATCAGAATAAATAAGGGAAACTGTCACAAGTGGCAGAAAAAGTAAAGATCTGCAAAAAAAGATGGCCGAAGGGCCTTCAAGGAAAGGGGAAAACGAAATGAATTCCAAAATAAAGGATTTTTTTAGAAAATATACCATGGTCATTGCACTTGTGGTTGTATTTATCCTGTTTTGTGCGTTGACTGATGGAAGACTTCTTTTTGCACAGAACATGTCAAACCTGATGCTTCAGAATGGATATGTACTGGTTCTTGCATGTGGTATGCTGCTCTGTATCCTGACTGGTGGTAACATCGATCTTTCCGTTGGATCTGTTATCTGTCTGGTAGGCGGTGTTGCAGCTGTACTGATCGGAAATAAGGGATTTAATCCATTTTTGACCATTCTTCTTTGTCTGGTGATTGGACTTCTGGTTGGTGTATGGCAGGGCTACTGGATTGGTTATAAGAGAATCCCTCCATTTATCACAACACTTGCAGGTATGTTCGTATTCCGTGGATTTGGACGTCTGGTACTGGACAATAAGACAGTAGCGATCCAGAATAAATCCTTCCTGAATGTGTTTACTTCCTACATTAACATTCCTGGACTGGATGACGGAAAAAAATATTCCGCACTGATCGTAGGTGTTCTTATCGCATGCTATATTATTTTTTCCACCATGCGTTCCAGAGCCAACAAAGCAAAAAAAGGCTATCGTCAGAATACAGCAGCTTCTGATTACAGCAGAGCAGCCGTAATCGCAGTGGTTATTCTCTGGTATTGCTATAAGCTGTATCAGTACAAAGGCATCTCTGTTATGTTTGTATGGGTTGTTGCAATCTGTATGATCTACAACTTTATTACATCTAAAACAGCATTCGGTCGTTACTTCTATGCAATCGGTGGTAATGAGAAGGCTACACAGCTTTCCGGTATTGATACCAATAAGGTTTACTTTATTGCATACGCAAATATGGGCTTACTTGCCGGACTTGCAGGTCTTCTGTGTGCAGCACGTGTTGGTTCTGTAAATGGTAGTACCGGTACTTCCTTTGAGATGGATGCAATTGGTTCCTGCTTCATCGGTGGTGCTTCCGCATACGGTGGAAGTGGTACTGTAGGTGGTGTTGTAATCGGTGCTCTTCTTCTCGGTGTTATCAACATGGGAATGTCTATTATGGGTATCGGTGATTCCTGGCAGTATGTAGTAAAAGGTGCGGTACTTCTTGTCGCAGTCGTATTTGATGTAATTTCTAACAGAAAATCTAATTAAACAGTTACATGGTAAAAGGGCTGTTGCTGAAAATGCAATGGCTCTTTTGGCATTTTGTAAAAAATATGGTACACTGTATTAGAAAATAAAAAACAGCGCAGGCTATGAACAAAAGGATCATATAACATGAAAAAATCCACACTGACTGTATTCTTTATACTGACAGGCTGTTTGCTGTTTCTCTCAGGAATCTGGATCTACTTTCAGAAAAGTATGGACCAGGTGGATCTGGGAGAGGGAGAGCGAGCAGCCAGTTACGAAAAACATTATCTGATGATCTCCAGCGAAGACAACGCACTGATGTGGGATTCCATTTATGAAAGCGCCAGCGAAGCAGCCAAAGAGCAGGACGTTTATGTGGAACTGGTGACCACCGGGCAGGAAATTGATTATAATCTGGAGGATTATCTGCGGATCGGAATCGCATCACAGGTAGACGGAATCATTCTGGAAGCAGATGGAAGCGAGGAAGAGCGGAATCTGATCCAGGAAGCTCTGGAAGAAAATATTCCGGTGGTTACCGTGCTGACAGATGATTCCTCCAGTGACCGGATCAGCTTTGTGGGGCTGAACAGCTATCAGCTGGGAAATGCTTACACAGAACAGATTCTTGGACTTTTAAAGGAAAATCAGACTACGCAGGTGATGCTTTTGTCCAATTCCCAATCAAAGACTCAGGAAACCAATCTGATCTACTATCAGATAAAAAAGGAACTGGATGAAAAAAAGAAGCAGGAGCAGTCTGTAAACATTCAGGAATACAATATAGACAGCAACTCTGGTTTTGACACAGAAGAATTTGTGAGAGATATTTTCGTAAACGGGGGTACCTTGCCGGATGTGCTGGTGTGCATGGATGAAGTAGTTACAGAGTGTGTTTATCAGGCACTGATAGATTACAATGAGGTAGGCAACGTGGATGTGGTAGGTTTTTACTATTCCGATGTGATCCTGGATGCTATCGATAAAGGAATTATTTCTTCTGCTATTGCACTGGATATGAAGGAAATCGGAACTTACAGTGTGAATGCACTGGAGGAATATTCCTCCCTTGGACATACCAGCAGTTATTACAGCGTGGGGCAGCATGTGATTAACAAAAATAATGTGCGTACTTACAGAACGGGGGCAGATCATTGAGAGAAAAAAGAGTAAACCTTTCTGTAAAAGAATCCATACAAAGCCGCTTAAGTGCAGTGATGGTACTGATGATGATATTTGTGGTGTGTATCAATTTTTTTATCTTTGAACAGATTCATACAGGGGTGGACCGCATAGATGCTGTTTTTTCCAGTAATACTGCGATCAATGACCTTTCGGAAACCCTTACCCGGCTGGAAAGTACAGTTCATGAATATCTGAACACAAAGGGTTCAAAAGCACTGGAAAATTATTACCGGTATGAGCAGGAGTACAGACAGCTGCTAGATGAACTGAATAATCGAAATGTTGATAGTGAAGTGAAAATGCTGGAGAAAAATATCCGCCAGATGTCCGAAAGCTATCTTTCCCAGACCAGTGAGACTGTTCAGGCAAAACGAGGCAGGAACATTGAAAAATATAAATCTTCTTACGAAAAGGAACAGGAACTTTACGAGTATATCAATTCTTATATTTATAAACTGAATAATCTGAGATTTCGCATGAATTCAGCCAATTATCAGCTGCTGCTTTCTTCCATGGATGTGCTTTACCGCATGTCGCTGGTGGTAATTCTGATCGTGGCAGCAGTTGGCGTGGCAGTTACCCTTCTGGTGGTGAAATCTATGATACGTCCCCTTACCCAGCTGTCCAACACTGCACATGAAGTGGCAATGGGAAATCTGAATGTGCCGGTGCTTCCGGTAGTGTCAGAGGATGAAGTGGGTGTGGTCACAAGAGGCTTTAATCAGATGCTGGACAGTATCCGTCTTCACATCCAGCAGCAGCGCGAGAGCATGGAACAGCAGGCACAGATGAAAGAGCGGGAGCTTCTTATGGAAAATCATCTGAAAGAAGCCCAGCTGAAATACCTTCAGGCACAGATAAATCCTCATTTTCTGTTTAACTGTCTCAATGCAGGGGCACAGCTTGCCATGCTGGAGGATGCAGATCGAACCGGTGTATTTCTGGAAAAGATGGCAGATTTTTTTCGTTATAATGTGCGGAAAATGGAAGATGATGCCATGCTCTGGGAAGAGGTGGATGCAGTTGACAATTACATTTATATTCTCAACGTGCGTTTTGCAGGGGATATCACATATATAAAGGATGTGGAAGAAGGAATCGGGGATTTCAGGATCCCAAGTATGATATTGCAGCCTCTGGTGGAAAATGCAGTACAGCATGGGATTCATGACTGTATGGAAACCGGGCAGATCCAAATGTCAATACACAAGGCAGACGATGAACTGGAGATTACAGTCAGTGACAATGGAGCTGGAATGACAGAAGAGATGATCCGGGCAGTTATGAACGGTAAAGCCCGCAATAAAGGCGAAGACCGCTATTCCACAGGGATTGCAGTGGGAAATGTAATCGACAGACTGGAATTGTATTACAAACGAAAAAATCTGCTGTCCATAGAGAGCGAAGGTCCTGGAAAAGGAACGAAGGTCCGGATCCATTTGCCTGTGGAAGCAGAGGAATGCTAATTGGGGAAAAGTGAGAAGAAGAGAAAAGGGGAGCAAAGAATATGTACCGGATTCTGATCGCAGATGATGAGGGAATTATGCTGGAAGCGTTTAAAGGGGTAATTCTCGGAGAGTTTGGAGAAAAATGTATTGTGGAAACTGCAAAAACCGGGCGTGTAGTAATTGAGAAAGCCGAAACCTTTCACCCGGATGTGGTTTTTATGGATATCCATATGCCAGGAATCAATGGAATACAGGCTATGCGTGAAATACGAAAATTTAATAATTCAGCTTTGTTTTATGTAGTTTCCGCATATGACAAGTTTGACTATGCAAAGGAAGCCATTGATCTTGGAGTGGAAAAGTATCTCACCAAGCCTATTTCCAAGGGGAAAATCATTTCCGTTGTGGAAGAGGCAATTGAAAAAGTGGATAAGATACGAAATCAGAGAAGTAATCTGTTGAAAATACAGGAAAAACTGGAGACAGTGATTCCTGTAGTGGAATCGAGCTATGTGAGCAGCCTTCTTTTTCAGAAGGAAATGCAGGCTGCAGATTATTACCAGCAGCTGTTGGATATTGAGGATACCCAGGGATATGTAATGATCATCCAGTTTGGCCAGAGCTACGAAAATGGAAGACTGGTAAGCCCGGTGGGAATGAATGTAAAGGCCCAGAGCTTTTATCCGGAATTTCGGGATGTGGTTAAGTCTTCCTTTTCCTGTGTGGTGGGAAATATCATGTCCAACAGGATTCCTGTGGTGGTACCCTGTCCGGTTCCGGAGAACTCTTATGAGGAAAGAATTGACCTTGTGGAAAAAGCCAGAAGCCTGATTTCCAGACTGGAAGGACGGATTGATGCAAGGTTTCGTGTAGGAATCGGGAGAATCTGGGAAATGGCAGAGCTTGAGCGTTCCTACAGAGAAGCTATAAGAGCATTAAATGGAAGTCTGAGCAGGGTAATACACATAGAAGATCTTTCACAGAACGGAGTTTATGATGAGGCATTTCCCGGAAACAATGAGAAAAAGCTGTTTCGTTTTCTGGGTGAGGGAAAGGAAGAGGAAATGCTTCAGGAACTGAATACCTTTTTTGACTGGATGGTACAGCATTATGCAGAAGATATGAATAATATCAGGCTGAAGGTACTGGAATATATCATATGGGGAGAACGGTTGGCATTTGACAGCGGTGCTATTAATTACGGATTCAGTTATCGAAGGGATTATCTGGATCTGGCTATGTCCATGACCACTTATGAAGAGCTGCGCAAATGGTTCCAGGAGAAAATGGTGAATATCTGCAGAGCCATCCGGGATCAGAAAGAAGATCAGTCCAATTCTGCTGTGAAAAAGGCCATGGTGTACATTCAGGAAAACTACAGCAAAGACATTTCTCTGGATGATGTTTCCGGACAGGTGAATATCAGTCCCTATTATTTCAGCAAGATATTTAAAGAAGAGACTGGTGAAAACTTTATTGAATATCTTACCAGGGTACGTATTGACAAGGCAAAAGAGCTTCTGGTGGACGAAAATGTCAGTGTAAAAGAGGCCGGAATAAAGAGTGGATATTCAGATCCCAATTATTTCAGCAGAATATTTAAGAAGCAGATGGATATGACTCCCAGTGAATACAAGGCGAGGTATGGAAAATGAAAAAGAAAAAATGGCTTTTTCTGGCGGTGCTGATATTGGCTCTGCTGATTTCCGGCTGTGGCGATACACAGCAGGAGCCCAGGAGAGAGGAAACGGAAAAAGAGGAGAAGCTTCAGATCGGTCTCAGCTTTGATTCTTTTGTGATCGAGCGCTGGCTTCGGGACAGAGACATGTTTGTATCTACCGCCCAGAGTCTTGGGGCAGAGGTGAATGTGCAGGTTGCCGGTGGAAGTGTAGAAGAGCAGATTTCCCAGATCGAATATTTTATAAAGAAAAAAATGGATGTGATCGTGGTGATCCCTATTGACGGAGAAGCCTTGTATGACGTGCTGAAAGAGGCAAAGGATAAGGGGATATATGTGATCTGCTATGACCGTGTTGTGGAAAATATCGGTGCAGATCTGTATATCACCATTGACAATGAAAAGGTTGGGACTCTTATGGGCGAAGCCTTGGTTCAGGCGTGTCCTCAGGGAGGAAATATTTTTGCCATCTATGGCTCGCCTACGGATGGAAATGTTTCAGAGGTGGTAAAAGGATTTACAAAAGCAGTGGAGGGCAGTAAGCTGAACATTGTATATACCGGCTACTGTGACAACTGGCTTGCAGAGCTGGCTGGTGCTCATGCGGCAAAGGCTCTGGAACAGACAAAAGATATTGTTGGTATTATGTGCGGAAATGACGATCTGGCAAGCCAGGTAGTGAAGGTTCTCTCTGAAAACAGAATGGCCGGAAAGGTGGCTGTGGTGGCTCAGGATGCAGAACTGGCAGCCTGCCAGAGAATTGTAGAGGGAACTCAGAATATGACAGTGTATAAACCTATTGAACAGGAAGCCAATACAGCAGCTGAGTTTGCGGTAGCCCTTGGAAAAGGGGAAGATATTGTTTCTGGTAATGGCAAATATAAAGCAGAAGATACATTTTATGACGGAACCTATGATATTCCTTATTACAAAATTGATCCTATTGCAGTGACTGCTGAAAATATGGATCAGGTGATCATTGATGGTGGATTCCATACACGGGAGGATGTTTATCTGAATATCAGAGAATAAAGACCGAAATCAGAGATACAGGCAAAAAAACTGGCTGCCACAGGAAAAAGGGCAGCCAGTTTTTTTAAGCATATACACGGTCGATCTGGATCACAGCACAGTAATTTCCGTCATCCATATTGCGGATTCGCTCTTTTAGAAGATTGGTTATCTCCACATTGGTCATTTTACATTCAAAAGGAACAGCCACATCAAAGATCAGGTTAGTGTGAGTGGGGCCTTCCACCATACGAAAGTCGTGGATAGAAAGCCGGCGGTCAAGATTATGTACAACCTCCTGAAGCTGAGTGCGCATTTCATTGACTTCCTTATTATCTGTAACAATAGGGTCAATGTGGATGGTGGCAGAGCAGTTCAGTTTCTTTTGCAGTTCATGCTCGATATTATCAATTTCATCATGGATGATCAGCAGATCACCATGAGCCGGAACCTCTGCGTGAAGAGAAAGAATCAGACGCCCAGGGCCATAGTCATGGACAATAAGGTCATGCATCCCATGTACAAGGGGATGAGCCAGGACAATTTCCTGGATCTCTTCTACCAGATTTTTTTCCGGAGCCTGTCCAAGAAGAGGGTCGATGGTGTCCTTCATAGTGGTAACACCTGTATAAAAAATAAAGATTCCAACCAATACACCGAACCAGCCGTCCAGCACGAGTCCTGTGAACTGGCTGATCAGGGTTGCAAGAAGTACCAGGCTCGTGGAAACTGTATCGCTTAAGCTGTCTCCGGCTGTGGCCTGCATGGCAGTACTGTCGATCCTGTGTCCAATAGTGTGGTTGTAATGGTACATATAGACCTTGACCAGAATGGATGCCACCAGTACACCAAGGATCACCGGACTGGATTCAATAGGCTCAGGGGTGCGGATCTTGGCAATGGAAGAGCGGATCAGCTCAAACCCCATGATCAAAATTGCCACAGAAACCAGAAGTCCGGAGATATACTCCATACGGCCATGGCCAAAGGGATGCTCCGGATCAGGCTTCTGCCCGGAAAGCTTAAATCCCACAAGGGTGATCATAGAAGAGCCTGCATCCGACAGGTTGTTAAAGGCATCAGCTGTGATAGCGATAGAGCCGCTGAGGACGCCTGCCAGCCATTTTCCGGCAAAAAGGCAGATGTTCAGGAAAATTCCCACAGCTCCGCAAAGCATACCATAGGACTGTCGCACCTGGGGAGAATTGTAATCTTTATAATTTTTGATGCAAAAACGGGATAAAAATGTTATCATAAAACCTCACCTCAAAAAATAGAAAAGCAACATGTGGCTGAAAAATTTATTCTTTCAACTATAACACTTTGTTATGGAAAATGCCAGTGAAAAATAATAAAAAAACTTGAAATATAAGGGAAAAAGTAGTTGACAGGAGCGGAAGCTTATAATATAATTACTCAATGTGACGTAGTGCGAGATACTTTAGCCAATAGCCCCGGCGACAGTATTTATCAGCGGTTTCGGACATTTCCGCAGTAATTGCACCAGCGTTTCCATATTACTAACATATGCGAGATTTCGCATTTATACAAACAATCGTTGATAAATAACAGGAGGTAAAACCATGCAGACTTATATGGCTAATCCAGATAAA
>CAKRRX010000098.1 GCA_934394595.1 uncultured Blautia sp. | reverse complement strand
GGAGTTCTCCTTCTTGACTACATAGCAGCAGGACGCATCGAAAAAGGCACTATGCCGAAGAATCCGGTAGCAGTGAAGTCCATTGTATCCACACCTCTGGCAGATGCTGTTGCAGAGCATTATGGCGTAGAACTCAGAAGTGTTCTTACCGGATTTAAGTGGATCGGTGATCAGATCGCACAGCTGGAAGCAGCAGGAGAGGTAGATCGCTTTATCTTCGGATTCGAGGAGAGCTACGGATACCTTGCAGGCCCATATGTACGTGATAAGGACGCTATCATCGGTTCCATGCTGATCTGCGAGATGGCAGCTTATTACAGAAGCATCGGAAGCTCCCTGAAGCAGAGACTGGAGGAAATTTACGCACAGTATGGCCGCTACCTGAATAAGGTAGACAGCTTTGAGTTCCCGGGACTGAGCGGAATGGATACTATGGCTGCGATCATGCAGAAATTCCGTGATAATCCGCCGGCAGACATTGCAGGGTACAAGGTTGTGAAGGTTACAGACTACAAGAAACCAGAGGAGACAGGACTTCCTGCAGCAAATGTTCTTATCTATAAGCTGGAGAACAATGAGACTGTTGTAGTTCGTCCATCTGGAACAGAGCCGAAGATCAAGATTTATTACACCACACTTGGCAAAGACCTTGCAGAGGCAGAAGCAGAGAAAGAGAAATTAGCGAAGGCAATGGAGCCAATGCTGAAATAAATAACAAAGAATCGGGCCCCTTGCGGAATTTTCCGTGAGGGGCTTCTTTGGGGAAAGAGACAAAACAGGAGAGGAAAAAACTTACAGGAGGATAAGTTATGGAGCCAAAGCTGGCGTGGCTGGAGGATCCCCAGGTATTTCGGGTAAACCGTCTGGATGCCCATTCGGATCATCATTTTTATGAAAGTACAGAAGATATGAAAGCAGGAAAGGAGACTCTGCGTCAGTCGCTGAATGGAACATGGAAATTTGCATGGAGTGAAAAACCATCGGATCGTCCTGCCGAATTTTATAGAGAAGAGACCGACCTGACTTCTTTTGGGGAGATTCAGGTTCCGGGGCATATTGAACTTCAGGGTCATGACCAGATTCACTATATCAATACTATGTATCCATGGGAAGGGCATGTATTTTTACGTCCCCCTCACATTGACTGGAATCATGATCCGGTAGGAAGCTATGTGAAAGAATTTGACCTGGAACCGGGCCTTGTGGGGAAAAGAGTATGCATTTCCTTTCAGGGTGTGGAAGAGGCTATGTATGTGTGGCTGAACGGTGTGTTCATCGGATATGCAGAGGACAGTTTTACACCGTCAGAATTTGACCTTACAGAGATAGTGCGAAAGAAGGGAAACCGTCTTTGCGTGGAAGTGTACAAAAGAAGCAGTGCCGCATGGTTAGAGGATCAGGATTTCTTCCGGTTCTCCGGGATTTTCCGTGACGTTTATCTTTATGGAAAACCTGTGGCACATGTGGAAGACTTGTGGGCAAAAGCAGGTCTTGAAGAGGATTATACTACCGGAAATCTTGTGATCGAGGCAAAGGTTTCCGGGGAGGCGGCCCAGGTGGAGTGGCAGGTTTTGGATCCTTACGAAAAAAAGGTGGCACAGGGAAAGCTGGGAAAGGGCACAGAAAGTGGCGCAGGCCAGACCATTCTTTGGGCATCCGAAAAGCAGCTGTTCTCAGATGTGGCGAAGTGGGATGTAGGCCAGCCAAATCTTTACCAGCTGCTTCTTCTTGTGAAGGATGCTGATGGAAACGTGCTGGAGGCGGTTCCCTATAAGATTGGTTTCCGCCGGTTTGAAATCAAAGACAAGCTGATGCTTCTCAATGGAAAGCGCCTGGTTATAAACGGCGTGAACCGTCATGAGTGGAATCCCCGCAGAGGGCGTTCTATTACCGAGGAAGACATGCGCAAAGATATTGAGATTATGAAGAAAAATAATATCAATGCAGTGCGAACCTGTCATTACCCAGATCAGAGCCTGTGGTATCAGCTGTGCGATGAAGCCGGAATCTGCCTGATGGATGAGACCAATCTGGAAAGCCATGGTTCCTGGCAGAAAATGGGTCAGTGTGAGCCTTCCTGGAATGTGCCTGGCTCTGACAGCCGTTGGGAAGCTTGTGTGGTAGACCGTGCCACATCTATGGTGGAACGTGATAAAAATCATCCGGCTATTTTGTGGTGGTCCTGTGGAAATGAATCCTATGCCGGAACCTGTATCCTGGCAATGAGCCATTATTTCCATGAAAAAGATCCGTCCAGAAGAGTTCATTATGAAGGTGTATTCTGGAGCAGACAGTTTGAAGAGATCAGCGATGTGGAGAGCCGGATGTATGCTTCTCCGGCAGAGGTGAGAGCATATCTGGAAAATGATCCAAGGAAACCGTATCTTCTCTGTGAATACATGCACGATATGGGAAATTCTATCGGCGGTATGGAAAGCTATATAAAGCTGTTGGATGAGTTCCCTATGTATCAGGGAGGATTTATCTGGGACTATATCGATCAGGCCATTTATCATAAGAATCAAAAAGGGCAGGAAGTCCTGGGCTATGGCGGCGATTTTATGGATCGCCCTACAGATTATGCGTTCAGCGGAAACGGAATCGTATTTGCGGACCGTACCGAAAAACCTGCTATGCAGGAAGTTCGTTACTGGTATAGTACCCCACAGGAGCGTGCTTCCCTGGATCAGGAGAAAAAAGCCGGTTATGAGAAGACGGTCAAGCGTCTGAAAGAGGAGCATGCAGCACTTCAGAAAACTGCCGGAGAAAAGGCAGCACAGATGCAGGTGATACATGGTGACCTGACTTATGGAGTCTGTGGAGAGGGCTTCTCTGTGATCTTTGGTTATGGAGAAGGCGGTCCGGTGTCTCTTGTCTATGATGGAAAAGAATGTCTGTACCGTGCACCCAAACCGGCTGTATGGAGAGCTTCCACAGAGAATGACAAGGGAAATGGTTTCCCGGTGAAAAGTGCTGTGTGGATGGCTTCGGATATGTTTGCCGCATGTACAGGCTGTACGGTAAAGGAGTATGCCAAAGATAAGGAATATCCTTTTGATGTCACAGATATTGTGGGTCGTGTACCGGCAGCAGAGGATATCGACCGGGTGGAGATCACTTACTGCTTTACCACCAGAACTGTGCCGGAAACTGAAATTCAGATAAGCTATCAGGTAAATCCGGCAGGACAGATCCATGTGCAGCTGCATTATAAAGGCAAACAGGGACTGCCTCAGCTTCCGGAATTTGGACTTCGTATGGTTCTTCCAGAGGCAGTGGAGGAGTATTCCTGGGAAGGCCTTTGGGGAGAAACTTATCCGGATCGTAAAAAAGGCGGATACTTTGGCGTGCATCAGGATGTGCCGAAGGTATCTGATTATCTGGTCCCACAGGAATGTCAGAATCATGCAGACACCTGTGTGGCAAAGGTGGGAGCCATGAGAATCGTGATGGATCAGGAACCCTTCCATTTCTCCGCAATCCCCTATACTCCTCAGGAGCTGGAAAGTGCCCTGCATAAAGAGGAACTGCCAAACAGTGTGAGAACTGTGGTCAGCGTCCTTGGAAAAATGCGTGGCGTAGGAGGAATTGACAGCTGGGGGACAGATGTGGAAGAGACCTACCATATTTCAGCAGAAAATGACATAGATTTTGGATTTTATATCGAAAAAATAAACTAATTGTCTAATGACAAATGGAACAGAATGTGGTATTATAAATCTATCACAAAAGAGAAAGCGATAAACTACTTGAGAGCTCCTTTACCATACGAAAGAGAAAAGCTACAGGCACTTACAGATAAGCAGTTCTCCTTCCGGGACGGGATATATACCATCAGATGAAGAATAACAATACACACAGGAAAATGGGCTGAGGATTTATCCTCAGCCCATAATTATAACAATTATGATCATATGCCGGCAAAGACGCCAAGAGGGTGTCTTATGCCGGCATTTTTTAATAACAGGAGGTATGGTCATGTTTATTACATATGATGATCTGCTCAGTCTGCCGTCCATGGAGGAGGTAAAAGTGATTGCCGGGGAAAATGGCCTTTACCGTGGCATCCGATGGACACAGGTTCTGGAATTCGATGAAATTGAAGAGTGGGTGGGAAAAGGAGCCCTGGTCTGGATCACCGGAGTGGCATTTAAGACCTGGAAGCTGCCTCTTGTGAAGGTGGTGGAGCAGGCAATCCATGCACAGGCAAGCGGTGTGGTAGTATGCCTTGGTCCTTATATCCGGGAATTTTCCCAGGAAGTGCTGGATCTTTGCAATGAGAAGAATTTTCCTCTTTTGCAGGCGCCTAAGAAGATCAAGATCGTGGAGGTATCCTATCAGATCGCAGAGATGATCTTTTCCAGCCAGAAGCGCCAGGATAAAGTGAATCTGATCATAAATGACATATATATGAACCAGGTGACGGAGAATACCTGCCATCTTATGGAGAGCATTGCTTTTTGTGGAAAATGGTATCAGTGTGTGGGGATACGCAGTGCAGATGAGAACTGTGATTCCGGTATGAGCATGATCAACAATCTTCTGACTAATTATCTGGAGAAAATGTTCTGTCAGGTAATGTCTTATGAGGAAGAGAACCGGATTTCCCTGATTCTGGCTTTCGAAAATGAACTGGCGGCAAAAGGCCATCTTTTGGAGAATATGGCTGAAAAAGTGGAACAGACCATGGAGAATGCCAGTCTTTATATTACAGCAGGAGATCCTGTGGAAGATCCTCATATGCTTGGAAACAGCATGAGAGAGTCAATCTATACTTATGAGATCATGAAGCACCGCGCAGAAAGAAAAACAGTATCTCGTTATCAGGATCTGGGAATCCACAGGCTTCTTCGGGCCCAGGACATTAAAAAGGAGAAAAACAGATTTAAGCAAGACTATCTGGGCGAGCTGCTTTTGCCGCAAAACGAGGAACTGCTGGCTACTTTGAAGTTTTACATCCGAAGTGGGCAAAATATGAAGCTTTCTGCCCAGCAGATGTATATCCATCTGAACACCATGAAATACAGGATCCATAAGATCGAGCAGCTTCTGGATCGGAGTCTGAAAGATGTGGATGTGGTAAACAATATTTACATTGCACTGGCAATCCTTGAGGAAGAGGAGACTTTGTGAAATGGAGTTCTCCATGAAGTTGTCCACAGTGGACAAAAAGGATAAGCGAGGTTTGTCTTTCATGGATATTTCCTTTTCTTTTTATCCGTGCTAAGATAGCACCATCAAAAAGAAAACAGCTTTCAGTAAAGAGTTCCTTTGCTGGATCAGTCAGGATAATACAATGGCGTATGGACTTCACAGTTCATGCGCCTTTTACTTTATCCGGAGAGGAGACGATGAAGATGAAAAACCATGAAAATGTCCTGTATTTTGAAACAAATTTTGATTATCCTCTTATAGTAAAAGGTGAAGGAATTTATTTATACGACGAAGATGGAAAACGTTATATTGACGGCTGTGCAGGATCTGTAAGCACCAGCCTGAATTATGGAAGGGAAGATATGGCAGAAGCCCTGAAACAGCAGGCACTGGATATTTCCTTTGTTCACAGACATCATGTAAGCTCCAAAATTGTAAACGAAGCAACGGACGTGATGAAGGAAATGTATCCCACAATGGATAAATTCTTTTTGGTATCCGGTGGTTCAGAAGCTACAGAGATTGCGACAAAAATTGCAAGACTTCACTATTATCATCTTGGAAAACCTGGAAAAAATAAAATTCTCAGCAGATGGATGTCCTATCATGGATATACCTTAGATGCACTGGCATATGGTGGAAATCCGGGACGGAGAAAAGAGTTTCTGGGAGTGCTAAGAGAAGACGGACACATTATGCCGCCCTACTGTTACAGATGTTGGGCAGGCAAGGAAAAAGGCAGTTGCAATTACGAATGTGCAGCAGATCTGGAGACCATGATCCTGGCACAGGGACCGGAAAATGTGGCAGGATTTATCTGTGAAACAGTAGTGGGAACCACTCTTGGATGCGTCACACCACCTGCTGATTATTACAGAAGAATTCGGGAAATCTGTGACAAATATGACATTCTGATGATTCTGGATGAAGTAATGTGTGGGTCAGGAAGAACCGGAACCATGATGGCAATTGATCAGTATGGAGTGGAACCGGATATAGTAGCCCTGGCAAAGTCCATGGGCGGTGGTTATTTTCCAATTGGATGTGCTGCATGTAAGGAGTTTGTGGCAAAACCCATAGAAGATGCCGGTGGTTTCCCGGTAGGACATACATGGGCAGGAAGTCCTATGTCGTCCATGGCAGTAAAGAAAACACTGGAAATTATCCGGGATGAAAAGCTTCTGGACAATGTAAATAAACAGGGAGCATACCTTCGAAAACGGTTGGAAGAGCTTCAGGATAAATATGATTTTATCGGAGAAGTAAGAGGCATGGGTCTGATGCAGGCCATTGAGATCGTGAAGGATAAAAAAACAAAAGAATGCTATCCAAGAAGCGAAAAGATCGCAGAAAAGATATTTGCAAAATGTATGGACAATGGTCTGATCATCATGACTTCTGTGAATATGGATCATGGAAAACAGGGAGATGCCATTATGATGGGAACCTCATTTGAAGTAAAAAAAGAAGAGATTGATGAACTGATTGAACTGCTGGAAAAATCGCTGGTTGAAGTACTTGGAGAATAAGAAATAAAAGGGCAAAGGAGCCATGAGAAAGCTTCTTTGCCCTTGGCTTTTTTCATAGGAGATCTGTTAAAAAGATCTTAAAAAAACTACAGGAGGTGCGAGGTATGGAGGCAGGAATTGCATTTGAAATCAATAATCTGAAGAAAAATTTCGGAGATCTGCAGGTGCTGAAGGATGTAAATATGAAGATCAAAAAGGGCGAAGTTCTCTGTATTATCGGTCCTTCCGGATCTGGAAAAAGTACATTCTTAAGATGTCTGAATCAGCTGGAAACTGCCACAAGCGGAGAGATTTTATTTGACGGAGAGGACATTACAAAGAGCAAATATCCCATTCATGAATACCGCAGAAAAGTAGGAATGGTTTTTCAGAAATTCAATCTTTTTCCTGGAAAAACCGTGCTTAGAAACATCACAATTGCCCCTATGGATCTGAATAAAACAGAGAAAAAAGCGGCAGAAGAAGAGGCTATGCAGCTGCTGAAAAAGATCGGACTGGAATCCTTTGCAGGTGCCTATCCCGGAACCTTATCCGGTGGGCAGCAGCAAAGAGTCGCCATTGCAAGGGCTCTGGCAATGCATCCGGATGTATTGCTTTTTGATGAGCCTACCAGCGCTCTTGACCCGGAGCTGGTAGGGGATGTATTGAAGGTTATGAAAGACATTGCAGAGTCCGGTATGACCATGATCGTAGTCACCCATGAGATGCAGTTTGCAAGGGAAGTATCAGACAGGGTGATCTTTATGGCAGATGGATATGTGGTAGAAGAAGGGACTCCGGATGAGATTTTTACCAGTCCGAAGAACCCCAGAACTCAGGAATTTTTGTCACGAGTATTGAAAAAAGAGGGATGAATTATGACATTACATTTTGGAGATGCTTTTGTAAATTTAATGCCCCAGCTGCTTTCCAGTTTGCTGGTGGTGCTTCAGATCACGTTATTTGGTTTTTCACTGGCACTTGTTGTAGGTTTTGCCATTGCACTTGGAAGGCTGAGTAAGTCAAAAGTACTGAGAGGAATTCTGGTAGTGATTGTGGAATTTTTCCGTGGAACACCTCTTCTGGTACAGTGCTTTTATATTTATTTTGTATTTCCGGTGCTGTTTAAAATGGTAGGATTGGACAATATAAGGATTACAGCAGTCACAGCAGGAGTTATCGGTTTTGGACTGAATTATGGCTGCTATATGTCGGAAGTGATCCGCTCTGCGATCCTGTCTGTTGACCATGGACAGATGGAAGCTGGCCTGGCATTAGGATATAAGAAAAGCCAGGTAATGGCAAAGTTTATCATTCCCCCGGCAGTGCGAAACTCTATTCCGGTGTTTGGAAATTATCTGATCACAATGGTAAAAGATACCTCCATTTTGGCATCTATTTCCGTGGCAGAGATGCTTCTGGTAACAAAAAATTATGCAGGCAGAACCTTTCAGACTGTGGAATCCTATACGATCCTTGCACTGATGTATCTGGTGATCAGCCTGCCATTGTCAAGGCTTGTCAGCTTACTGGAAAGAAAGCTTGGCAAGAGTGAAAAAGGACACTGTTAATTTACATAAATCAAAAGAAAGAGGGTAAATGATTATGAAGAAAAAAGTATTATCTATGGTGATGGCAGGTTGTATGTTGTTAAATATGCCGGTATATGCAGAAGGCGATGACGTTTCCGATACATTAAAAAAATACCGGGAAGATGGCTTTGTGATCGGTGCAGATCTCTTTGCCCCGTATATTTATGAAGGGGACGACGGGGAAATGACAGGTGTGGATTATGACATTCTGGTGGAAGTGTTAAATGAGCTTGGAGTAGAGGATATTACCGTAAAAAGTACTCCTTATGAATCAGTTATTGTAGAACTGAATAATGGAAATGTGGACTGTACCTGTGATGGAATGTATATCACAGAAGAACGTATGAAGCAGGGCGTTTATTTCAGTGATGTTACCTATTACGAAAATGACTGTGTTCTGATCAATGCAGATTCTGACATCAAAACGGAGGATGATCTGAAGGATAAAAAGATGGCAGTGTGTACCGGCTCTGTGGCAGTAGAACTTGCAGAACAGATGCTTGCAGACGGAAAAATCGGTTCTCTGGATTATTATACCTCCAATGACCTTACCTTCCAGGCGGTAAGCTCAGGTCAGGCAGATTGTGTACTTTGTGACTGCTTTGCCGCAGCTCCGGCTATGAGTGAGGATTCCAGCTTTAATCTGGCATACATGGACAGTTATACACCACAGCTTACAGATGCCATTGCAGGCTTTGGTTTCCGTGCTGATGAAGCTGATTTTGTGGCAGAATTCAATGATGTTCTGAACGAAATGAAAGAGGATGGCAGACTGAAAGAGATCTTTGAAAAATGGAATATGAGTGACAGTGTGTTCTGTGGAGTGGAGGACGGAAAGGTAGAAAATCTGGCAGAATAAGGAAGGCTGTGGAATCTGTTTTTTGGAGAATACAGCCGGAAAGGAACAGAACTATGAAATATGTAATCACTTTGAACAGACAGTTTGGAAGTCTTGGAAGACCCATTGCCCAGCGGGTCTCCGAGCTTCTGAAAATTGAATACTATGACAGGGACATTGTGGAGGCTACCTCTAAAAAAATGAATCTTCCGGTATCTATCATCGGTGAAGAGGAAGAAAAGCATGAGAACCGTTTCTTCAATATGCAGTTTCCTCTTGGCAAAGGAAATACAGAGATCCGGGATCAGATATTTAAAAATCAGCAGCGGATCATTATGGAGCTGGCAGATAAAAGTTCCTGTATCATTGTAGGAAGATGTGCGGATTATGTGCTGAAAAACAATGAAAATGTACTGAATTTCTTTATCTATGCTTCCTATGGAAACCGGGTAAAAAACTGTATTGACGTACTGAATATGGATGCGGAGGATGCTTTGAAGACCATCAAAGAGGTGGATCGTGTAAGAGATAAATATCATATGCGATATGCAAAATATCTTCCAAATGATCTGAATCATATTAATGTTATGCTGGATTCCGGAACACTGGGAGTGGAAGGAACTGCCCGTACTATTGT
>CAKRRX010000097.1 GCA_934394595.1 uncultured Blautia sp. | reverse complement strand
AAAAAAGTCTCCTCCTATTCGTACTCACTATCAGTACGACAAGCGGCGACTGTACACATCTCCGTGTGTGTCCTAAAGCATCTTCCTGCTTTGTTATCTTCACACACGCCCATCCCTAGATGGCTATTGAACTTGTACAGTGACTTGTCGTCAGTTTCCTAACTTGACATTCGCTCCACGGAAAACCTGCCCTGCTGGGCAGCAACCTCACGCTTCATCGCTATCATGTCACAGCAGATATTAGTATACACAATGTTTTCCGTGAATGCAAGTATCTTCTTTATAAAAATTGTATTTTTTTAAATACAATCCTTTCTTTAAAATTATGGATCTTTAAGTGGACTTAATATAGAAAAAAGATGCCAGAACGCTTCCGGCATCTCTTTTTCTTCTTATTATAATGTAAGCTTTTCAGAAATCACTCTTCATCATCGTAATAATCATCATCGTCCTCATCATCTTCATCTGCAAAGATATCAGAATAATCAAACAATGTCACTTTTGTAATCTCATCTTTTACGATATCAGGAGCATCTCCGTCTTTTTTTGCTTTAGCGGCAAGCTGAGCTGGTGAATATCTTGGAATAGCCATCTTTTTGATTTCAACAGGTTCTTCCTCTTCTTCCACTTCAGCAGAGACTCTTTTCTTTGGAGCCGCCTTTCTGGTAACAGCAGGCTTTGCAGATTTTCTTTTCTCTTTGTGGTCTTCTGCAGTGGCAGCTGCAATTTCTTTCTTCAGAAGAGCATGTGCTTCGCTTGTGGCACTCTGTACTGCTGTCTGTGGGCGTTCCTCTTCTTCCTCGTCAAAATCGTCCTCTTCAATTTCATCTACAAAACCACCTGTGCGAATCTTACGTTTTTCTTTTTTATTACGCTTACCCTGAGCTTTGATCTCTCGCTCTTCATCACGGTATTCACGCTCTTTGCGTTTTTCTTCTTTTTTCAGTTCTTTCTTGCTCTTTACATAACCTGGCTCTGTATCTTCCGGATAATCATCATCGTCGTCCATATCTTTCTTCCAAAGCTCTGCGATCACATAAAGAATGATCAGGAACAGAATTGCAAGTCCTAAAACGATCAGCCCCTCAATGCTCTTGGTAGCTGCCATGAGATAACCGATAAACGGAATGGTCACAACAATCTTAGGCACATAAGCACCAATTGCAATATTGATCGGCTGTCCCTGGGAAATGGTAGGATCCATTGCAGTACCTGTACCGCTTGTAATATCAGTACTTGCGATGGTATAACGATATACATTTTCGCCATCATTCACAAGGATCGGAGTACCTATGGCCGCTTCTTCAGTTTTAACCGGAATAGCATATGTAACAGATCCCATAGCCAAATTTGATTTCACACCGGAATCATCCCGGATTTCCGTGGTCACTCCAAAAAACGGAGGAACCGCTAATGCGATCACACAAATTATGGTGCAGATCACAACAAAATGTACAATAAACTTTAAAAATTTAGACATTGGTAACCTTCCTCACTTTTTACCGCTTCCATTTTACTGGTTGCTTAAATACTTTTCAATGCTGCTCATGGCTGCATCTTCATCTTCACCGTTAGCCGAAAGCATAATTTCCTCACCAGCATCCAGACCCAGAGTCATCATTCCCATAATACTCTTGGCATTGACTTTTTTCTTTCCAACTTCAACATAGATTTCACTGTTGAACTGGCTTGCCACCTGTACCAATTGTGCTACCGGTCTGGCCTCAAGTCCTGTGGACAGGTGAATGGTGATTGGCTTTTTAATCATAATAACTCTCCTCCTTGCGTTCCCTCAGATCATCTGCAAGTGTACTCAGCTTCCGCAAACGATGATTCACTCCCGATTTGCCCACCTGAGGGTTCAACATCATTCCTAATTCTTTAAGTGTTGCCTCCGGATATTGCAGTCTCAGCCTTGCGACCTCTTCCAGGCCCTCGTTCAGACTGTCAAGTCCTACTTTTTCTTCCAGCAGTCTGATATCTTCTATCTGCTTGACAGCTGCATTAACCGTTTTGTTTATGTTTGCAGTTTCACAGTTTACTTTGCGATTGACAGAATTGCGCATCTCCTTGAGAATACGGATATTCTCAAGATCCATAAGTGCCACATTAGCTTCCATAATGGCCAGCATATCCACGATCTGCGCGCCTTCCTTCACATACAGCACATAGGACTTTTTCCGAAGAACAATCTTTGCATCTATGTGAAAGCTCCTGATCATCTCCTGTAAACGTCTGCCTATCTTCTCATTCGGGCACACAATCTCGAAATGATACCCTTTCTGGGGATCACTGATTGATCCGGATGATAAAAAGGCCCCGCGTACAAATGCTCTTTTACAGCAATCCCGCTGATAAACAATGGAATTGACAACATCCAGCATTTCTCCGCCACTCTCCAGAACAGCCAGCTTCGTGGAATCCAGTATTTCTTCTATTACAGCTTCATCAATAACAGAAATAATATACAGATTTCCTCTTCTGGTATATCCTTCTGGAGAACATGATACACCTGACTCTATATTAAATGTTTTTTGCAATATTGTAAAGCTTTTTCTTGCAAGTGCCTCATTTTCTGTCTGCATCCTCAGGATTTTTTTTCCTTCTGCATCTGTCATAAGGCTGCCGCAAAAAGTATAAATCGCCGCCAGCTCTGCCACCTTGCAGTGTCTGCCTGAGCCGATGTGCCTGGAAAGTTCTTCTTTCACCATCCCTGAAAAAGACATTTTTCCAATCTCCTATTCCTATTTCTTCAGCAGACGATCCTTATCCACATCTCTGTGTTCCAGCCTGAAGCCATATTCCCCATTTCTGGCAATACGGCTGTATAATTCCCTGGCAATAGTAACGGAACGGTGCTTTCCTCCTGTACAGCCAATGGCGATCACAAGGCTTGTCTTACCCTCCTGGGCATACTTTGGAATCAGAAATTCTGTCATATCTTCCAGCTTATTGGCAAAAATCCTTGCGGTCTCATTATCCATTACATAATTAAACACACTCTCATCCATACCGGTCAGTGGACGAAGCTCATCCTCATAGTATGGATTGGGAAGGAACCGCACATCAAAAACCAGATCCGCATCTGCAGGGATTCCATATTTGAATCCAAAAGATAATACTGTAACCATCATATTACAGAACTTCTCATCATTTACAAAAATCTTCTCAATCTCCTGTCTCAATTCTCTGGTGAGAAGATGACTGGTATCAATAATATAATCAGCTCTCCGACGAAGAAAATCCATTTTCTGGCGTTCCAGGCGTATGCCATCATCTACTCTGCCATTACTTGCAAGAGGATGGCTTCGTCTGGTCTCTTTATAACGTTTCACCAGCACAGAATCCTCTGCATCCATAAAAAGGATTTCAAAGTCATATCCGGCTTCCTTCATATGATCCAGCACCAAAGTCAATTCTTCCAGAGACCGTCCGCTTCTGGCATCAATGCCAAGTGCCGCATTCTGAACTCCTTCTTCCTGTACCTCCAGCATCAGTGAAGCAAATTTCTCCACCAGTGGAATAGGAAGATTGTCTACGCAAAAATAATGGGCATCCTCCAGCATTTTCAGCACGGTAGATTTACCAGCACCGGAAACACCTGTAACTATTACAAATCGCATATCTTATCTCCTGCTTAAAATTCCCCAAGAAACTTCACTTCCGGTTCAAGCTTCACCCCAAATTTTTCCATTACGATCCGCTGAACATCTGACATAAGATTTTTTACATCTTCAGCTGTGGCATTTCCTGTATTGATCACGAAGCCACAATGTTTCTCTGATACCTGGGCTCCGCCTACCTGATAGCCCTGAAGGCCACTGTCCATGATCAGCTTGCCGGCAAAGTAACCCTCTGGTCTTTTAAACGTGCTTCCTGCACTTGGATAGCTAAGTGGTTGTTTGCTGCTTCGCATACCTGCAAGTTCCTGCATACGGCTGCGTATCGCTTCCTGATCCCCTTTTTCAAGAGAAATGACTGCTTCCAGAACAATATAGCCAGCTTCTTTTATCACACTGGTACGGTATCCCATGCGAAGCTCATCTGCCTGCAAAGTCAGGATTTCACCTTTCCCGGTGAGAACTGTAACTTCTTTCAGCACATCCTTCATCTCTCCGCCGTAGGCACCTGCATTCATCACCACAGCGCCGCCTAAGGTCCCTGGAATTCCGCCTGCAAACTCAAAGCCGGTCAGAGATGCCTCCCGCGCTGCAGCTGCAATCCCTGATAAAAGGGCTCCTGCCTGGGCATGGATCTCATTTCCTTCCACAGTGATCTGACCAAAGCCTCGATACAGCTGTATTACTACACCTGAATATCCCTTATCACTGACAAGAAGATTGCTGCCATTTCCAAGAATAAAATATGGAACCTTTTCTTCCTTGCAGACTGAAATGATCTTCTCTATCTCCTGTACACATTCCGGTACCAGAAACAGATCTGCCGGACCGCCGATTCGGAATGTAGTATGCCTGCTCATAGGCTCTGCTTCCAGCACTTGATGATCTTTCAGAATTTCCTGAAATCTCTGTTTTAAATTTACATTCACAGATTTACATCCTCAATCTTTCTATATTAGGCTTTCTATAATAAAATCTGCGGCAACAATATTCTGTCCATTGCCGCATCGTTTTATTATACTATTTAACTTGCAAAATGTACAGAAGAAACGTATATTTTCACCGATTCTTTCCATACTATAGTTACGCTTTTCCTATGATCCGAGGCTAAAGCCATTTCTTAGAAAGGGGTTTTTATCCATGTTGCAGCAATTTTTCCTGATGGTAATCGGTTTTTGTTCCGGAATCATCATTTCCGGTGGTGTGGTAGGCCTTCTTATCGGCCTTTCCATTGTGCCCCGCTACGCAGGTATCACCCGCACAGGAAAACACATATTATTATATGAAGATATTACACTTCTTGGAATTACAGTCGGCAATTTGTTTTATATTTACGGCTGGCATATTCCCGGAGGCACCTTTTTTCTTATCCTCTACGGATTATTTTCCGGTATTTTTCTTGGCGGATGGATTATGGCTCTTGCTGAAATGGCTGATGTTTTTCCCATTTTTTCCAGAAGGATCAAACTGACCAATGGCATCCGACTGATCGTAATTGCTGTGGCACTTGGAAAAACCCTGGGAGCTATCTATTACTTTTATAAACGGTGGTTTCCATGAGCATCCTTATCACAATAAATAGGATGGAACATTTTTCCCTGCTTTTTCTTTTTCCGCAGCTTTTGCAGGCTGCGGTTTTTCCTCTTTCTTATTCATAGCCGCTGTTACCGGGCATTCTTTTTCCAGATCACGATACCATTTTCTGTAATCAGCAGGAGAGCATCCCATTTCCTTGCGGAAGGTTTCTGAAAAATAGCTTGCCCCGGCAAAACCATTTGCTGCTGCAATCTCCCCCATAGATGCCGTTTTTTCAAGAACAGCATCCATACTGTTCCAGATCCTGCATTTCTGCAGATATTCAAAAGGCGTCATCTCCATATGTTTCTTAAAGAATCGGCAAAAATCCCCTGTGCTTACCTGGCATGCTTCCGCCATCCCTGCAAGGGTCAGCTTCTCATTACAGTGTTCCCCTAGATAGCCTGTCATGCGATTGAGTTTCGCCCGCTCACGGATCACTGCATTCTTACAGCTGGGCGCAAGCTCCACAAATTTCTTGTAAAGGCTTCCCCATGCCGTAAACATCCAGCTCTTCATATCCAGCTCATAGGCCATATCTCTCCCCTTTGCAGTCTGTACTGCTGCAAAAAGCGCCTGAAGAAGAATGTCCTCATCGGTATCCTCTTCTTCTGATGGCAGGAATCTGCACCAGGAAAAAGCTTCCGAAGCTGCGATCACAGATATATACCTTTCCATAAGGCTCTCATCCTTTGCTGCAAGATATTCCCCGGAAATCTCCATGATATAAAAGTGGCTGATCTCTTTCTTACTGCTTACCAGACGATAAGACTGACCTGCATTAATAAACAGTGCTTCTTTCGCCTGCAGATCTACCTTTTCCTGATTCACCTGACACTGCACATCGCCTTCTTCAACCAGGATAAAGGTAAATGCTTCCCTGTTTATACACGGCATATGCCCAAACTCCGGCAAAAGCAGCTCAAGCTCATGGATTCTGATCTTCTCATCGGATTCCTCTGTGAGTAGCTGCACTTTCCTGCCTACAAAATACTTCCCCATAAAGCACCTCTCTTCTTTTGTTTCAAATAGGTCATATTATGATGTTAGGGGCAAAAGGTATTTTGCCCCTGGTTTTATAACGATACTATCATAATATTATAATCAGCCTCAAAAATAAAGTATAAATTACATCTTTTTTCGCATACTAAGGTTACGATCCGCTTTCTTCACAGCAGCATTCTTTATAATATGGGATATGCAGATTACGTGAATGATTTTGAAGCACGCTGTAACAACTACAGGAGGCATTTATGAACAATTCCACACAAAAAGAAAAGCAGAAAAGATATGCCCATTACGTGAAAGAGATCACACCTACCCACAGTCTTCCCATGAACATGGCGAAAGCTTTCCTTACAGGAGGTCTGATCTGCGTTCTTGGCCAGATCATAACAAATTTTGCAAAATCCATAGGGCTTGACCAGGATATGGCCGGAACCTGGTGTTCTGTTACCCTGATTCTGATCAGCGTTATTCTCACAGGTTTTAATATCTATCCCAGAATTGGAAAATTCGGAGGTGCAGGCAGTCTGGTCCCCATCACTGGCTTCGCCAATTCCGTCGCCGCACCTGCCATTGAATACAAGGCTGAAGGACAGGTCTTTGGTATCGGCTGCAAAATTTTTACCATCGCAGGCCCGGTTATACTCTATGGAATTATGAGCTCCTGGGCTGCCGGAGTGATCTACTATCTGCTGAAAATAATGGAGGTGATTTCATGAAGCCACAGACACCTGCCAGGCTCACTGGCTCTGCCAGCATAAGCTTTCAAAATCCGGTTTTTATCACAAGCTGTGCCTCGGTAGTAGGAAAAAAAGAAGGGGAAGGCCCTCTGGGGGATAGATTTGATCTGGTTTGCCAGGAGCCTATGTTCGGAGAAGATACCTGGGAAGCAGCAGAAAGCACTATGCAAAAAGAAGCGGCTTCGCTGGCCCTTGGCAAAGCCGGTCTTACCCCCAGGGATATCCGCATGACCTTTGCAGGTGATCTTCTGGCCCAGACTACCGCATCTTCTTTCGGAATTGCCGGAATGGGAATTCCCTTTTACGGACTTTTCGGAGCCTGCTCCACAATGGGGGAATCACTCTCTCTTGGTGCCATGTCCATAGCTGCCGGTTACGGCAAACATATTCTCTGCGCAACCTCCAGCCATTTTGCAAGTGCAGAAAAAGAGTTCCGCTTTCCACTGGCCTATGGAAATCAGCGGCCATTGTCTGCTACCTGGACGGTAACCGGAAGTGGAGCCTGTGTTCTTTCCGGCACCATGCCTCCCCATAAAATTCCAGGAAAGACAGAACCTCTTATCACAGAAAAAGGCTGTATCCAAATAACAGGACTTACCACTGGAAAGCTGATCGATTATGGCCTGAAGGATTCTTTTAACATGGGCGGATGCATGGCTCCTGCTGCCTGTGACACCATTTATCGGAATTTTTGCGACTTTGACAGAACGCCCAAAGATTATGATGCTGTTTTTACCGGGGATCTTGGTTCTGTTGGCAAACAAATTCTTCTGGATCTGCTTGGTGAAAAGGGCTATGATCTTGAATCCATTTATCAGGATTGTGGGCTTTTGATTTTTGATAACGAAACACAGGACACCCACTCCGGAGGAAGCGGATGCGGATGCAGTGCCTCTGTGCTGACGGCCTATATTCTGCCTGAGCTGGCAAAAGGGACTTGGAAGCGGGTACTTTTTGTTCCCACAGGAGCTTTACTTTCCAAAACCAGCTTTAACGAAGGGGATTCCATTCCGGGAATCGCACATGCGGTGATACTGGAATATTTTCCTTTAGCAAACACGCTCCAGGAAACAACCAGATAAGGAGATGATTCTATGGACTATTTTAACGCTTTCTGGGTAGGCGGTCTGATCTGCGCCTTTGTCCAGATCCTGCTTGATAAAACAAAACTGATGCCAGGCCGTGTTATGGTACTTCTTGTATGCACCGGTTCTGTTCTTGGAGCCATCGGCATTTATCAGCCCCTGATTGATTTTGCCGGTGCCGGGGCATCTGTGCCATTGCTTGGTTTTGGCAACACACTTTGGAAAGGGCTGAAAGAAGCCATCGACACCGAAGGCTTCATCGGTCTTTTCACAGGAGGCTTCACCGCCTGCGCTGCAGGGGTCTCTGCTGCACTGATTTTTTCTTACCTGGCAAGCTGGATATTTAAGCCGAAAATGAAGGAGTGAATTTCATGGGCGACACACTATACATCCAGACAGAAAAAAACGTGGAGGTTCATCATCCCCATGTCTATCTCCAGGATATTGCCAGGCTGTCCTGCACCAATTCCAAAATTTTAAACCACCTGCGGGTTCTCCCTGTAGCGAACCTGAAACCAGATAAACCAGGACGATATGTAATTTCTGTTATGGATCTTATAAGTAATATTCAGTCCAGAGAACCTGATCTGGATATCTCCCACATCGGAGAACCCAATTTCATTATCACCTACAAAAAAGAAGGAACTGTCAATATTGTTATAAGATGGTGTAAGGTGATCTTTGTCTGCCTTGCCACCTTTTTTGGAGCTGGTTTCTCCATTATGACCTTTAATAATGACGTGGATGTCCCAGCACTTTTTGAACACATCTATACCCAGGTCACCGGCCAGGCTGCTACTGGTTTTACAGTCCTGGAAATCTCCTATTCTGTCGGCATAGGTCTGGGCGTCCTGTTCTTTTTCAACCACTTCGGAAGAATGAAGCTTACCGATGATCCTACCCCGATGCAGGTGCAGATGCGTCTGTATGAAGATGATGTGAACACTACAATTATCGAAGATGCCTCTCGAAAAAAAGAGTTAAAATAACTCCATTCAAAAAAGTCCTCTGCCATTGCTATTTTTACCGGAAAATGGTACTATATCTTCATGTGATTGCTCCCTGTGAACATTTTTCACAGGGAGCTTATTTTACCAGACGAGGAGGAACATTATGAACGATTACAGAATGGGAACAAAATGTGTTCAGGCAGGTTACAAGCCAGGCAACGGAGAACCGCGGCAGATCCCGATCATTCAGTCAACAACTTTTAAATACAATACCAGTGAGGATATGGGAAAGCTTTTTGACCTTGAAGCAGAAGGGTACTTCTACTCCCGTCTTCAGAATCCTACCTGTGACCACGTAGCAGCCAAAATTGCCGCAATGGAAGGCGGAACAGCAGCTATGCTTACTTCTTCCGGACAGGCTGCCAATTTTATGGCACTTTTTAATATCTGCCAGTGTGGCGACCACATTGTGGCATCTTCTTCCATTTATGGCGGAACCTTTAACCTGATCTCTGTCACTATGGCAAAAATGGGAATCACTGCAACCTTTGTTTCCCCGGATGCTACAGAGGAAGAATTAAATGCAGCATTCAAACCAAATACAAAGGTTATGTTCGGTGAGACTATTGCAAACCCGGCTCTTACAGTCCTGGATATTGAACTTTTTGCAAAGGTTGCCCATGCCCATGGGGTTCCTCTTGTAGTGGATAATACTTTCCCCACACCAGTAAACTGCCGTCCGATCCAATGGGGTGCTGATATTGTCACTCACTCCACTACCAAATACATGGACGG
>CAKRRX010000096.1 GCA_934394595.1 uncultured Blautia sp. | reverse complement strand
CGGCATCCTTTCTATCCACCATGAGGCTGTTTGGCAGAACCTGTCTGCAAACTGCCTCAGGGAGAAACAGGAGAAAATATGAAGAGAATTGCGAGATTTCATAAGGTAAGTAAAGAACGATTCGTGGCAGACTGGATGGATTCCTTTGACGGTGTGGCTTCGGATGAAGCTGAGAAAATTTACGGAAACATCCGTCTTCCAAGACGGGCCACAGCCGGAAGTGCAGGATATGATTTTTTCTCACCTGCAGATTTTACCATTTTGCCAGGTGAGACCATCAAGATCCCTACCGGGATCCGTGTGGAAATGGATCAGGAATGGGTGCTGAAATGCTATCCAAGAAGCGGTCTTGGATTCAAGTTTCGTCTTCAGCTGAATAATACTGTGGGAATCATTGACAGCGATTATTTTTACTCTGACAATGAGGGGCATATCTTTGCAAAACTGACCAATGATACCAATGAAAACAAGACTGTAGAGCTGAAAGCTGACACAGGATTTATGCAGGGGATTTTCGTGGAATACGGAATTACTGTGGATGATGATGTGACAGATGTAAGAAATGGCGGATTTGGAAGCACTACAGGAAAATAAAGAGCTGCAAATAGCGCATGGATTTTTCTCTCCATGCGCTATTTGCATATCAGGGATATCCCTGGGGTATATTTTGTTTAAAATCGGTCTGGAGATCTGTAGGCTTCCCTTATAGGGGATACTCTGGCTGGCTTATTCTAACGGCTCGCCGGAAGCTTCTGCCTCACGGGCATTCTGAAGGACGGTATCAAATGCGATAGCAGCCTTATTGTATTCCTCATCGCTTTCAATATTGGAAAGCATAGGAGCGCCGGTCTCTGTATGAGCAAAAGCATAGAGATAAACTTCTCCGTCATGGTTCTGTCCCTCTTCATCCAGTGGAAGAAGTGCAATATATTCCTTTGCATCTACAGGGAAAATGGTAAGGATGGCGCATTCTACCTCTGTATCGTCCTCCATGGTAAGGGTAATGGTGCTGTGCTTCTGTTCGTCACCGCCGCATCCGCCGCAGGTGGAACAGTCAGAGCCGCTTGCGCAGCTACTGCAGGAATTATTCGGATCGAAATCACTCATTCGTATATACCTCACTTTTTTATAATGCATTGCGATATTTATAACAGTTCAAAGCCGGGCAGTCAGGATATGCAATATTCTGATGATGACCGGGAACGCTTATAATATTCTGATTGTACCAGAAAAAATGAGGTTTGTGAATAGGAAATTGTGTGTTATAATGAATTTATGTGATGATGTCAGGGCAAAATGATATTTTGTCTCAGACATCATGTGATGAATCTATTGTAGCAGAATGGAGATTAGAATGAAGCTTGTATCATGGAATGTAAATGGAATCCGTGCATGTATTACAAAAGGCTTTGAGGATAGCTTTGGGGCTCTTGATGCGGATATTTTCTGCCTTCAGGAAACCAAGTGTCAGGAGAATCAGGTAAAGCTGGAGCTGCCTGGTTACCATCAGTACTGGAATTATGCCAATCGTAAGGGCTATTCCGGAACTGCCGTCTTTACCAAGAAAGAGCCCTTGTGTGTGAACTATGGAATTGGCATCGAAGAGCATGATAAGGAAGGCCGTGTGATCACGGCAGAAATGGATGATTTTTATCTGGTGACAGTATATACGCCCAATTCACAGTCCGAACTTAGGCGTCTGGATTACCGCATGGAATGGGAGCGGGATTTTCTGGCATATCTTCTGAAGCTTCAGGAGAAGAAGCCTGTGATATGCTGCGGAGACCTGAATGTGGCACACAAGGAGATCGATCTGAAGAATCCCAAGACTAATCATATGAATGCAGGATTTACGGATCAGGAGAGAGCATGCTTTGATAAAGTGCTGGAAGCGGGATTTATTGATACCTTCCGGTATTTTTATCCGGAGCTTACAGATGCATATTCCTGGTGGTCTTACCGTTTTAAGGCCAGAGAGAAGAATGCCGGATGGAGAATTGACTATTTCCTCACTTCTCCATCTCTGAAAAATGCACTACAGGATGCGAAAATCCACAGTGAAATTATGGGATCGGATCACTGCCCGATAGAACTGGATTTACAGCTGGAATAAACAGGAGGACTTTTAGATGACAAATCCGGGAAATAAGAATATACTTCCTCAGCCGGGATATCCCCTGCTGTATGGAGCAAATAAGATTGCAGATGGTTATAATTTTGCAGTAGAGGCAGAAGAAGAGTCACAGGTTTCCCTTCTTTTTTATAAAAAGAAAGAGGAAGCTCCTTTCTGGGAACTGGAACTGGATGGGAAGTACAGAACTGGCCGTGTTTTTTCAGCTTTTATAAAAAAGCTGAATGTATCAGATCTGGAGTACAATTTTAAAATAGATGGAAAGGTGATACAGGATCCCTGTGCGCATCGGATCATAGGAAGAGAAGAATTTGGTGTTTTACCGGAAGATTCCCCACATAAAGTGCGCTGCGGATTCCTTTCCCCAAGAGCCTTTGACTGGGAAAATGAGACGGCTCCGGAACTGGAATATGAGAATATGATCCTGTACAAGGTACACGTGCGGGGCTATACAAAGCAGGCTAAGCTTCCTGCTTCTGTGAGGGGGACTTTCCTGGGACTGACCAGGATGATTCCCTATTGGAAGGAACTGGGCATCAATGCTGTAGAACTGATGCCGGCCTATGAATTTGAAGAGATCAGTGCTGCAAGGCAAGAGGAGGGGCTTGTAGCTCTTCGCAGCAAGGAGACCAGGATCAATTACTGGGGATATACCAGCGGATATTATTTTGCGCCGAAAAGTTCTTACTGCTCAACCCGTGACTCCGAGAAGGAATTTCGTGAAATGATAAAGGCATTTCACAGTGCAGGGATCGCCTGCATTATGGAGATGTATTTTCCGGAGAATATCGGTACCTTTACAGCACTTCAGGCATTACAGTTCTGGAAACGCCACTATCATGTGGATGGGTTTCATGTGCTGGGTGAGGGAGTATCGCCGGAGATCCTTATGAGGGATGGAGTTCTTGCAGGTACCAAGATCCTGGCATCAGGAATGGATACAGAGAGATTTTACAGGGGGAAGATTCCGCCCCATCGCTGCTTTGGAGAATATAATCTTGGATTTTTGCAGGATATGCGCAGATTTCTGAAAAGTGATGAGGATATGGTACCTGCTGTTCAGTATCGGATCCGACGCAATCCAGATGATCATGGAGTTGTGAATTACATCACTTGTCAGGATGGTTTTACCCTGAATGACCTGGTTTCTTATAATTATAAACACAATGAAGCCAATGGAGAGAACAATGAGGATGGTAGCTGTTACAATTATTCCTGGAACTGCGGTGTGGAGGGGCCAAGCCGTAAGCTGGCACTGCGTCAGATGCGTGAACGCCAGATGAGGGCGGCTTTTGCCATGATGCTGCTTTCCCAGGGAACTCCCATGCTCTATGGCGGTGATGAAATCGGAAATTCCCAGGATGGGAACAATAATGCCTACTGTCAGGACAATCCTACAGGCTGGATCAACTGGAAGGAAATGAAGAGAAATGCTTCCCTTTTGGCTTTTGTGAAAAAAGCGATTGCTTTTCGTAAGGCGCATCCGGTGCTTCATACCGGAAACAGTATGAAAGAGGCAGATTATCTGGGAAAGGGCTTCCCGGATCTGTCCTTTCACGGTGAGAGAGCCTGGTTCAGCAATTTGGAGAATACCAGCCGTATGCTGGGCATGATGCTCTGCGGAGAATATTCTCCTGAAGAAAATGGAAAAAAAGACGACTTTATTTATGTGGGGTACAATTTCCACTGGGAACCGCGGAATATGGCACTTCCCAACCTTCCGGAAGGCATGAAGTGGAAAAAGGTTATGGATACAGAAGACCTCTCCTGCGATGGCTTTTACGGGGAAGAGGGAGAAATCTGCATCAAGACTGTGAAAATGGGGCCGCGTACTGTCACAGTTCTGATAGGAGTGGGAACTCCGGTTCCCAAGGCTGTACAGAAAGCCGGAAAGAAAGCTCCCAAAGAGGCGTCTGCTGGAAATGGCAGTGACAGAAAAACCATATCAAAAAGCAAGGCCATAAAGAATGACAGAAATCGAAAAGACAGGAGGCAGGAGAATCATGCATCCGTGGCTTCACTTTAAGACCATCACCAGGCATAAGCTTATGGTTATGAAATATTGTTTCCGTATTGGATTATACAAGCAGGGGCTGCTCCATGATCTGTCAAAATATTCCCCTGCAGAGTTTCTTGTAGGCTGTAAATATTATCAGGGTACCAGAAGCCCCAACAATGCAGAACGTGAGGATATTGGTGTTTCCACAGCCTGGCTGCACCACAAGGGACGGAACAGGCATCACTATGAGCATTGGGTGGATTATGCGGTAAATGACCCGGAGCATGTGATCATGGGTGCCAGAATGCCCCGCAGATATGTAGCAGAGATGGTCATGGACCGTATCAGTGCATCCAGAACCTATCTGGGAGATGCCTATACCAACCAGGAACCTTTGAAGTATTTTCTGAAAAGCAAGCCAAAGCTGTGGTTTGTACATCCTCAGACAAAGAAGGAACTGGAAGGACTCCTTCGGATCCTTTCGGATAAAGGAGAAAAGAGCTGTCTGTGGTATATAAAGAATGTATATCTGAAAAAAGAGAAAAATCACTAAATTTCATTGGACTTTCACACTACTCTGTGGTAAAGTAGTAAATGAATTTCACGGGCAAGGGCTTTGTCCTGGAATTATCTGCTAAAACAGAGGAGGAGAGAATGTGAGTGGAACAACAATAATTCTGGCAGCTTTTGTATTTTACCTGTTGCTTATGATTGTGATAGGTGCAATTTACATGAAAAAGACGTCCAGCTCTGAGGATTACTTTCTGGGTGGAAGAGGACTGAACGGATGGGTGGCAGCCCTTTCTGCGCAGGCATCGGACATGAGTGGATGGCTTTTAATGGGACTTCCGGGAGCAATCTATTCTTTCGGCTCTGGTCAGATCTGGATCGCAGTGGGACTTTTTATAGGTACGGTTCTGAACTGGGTATGCATTTCCGGACGGTTGAGAAAATATACCATAGAAGCAAATAATTCTATGACGATTCCAGCATTTTTTGAGAACCGGTACCGAGACAAAAAGAAAATACTGCTTCTTATTTCATCTGTTGTGATCGTAATTTTTTTCCTGGTTTATACGGCATCTGCTCTGGCAGCTGGAGGAAAATTATTTAACACTGTATTCGGGCTGGATTATCACCTGGCACTTGCCATTGGTGCAGCTGTTATCCTTTGCTATACCTTTATGGGTGGCTTTATGGCAGTTTGTGTTACGGATTTTGTGCAGGGAATGCTTATGCTGATCGGTCTTTTGGTAGTACCGCTGGTGGCATATTTTTTGCTTCCAGGTAATCTGACAGATCTGATCACACAAAGTGGTGTTACGGGAGGCGCAAGCGCTTATTTGGATCCCTTTATGAATGGAGATCGCCCTTATACATTTGTAGAAATCTTTTCCCAGCTCGCATGGGGATTCGGATATTGTGGAATGCCTCACGTATTGGTAAGATTCATGGCAGTAAAAAGTGAAAAAGAATTAAAGAAGTCCTGGGTGATTGCGATTGTGTGGGATCTGCTTTCTCTGTGTGCGGCATTTGCTATTGCTGTAATTGGCAGAGCATATTTGCTTCCTGTGATTTTGGGAGAAAATGGGGCAGCATCTGCTGAGAGCGTGTTTATTGAATTAATCCGGAAGGTGTTTACTTCACAATTGGCACTGCCTTTTATCGGCGGACTGTTTCTTTGCGGAATTCTGGCTGCTATTATGTCCACGGCAGATTCCCAGCTTCTTGTCACAGCATCAGCTGTATCAGAGGATCTGTATCACAGTTTTATCAAGAAAGATGCGGACAATAAGGAAATCCTGAAAGTAAGCCGTATCACGGTTATTGTGATTGCAGTTCTGGCTTTTGTGATCGCATGGAATCCAAACAGCAGCATTATGGGGTTGGTTTCCAATGCCTGGGCAGGTCTTGGTTCAGCCTTTGGTCCAATTGTTGTGATGTCTCTGTTCTGGAGAAGAACCAATCTTCCGGGAGCTATTGCAGGAATGATAACAGGAGGGTTGACGGTTATTATCTGGGATTATATTCCACTTATTGGCGGCCAGACTCTGGGAACTGCTACCGGGCTTTATTCCCTGGCTGTGGGCTTTTTGCTGAGTCTGGTTATGATCATTGTAATAAGCCTTTTAACAAAAGCACCGTCTAAAGAGATTACAGATGAATTTGACAGAGTTGCTGCAAAATAAATACTCTTAAAATTTTATAAAAAAGGGTAGTCCTTGGCGTTAAGGACTACCTTTTTTTCTGAAAATTTGTTATAATGGAGCTACAAAAGAAAGGGGCAACGAGCATGAAGAAATATGATTATCTGATCGTGGGAGCCGGCTTATTTGGCGCTGTATTTGCCCATGAGGCTACCAAAAAAGGAAAGACCTGTCTGGTTATTGACAAACGTGACCATATAGGAGGAAATATTTATACGGAAGAGATTGAAGGAATTCAGGTCCATAAGTATGGGGCGCATATTTTCCATACCTCCAGTAAGGAGATCTGGGACTATGTGAATCAGTTTACAGAGTTCAATCATTTTGTGAATTCTCCTATTGCAGTTTATAAGGACGAATTATATAATCTTCCATTTAATATGAATACCTTCCATCAGCTCTGGGGCGTGAAGACACCGGCGGAGGCAAAGGCCAAGATCCAGGAGCAGATTTCACGTATGCATATCACACATCCGAAGAATCTGGAAGAGCAGGCACTGGCGCTGGTAGGGCAGGATGTTTATGAGAAACTGGTAGAGGGCTATACCAGGAAGCAGTGGGGAAGAGAATGCAAGGATCTTCCTGCATTTATCATTAAGCGGCTTCCGCTCCGCTATATTTATGATAATAATTACTTCAAAGATCCCTATCAGGGAATTCCAAAAGGCGGTTACACCAGGATCATCAGGAAGCTTCTGGAGGGTGTTCAGGTATGTCTGAAGACAGATTTCTTTGCCAACAGAGACGAGCTGACAGCTCAGGCAGATAAGATCCTGTTTACCGGAATGATTGATGAATTTTATGATTATTGCTATGGAGAGCTGGAATACAGGTCTTTACGCTTTGAGACAGAGATTCTGGACATGGGCAATTATCAGGGAAATGCAGTGGTGAATTATACAGATTATGAAGTTCCGTATACCAGAGTGATTGAGCATAAGCATTTTGAATTTGGTACACAGCCAAAGACTGTGATCACCAGAGAATATCCGGCAGCCTGGGAAAAAGGAAAAGAGCCATACTATCCGATCAACGATCCTAAGAATGATGAGCTGTTTGATAAATATGAGCGCCTGGCACTGAAGGAGAAGAATGTGCTGTTTGGCGGACGCCTTGGAATGTACCGCTACATGGACATGGATAAGGTTATTGAGGAAGCTCTGAATATGGCAGAGACAGAGCTTACTTACGAAGAAGCATAAAGGAGAACAATATGGACACCCCAACAATTATCCAGTATTACAATGAAATGGACCCGGCAAAGCGCCTGGCGCTTTTAAATTTATCTATTGAGTCTGGTGAGGAACCGGAATTGAATGCTATCCGCAAGGACTTATGGGAGATCCGCTATAAGGATAAGGCTCAGAGCGGCGGAGATACACGTGCCGACGGTTTTCTGGCACTGTGGATGAAAATGGAATTTAATAAGGATCATGGAAACAAATTCTTAGGGAAAAAGGGAGGCCGCAAGGAAATCCTGAAACAGCTTGATAAACTGACGTTTAAGGAATTTGCTGCAAAAGGCAGAGACTACGAGGAGCTTCTTTACCGTGAGTGCTGCCATATGGTAAAAATCTACATGGAGCTGTGTGAATCCGATCGTTCCTATGGAACTACACTTTGTGGTATTATCAAAATCAGCAACGATAAACTTAAAGATAAGCTGAAAGATGATATTTATACAACTGCTGTGGAGTTTCCAAGAGAGTTTGATCTGGAGGATGAGCTGGGAATTGTAACCAGAGCTGCCAGAGAAATGTACGAACTGCACTTTCCGGGAGAGGGAAGCCTGCGTGCATAAATAATTGAATCATAAATGAAAAAGCCCTTTGACTGACTTATGGGATTTTGATAATCCTGTCAGTGGTCAAAGGGCTTTTTGTCAGTAGCGCAGGAGACGTCGGATCTGAATTTGATTGGAATATTTGTTATGAAGCTCCAGTCCAAGATTCTTCTCGCAGGCTTCCAAAATCTGATCGTAATAGGTAAACTGGTAAATATTTCTTGCTATCTGGACGCAATTGTATTTTTGAAGAGAGTTCACAATCTGAGCCATGGAAAAACGGAAATCCAGTTTTGCCTGAAGCAGACGAATCAATGTGATGGCAGTGAAGTTTATGATGAAGAACCCACTGATACGATTCTGATCCCAGCAGAAGAACGGAGAGGAATTGTAACCGTCAAGAACTTTATGAAAATAGGTTTCTATATGACGTATTTTGTGGAACAATGGAGAAATCTCCTCTTTAAAATCACTGTCCGACTGTCCATAAAAATATCCATCTGTGAGAATGGAATCTGTGACAGCTGCTTTTTCCGAAGGAGGCTCGGATGCAGTGGAAAGGACATGGATAGCAGAGGTGGATCTTTTTATCCATCGAACAGCTTGAGGAATTGCCTGGACTAGAGGCTCCTGGTCGGAAACTGTATCATAGGCAATTGGGATTCCACTTCGATCTGTGAGAAGATTCAGCTGTATTTTGGTGTACTCCCTGCGGGTAGCGTGGATGGCTGCTTCATCTCTTTCTTCTGGATAAGAAAAGGAATAGCTGGAATGATCCAGGCACATCAGGGAATAGTCTCGCTGAAAAAGTGAAGAGGAATGTTCGTAGATCCATTTCTGTATATCTTTCTGATAGTTTGCAAGGATGTCAACAGCGGAAGAAATATTTTCGGGGGTCATATTCTGTGGAACTTCAAAATAATCAGACATATCAAAGGTATCTGTCCAGGAAGCATCCGGATGCATGATCTGGGAAATGACCAGAAAACGAAAAATTTCTTCTATATTATAGGGGAGGGTAAGCTTCCACGTTTTGGTACGCCAGAAGATGTCCAGCTGAAGCTCTTTGTAAATATATTTCAGAATGCCATATCCAATATTTTTCAGAAAATGATCATCAGAATGAAGGGGACAGGTCAGATCTACGTATACTACGGAATTCTTTTTTGTTTCCCGTTCCTGGTTCATATCTGCCACGACTTTTTCAAAATGGGCGATAGGGTCAGGATATTCCAGACGTAGTTCTTCCAGATAGCCCAATCCCATGATGGTCTTCTGTCTGGTAGCTTTCTTTTCTTTGTCATAGTAGGATTCAGTTATAGCAAGGTAGGTTCCTTTTGGTTTCGGGGTTTTTTTCAGAAACATGTTGTGGCCTCCTTTGTGCAAACATTTTTACTTTAACGTTAAATAAATTATATCATAATCATAACAGTACATCAATATACATCATAGAAAAAAGCAAAAGAATATGCTGGTAGGATGAGAAAGACATGGGAGGAGACTGAATCCTCCGTTATGCAAATCAGTAACTTGTTAATTGAAATGTGTTGTTTTAAGCCGCTTTGATGTCGTTTTATTCCCAGTTTATTGACTGGAATAAAATGACATTTTATTATTAGGGTTAAAAGTTATTAGGGACAAAAGATATATTAACCTTATGTTTGGTGGTTCCAAATTCAAAAGCTTTATCATGCAAGCATGAATGG
>CAKRRX010000095.1 GCA_934394595.1 uncultured Blautia sp. | reverse complement strand
AGAAGTAGAAAGACATGTACGTATCATGGACAACGTATTAAGATACTTAGTTGTCAGAAAAGACGCATAATCTTTTTTTGAACCGGATTTAAAAAGCACCATTAATAACCCGTTCACTTAGCAGTTTAAGAGAGGTAAGTACTATGAACAAAGTAATTTTAATGGGGCGCTTGACAAGAGATCCTGAGGTGAGATATTCCGCAGGAGAAAATGCAACGGCAGTTGCCAGATATACATTGGCAGTAGACAGGAGATTCCGTCGTGACGGAGAGGCAAGTGCTGATTTCATCAGCTGTGTTTCTTTCGGACGTACTGCGGAGTTTGCTGAGAAATATTTCCGTCAGGGACTGAAGATTGTTGTTTCCGGCCGTATCCAGACTGGAAGCTACACCAATCGTGAGGGACAGAGAGTTTATACTACAGAGGTCGTAGTGGAAGAGCAGGAGTTTGCTGAGAGCAAGGCTTCCAGTGACAGCTATGCTGCATCTCATCCACGTACAAATGCACCGGATAATACATCTATGCCGGATACTGCATCAGCATCTGTAGAGGGCTTTATGAATATCCCGGATGGTATTGACGAAGAACTTCCGTTTAACTAAAGCATAGTAAGTGCTATACCAGAACCGAATAATATAGGAGGAAACCAAAATGGCTTACAATAATAGAGGCGAAAGACCAGATTCTCCAATGAAGAGAAGAGGCGGACGCAGAAGAAAAAAAGTTTGCGTATTCTGTGGTAAAGAGAATAACGAGATCGATTACAAGGACGTAGCAAAATTAAGAAAATATGTTTCCGAGAGAGGTAAGATCCTTCCTAGAAGAATTACCGGAAACTGTGCAAAACATCAGAGAGCACTGACAGTTGCTGTTAAGAGAGCACGTCATCTCGCTATGATGCCATACATCCAGGACTAATTTGGAAGTATTGTACCGCCATCCAGAAGGGTGGCGGTATTTTTTTTCGACGGATATGGAAAATGCATAAGAAATCTGTTATACTATCAGATAACTGAGAAGTTCTATGCGAGGATGAGACTTATGAAGGATAAATTAAAATTCAAAGGTTCCATGAAGCGTTTTATGAGGTGGCCTCTCTATCTGACCATATTGCTGGTACTGCTAGATATTCTGATCTTTTTTATCAGTGTGAAGGCAGGCGTTCTGGCTACCCTGGGACTGGTGATCTATGTGGCAGCAGCTCTTCTGGTCACCAGGTATCATAAGCCTATGATCCTGAACGATCTGATTTCCTTTGCCAATCAATATGAGGCACTGGAAAAGAGATTGCTGGATGATCTGGCGCTTCCCTATGCGATCATGGATACCAGTGGCAGGCTGATCTGGTCAAACCGTGTTTTTTCTGCTTTTACCGGGAAAGAACAGCACTACAAGAAGAATATCAATACGATTTTTCCAGAAATCACAGCAGATAAGCTGCCTACAGAAGGAAAGGATGAAATTTCTGAGCTGAGTATCCGTTTCGGAGACCGGATATACAGGGTTTCCATGCAGCTGGTCACAATGAAAGATGTGATCAATAAGGCTGCAATTCTGGAAAATGTAGACACAGATATCAATCTGATTGCTCTGTTCTTTTATGATGAGACGGAACTTCAGGAATATATCCAGAAGAATGAAGATGACAAGCTGGTAGTGGCGCTGGCTTATCTGGACAATTACGAAGAAGCACTGGAGGGTGTGGAGGAAGTCCGCAGATCCCTTCTCATTGCCCTGATCGACCGTAAGATCACCAAGTATTTTTCCGATTTTGACGGACTTGTGCGCAAGCTGGAGAGAGACAAGTATTTCCTGATCATGCGCCAGAGTTCTCTGGAGGCTTTGAAGGAGCAGCGTTTTAACATTCTGGACGAAGTCAAGACTGTCAATATCGGTAATGAGATGGCAGTTACCTTAAGTATCGGAATCGGTCTGAACGGTGCCAACTATCTTCAGAATTACGAGTATTGCCGTATTGCAATTGAAATGGCTCTTGGCCGCGGCGGTGACCAGGTAGTGATCAAGAATGGGGATTCCATCACATATTTTGGCGGAAAAGCCCAGCAGATGGAGAAGAATACCCGCGTGAAGGCCAGAGTGAAGGCTCAGGCTTTGAAGGAGTTTATGAGTACCAAGGACCGTGTTGTGGTCATGGGACATAAGATTACAGACGTGGATGCCCTGGGAGCTGCCATTGGTATCTATCGTGCAGGAAAGACCCTTGGTAAGCAGGTAAGTATTGTAGTCAATGACCCTACTACGTCCATCCGGCCGCTTATGGCTGGATATATCAATAATCCAGATTATGAGCCTTCCATGTTTATCGATGGTGCCCAGGCGCGGGAAATGGTGGATAATAATACCGTAGTGGTAGTAGTAGATACTAATAAGCCAAGCTACACGGAATGCCAGGATCTGCTTTATCTCACCAGGACCATTGTAGTTCTGGATCATCACAGAAGAGGCAGCGAGGTCATCCAGAATGCAGTGCTGTCTTATGTAGAGCCTTATGCGTCTTCCACCTGTGAAATGGTAGCGGAGATTTTGCAGTATTTTTCTGATGACCTGAGATTACGCAGTCTGGAAGCGGAATGTCTGTATGCAGGTATTGTGATCGATACCAACAATTTTACCACCCGCTCCGGTGTGCGTACTTTTGAAGCAGCTGCGTTCTTAAGAAGAAATGGTGCAGATATCACAAGAGTCCGCAAGCTTCTTCGGGACGATATTGATGCATACAAGGCAAGGGCAGAGGTGGTGCGTACTGCGCAGATTTATCGAAACTGCTTTGCTATCGGACGATGTCCAAGTAAAGGACTGGAAAGTCCTACTGTAGTGGGAGCCCAGGCAGCCAATGAGCTTTTGAATATTGCCGGTGTGAAGGCTTCTTTTGTGCTGACTCCTTATAACAATGAGGTATATGTCAGTGCCAGAGCCATTGATGAGGTCAATGTACAGGTAATGATGGAAAGGATGGGCGGAGGCGGCCATTTGAACATTGCCGGTGCCCAGGTAAAGGCCACTGAGGATGAAACTGAGGACATGCTCAAAGAAATCATAGATCAGTTATACAAAGAAGGAGAATTTAAAGAATGAAAGTAATTTTATTAGAAGATGTAAAATCTCTTGGAAAAAAAGGTGAAATCGTAAATGTAAGTGACGGATATGCCAGAAACATGATCCTTCCAAAGAAGCTTGGCGTGGAGGCAACTGCTAAGAACCTCAATGACCTGAAGCTTCAGCAAGCAAACGAAAAGAAGGTTGCCCAGGAGAATCTGGAAGCAGCTCAGGCTTTTGCAAAGGATCTGGAGGATAAAGAGATCATCCTCACCCTGAAAGTGGGCGAGGGCGGTAGAACTTTTGGATCCATTTCTACCAAGGAGATTTCCGAAGCAGCAAAGAAACAGTTAAATCTTGACATTGAGAAAAAGAAGCTGGTACTTCCAAATCCAATCAAAAACCTTGGTGTGACCAATGTACCTATTCGTCTTCATCCAAAGGTAACCGGAAGTCTTAAGGTGTGGGTAAAGGAAGAAGCATAAATGGAAGAGGCACTGATCAAAAGGATTCTCCCCCACAGCATTGAGGCAGAACAGTCTGTCATTGGTTCCATGATCCTGGATCGGGATGCCATTCTGGTGGCATCTGAAATCCTTACAAGCGAGGATTTTTATCAGAGCCAGTATGGGATCATCTTTGATGCTATGGTGGAACTGTGCAATGAGGGCAAGCCTGTAGATCTGATCACTCTTCAGAACCGGCTTAAGGAGAAAGAACTGCCGCCGGATATCAGCAGTATGGAGTATGTAAGAGATCTGATCGCCGCAGTTCCTACTTCTGCCAATGTAAAGTATTATGCGAATATTGTCAGCGAAAAGGCAGTTCTCAGGCGTCTGATCAAGGTCAACGAAGAAGTGGAAAATTCCTGCTATATGGAAAAGGACAGTACCCAGATGATACTGGAGGAGGCGGAAAAAAAACTGTTCAATGTTTTGCAGCGCAGATCCAGTGATGAATTTGTACCGATCCAGCAGGTTGTTTTAAATGCGGTAAATAATATCGAGAAGGCATCCAAGCTAAAAGGTTCTGTAACCGGTATTCCTACTGGCTTTGTAGATCTGGATTACAAAACCTCCGGAATGCATGCCTCAGATCTTGTGCTGATCGCAGCACGTCCTTCTATGGGAAAGACTGCTTTTGTATTGAATATTGCCCAGTATATGGCTTTTCGCAAGGATGTCACTGTGGCAATCTTCAGTCTGGAGATGTCCAAGGAACAGCTGGTAAACCGTCTTCTGGCTATGGAATCCCATGTGGATTCCCAGAATATGCGTACTGGTAATCTGAAGGATGAGGATTGGACAAAATTGGTGGAAGGTGCGGATATCATAGGACGATCCAATCTGATCATAGATGATACTCCGGGTATTTCCATTGCAGAGCTTCGTTCCAAGTGCAGGAAGTACAAATTGGAACATAATCTTGGGATTGTTATGATCGACTACCTGCAGCTGATGACAGGAAGTGGACGCAGTGATTCCAGACAGCAGGAGATTTCCGATATTTCCCGATCCCTAAAAGCGCTGGCTCGTGAACTAAGTGTTCCGGTGATCGCTTTGTCCCAGCTCAGCCGAGCTGTAGAGCAGCGTCCGGATCATCGCCCTATGCTATCAGATCTCCGTGAGTCAGGGGCTATAGAGCAGGATGCGGATGTGGTAATGTTTATCTACCGTGATGATTATTACCATAAGGACACAGAGAAGAAGGATATCGCAGAGATCATTATTGCCAAGCAGAGAAATGGTCCAATTGGTACTGTGGAACTGGTATGGCTGCCAAGATATACTCAGTTTGTCAATATGAAAAAATGATGATATCAGGGTCAAAAGGTCAAAAAGCTGTTCATGCAAAGAATGATTTCGGTGCATCGCAAGAAGTTTTTAGATTTCAGAATGAACCGAAATCTATGACGAAGGTCGGCAAGTTATGTCGACCTTTTTTTCTTGCAATTGGCCCCCTCTTTGCTATAATAAAGACAGTGAATTTCATAAGGAGGGGTAGTATGGAGAAGAGCTATACCGTTGCCCAGACTGTAAAGATGACAGGTGTGAAATCTTATGTCCTGCGTTACTGGGAGGAGGAGCTTGATCTTAAGATCAACAGAAACGAGATGGGACACCGATGCTACACCGGATATGATATTCAGCTGTTTTTGAATATTAAGGAACTGAAGAAACGCGGCTTACAGCTGCGTGCGATAAAAGATGCCCTTCCAAGGCTTGCTGGGGCGGAGTCGGGGCATACGGAAAATAAGCCGGAAGAAGAGGTCCTTCATCTGCCTGGTAAAATGGATACAGTGGAAGAAAGTCTGCCGGAAAAAAATGATAAAAGAAAAGAGGATAGTGACCTTTTAGCAGTTGATTCAGAGGAACAAATTAAGAAAGTGTCGTCCGGGCAGAATGCAAAAGAAGAGAATACCGAAAAAATCGTAGAATTTCAGGAGATTCTGGAAAGGCTGATCGCCCAGGAACTTCATGCAAAAGATGAGGGAGAAGACAGGTGGCGGTCTTTAGATGAGGCGATTCGCAGACAGCAGCTGGCAAGAAAGGAAGCCGCTGCGGCATCCGATAAGAAAGGAAAAAAGAACAGCAAAACCAATAAAACGTGTAAATGAAAAGGAGTTCCCTGTAAAGGGAACTCCCGTGCTATGCTCGGTATGAAAATCAACCCTCGCTGATAGCGCCTGTAGGACAGGCATCAGCACAAGTACCGCACTCTACGCATGCATCAGCGTCGATTACGTAATGCTCATCTCCCTGGGAAATTGCACCTGCAGGGCACTCGCTCTCGCATGTTCCGCAGCTTACGCACTCATCAGAAATTACATATGCCATTGTGATATCCTCCTTTAATCTCTTTTGTACCCTTTTGGATGTTTGATCACAAACGCTCCAGGGGTTCTAGGATTATTCTAATATATCCAGCACAGGATATCAAGTATAAAATTATAAACAAATTTTTAGAAATGAGGAGGTTGCGAAATATAACATTTGGTATTATAATGAGATAGCTTGGGAGATTATCCCCAGAGCCTGTTTGAAAAGGCTCTGTCAGTCGATAATAAAAAGGAGGAAATAAATCATGGCACAGGTAACAAAAGATATGCTGATCGGTCAGCTTCTTCAGTTAGATCCTAATATGGCAGGTATCCTTATGGCATCCGGAATGGGATGTGTAGGCTGCCCATCTGCACAGATGGAGTCTCTTGAGGAGGCTGCTATGGTACACGGAATCGATGCTGATATCTTACTTCAGCAGCTGAACGATTATCTTGCAACACGCTAATTGGAGTAATTTCATAAGCGATATAATTTACTGCCGGCAGATTTAGGTCTGTCGGCAGTTTTTTCTATGAAAATTCTGGATAACAGTTATGGGGACACATACACACGGAATAGTTGCCATTAGAAAAGCATTGCTACAGGTAGAGAATCCTATCAGGCAGGGTTAAAATGTTTTTCAATGGTATTGTCGTCTGGATTTACAATCAGGATTTCAATTCCAAACCGGGCTGCTTTTTCGACCAGATCCATAGGAGCTTTGTTATCCGTAATGATCATATTCAGGTCTGACATTTTTAAAGAATTGCACAGGGAGCTTACATTCCATTTGGAAAAATCCAGAAGCAGTATACGCTTCTGGGCAATAGCTGCCAGTGCCTTCTTGGTAAAGGTCAGAGATTGGGAATGTTCAAATGCGCCGCCAGGTACCTGAAAGGAGCGGCAGGATAAAAAGGCAACATCAGCCTGATACTGGGACAACCAGTCGGGGTCTGAAAGTAGAATGGAACGGTTGGAGTGATGAAGCACCCCTCCTGGAATCAGTACCTGTATATTGGTATTATTAGAAAGAGTCAGCGCTGCCATAAGGCTGGGAGTGATGATAGACAAAGGCATGGTTGGCGGCAGCATGGTAATCAGCTGCTGAATGGTGGTGCCGGAATCCATACAGACACTCTGGGCAGGATGGATAAACTGCAGAGCAGCAGTGGCAATGGCTCTTTTTTCACGTTCATGTTCCCCACTTTCCACATAATAATCCGTATCTTTTGCGGGCTGAAGCAAAACTGCAAAGCCCCGTTCTCTTTTTACAAAATTCATATCCTGAAGTTCGTCAAGATTTCTGCGAACTGTCATTTCCGTACAATTTAAAAGTTGAGCCAGTTCCTTGATGGAGATGGTGTTGTGTTGCTGCATGATTTCAATGATCTTTGCATGGCGTTCTTTTTTCATAGACAATAAACTCCCTTACTATACTTTTGTCATTTTCCGAAATGGCAAAAATGCATGTGAAAAGCTTTCTATCTGTATTCTATCAAATATATGTGTTCTTTGCAACTTAATGTGTGATAAAAATACTAAAATGTTCTAATTAGAACATAAAAATGTTTTAAAAAGAAAAAATAATCTTGACAAACAATGAAATGTGCTATATACTTGCGATAAAGAACAAGAAAGAAACTAAAAACAAAACTTAAAAGTTCTATTTAGAACATAACATGTGTTGGGGAGAACGAAGATGGCAAAGTTTTATGTTTTAGGTATCGATCAGAGTACACAGGGAACAAAAGCTGTTCTTTTTGACCATAATGGAAAGATGATTGCCAGAGCAGATAAAGCACACCGGCAGATTCTTGTGAAAGATCAGATTTCCCACGATCCTGAAGAAATTTACAGAAATGTTCTGTATGTGATAAAAGCAGTCGTTGAGAAATCTGGAATTGATAAAAACCAGATCCTCTGTATGGGAATTGACAATCAAAGAGAGACTACAGTTGCCTGGAACCGTGAAAGTGGAAAGCCTGTAGCACATGCCATCGTGTGGCAGTGCAACAGAGCCAGGGAAATCTGTAAAAGAATCGGAAAATCTGAGAGTCAGGAAAAATACATATATGAAAATACCGGCCTGAAGCTTTCCCCCTATTATCCTGCTGGAAAAATGGCCTGGTTTCTGGAAAACATACCAGAAGCAAAGGAACTGGCAGAAAAGACAAAGCTTGCACTTGGAACCATTGACAGCTGGCTGGTATATAAGCTGACGAATGGACAGGAATTCAAAACCGATTATTCCAATGCCAGCAGAACCCAGCTGATGAATCTGAAAACCCAGAAATGGGATGAAGAAGTTTGCAGGATGTTTGGAATTTCACCTGATCTTTTGCCACAGATATGCGATTCGGATTCCATATTTGGCTATACCGATCTGGAAGGATATCTGGAAAAGAAAATTCCCATCAGCAGTGTTCTGGGAGATTCCCATGGAGCCCTGTATGGACATAACTGTAAAGAAAAGGGAAAAATAAAAGTCACCTACGGTACTGGTTCTTCTATTATGATGAACACCGGAGATACTCCTTACCTGAGTAAATATGGACTGTCCACTTCCATTGCATGGAGGGCAAATGGAAAAACCTCCTATGTACTGGAAGGGAACATCAATTACACGGGCGCCGTGATCTCCTGGCTGAAAGACCAGCTGGGACTGATCTCTTCTCCCACAGAAGTGGAAGGGCTGGCAAGAGAAGCAAATCCTGGGGATACCACTTATATTGTTCCCGCATTTTCCGGATTGGGAGCGCCTTGGTGGAGGGATGATGTCCAGGCACAGATCACCGGAATGAGCCGGATGACAGGAAAAGCAGAGATCGTAAGGGCAGCATGTGACTGTATCTGTTATCAGATCAATGATGTCACAGAGGCCATGCGAAAAGATACGAAAATTGCACTTTCAGAATTGTGTGTGGATGGAGGCCCCACAAGAAATCAGTATCTGATGCAGTTTCAAAGTGATATATCCGGAAGCAGTCTGAAAGTTCCGGATATAGAGGAGCTTTCTGTTACAGGGGCTGGATTTATGGCCGGGGAGAAGATGGGATACTATGATCCGGCTGAAATATACAGAACCATTTCCTACAATATTTTTACTCCTTCTATGGAAAATACAGAAAAGGAGAAAAAGTTGGCCGGATGGGGCGAAGCAATAAAAAGCTGTTTGTCTAAAGGAGGGCAGAATACATTATGAATGCAGAAAAAAAGAAACAATTACAGATTCAGGCCTCGGAAATCCGGGAAAAAACGGTGGAGTTGATCTATCACGGAGGCGGTGGTCATATAGGTGGGGATCTGTCTGAAACAGATATCATGGTTGTTCTGTTTGACCGGATGAAACACGATCCCCAAAATCCCAAATGGGAAGGAAGAGATTACTTTATTTTGAGCAAAGGACATTCCGCAGAAACCTATTACACATTGCTGGAACGATATGGATATATCGGGGAGAAAGAGTTAGACGATTTTGGAAGCTTCGGAGCTTTGCTGGGAGGACATCCAAATAAAAAGATAAATGGTGTGGAGGCAAATACCGGATCTCTTGGACATGGACTTGGATTTGCCACTGGAATTGCAATCGCACTGAAAAAAGACAAAAAAGAGAATCATGTATATGTACTGACCGGTGATGGAGAGCTGGCAGAGGGAAGTAACTGGGAAGCCATGATGTCCGCAAAAAAATATCAGCTGGACAATCTGACCTGGATCGTAGATCGAAATCATCTGCAGATCAGTGGTGACACCGAAGAGGTGATGCCAATCGAAAATCTGAAAGAAAAAGCACAGGCCTTTGGTTTTGAGACCGTAGAGATCAATGGGCATGATTACGATCAGATCGCAGATGCACTGAATTTAAGGAAAAAAGAAAAACCTGTGTGCATCATTGCAGATACTATCAAAGGAAAAGGGCTTTCCTGTGCGGAAAACAAAGCAGGCTGGCATCATAAAACCCCGTCCCTGGATCAGGTGGAACAGTTTAAAGTGGATATGGCTGAATTAAGAAAGGAACTGATGTGATGGGAAAAGAA
>CAKRRX010000094.1 GCA_934394595.1 uncultured Blautia sp. | reverse complement strand
CCCTCTCACGGCGAAAACACGAGTTCGATTCTCGTACTGGCTGCTAGAAACTTCCGAAGTGATTCGGAAGTTTTTTTTACTTTTGCAAAGGAAAAGGATATCAGAAGCAAGACCTTCAGCGGCACTGCTCCCGATATCCTTTCCTATTTCTATTTTATTCTTCCGCATCCTCCGCAGGTTCTGCCGGGATGAACACCCGGGAATTCTCCTGCTTCTCTTTTTTCTTCAAAGCCTGTGCCCTCTCTGTGGCCTCTTTGCAGAATTCCATCTGGGAATTGAGAAGTACCTTCCCCCTCTTATCCGGCTTTTCATAGGTTCCATCTGGCTGCAGGATGTGCGCCTTTACATTGTCCCTGAATTCCAGATCCAGAACATGTTTGATCTCGTTTTTGATTTCTTCGTTCTCCACAGGAAAAACGATTTCCACACGGCGATCCAGGTTACGAGGCATCCAGTCAGCACTTCCCATGTAGATCTCATCGCTGCCGCCATTCTTAAAATAGAAAATACGGCTGTGTTCCAGAAAATTACCTACAATTGAGCGTACATGTATATTCTCGCTGATTCCCGGGATTCCCACTCTCAGACAGCAGATACCACGGATCAGAAGATAAATCTGTACGCCACAGGAAGATGCATGATACAAAGCTGCAATGATCTTGGGATCACAAAGGGAATTCATCTTTGCCACGATCAGACCTGGCATACCCTTTTTCGCATGCTCTACTTCTCTCTCGATCATCTTCAGGAAGCGATCCTTCATCCAGATAGGAGCCACGATCAAACGGTTCCAGCTTCTTGGCTCTGAATAGCCGGAAAGCATGTTAAATACTGCTGTAGCGTCCTCTCCAAAGCGCTCATCGCAGGTAAAAATACCGCAATCTGTATACAGCTTGGCTGTAGAATCATTATAGTTACCAGTTGCCAGATGTACGTAACGGCGGATTCCTGTATCCTCCCTGCGTACCACCAATGTGATCTTGCTGTGTGTCTTCAACCCTACAAGACCATAGATTACATGGCAGCCTGCTTTTTCCAGCATCTTTGCCCACACAATGTTATGTTCCTCATCAAAACGGGCTTTTAATTCCACAAGTACCGATACCTGCTTGCCATTTTCTGCTGCCTGGGCAAGAGCTGCGATAATAGGGGAATTGCCGCTGACACGGTACAGTGTCTGCTTGATTGCCAGCACATCCGGATCTTTGGCTGCCTGACGCACAAAATTCACAACCGGATCAAAACTCATATATGGATGATGAAGGAATACATCTCCCTCCCGGATCACCTGAAAAATATCCTTGCTGCTGTCTGCAAATGCAGGTACTACTGCAGGCGTATATTTCGGCTCTTTATACTGGTCAAACCCATCCTGACCATACACCTTCATCAGCATAGTCAGATCCAAAGGCCCATTAATATAGAAAATATCCTCTTCTTTAATCTCAAATTCTTTTTTCAGAATGCCAAGAAGTCTGGAATCTGTCTTTTCTTCCACTTCCAGTCGGATCACCTCGCCCCACTGGCGCTTTTTCAGCTGTTTCTGGATTTCCACCAGAAGATCCTCTGCCCCGTCTTCATCAATGGAGAGATCTGCATTTCTCATAATACGGTAAGGATGGGCACAAACCACATCGTATCCCAGGAAAAGTTTGTGGATGTTGCGTTCAATGATTTCTTCCAGAAGGATCACGGTAGTATCTTCTTTTTTCTCAGAAGGAATCACCACCACACGGGGAAGTACAGAGGGCACCTGAACTGTGGCAAATACCAGCATTTCCTTACCCTTTTTCTTATCCTTTTTGGAAATCAGGGCTCCGATATTTAATGTCTTATTGCGGATCAGTGGAAACGGTCTGGAGGAATCCATAGCCATTGGAGTCAGAACCGGGTACACATTATCCTCAAAATAACGATCCACATATTCTTTTTGCTCTTCGCTTAACTTTTCATGTCCCATCACAAGATGCAGCCCTACTTTTTCCAGAGCCGGAAGAAGAGAACGGTTTAAGGTACTATACTGGGAGCGGACAAGCTCATGGGTCTGGGCACTGATCTCTTTTAGCTGTGCCTTTGGCCCCATACCGGCAATGTCTGTTTTTTCATAGCCTGCATGTACCTGATCTTTCAGAGATGCCACACGTACCATATAGAACTCATCCAGATTGGAAGATACAATACTGGTAAATTTCAGTCTTTCAAATAAAGGCAGGTTCTTGTCTCTTGCTTCTGAGAGAACACGGTCATCAAACTTCAGCCAGCTCAATTCCCTGTTCACAAAATATTCCGGTTTTTCAAAACTTTTCAGATCCATTGTTCCCCTCCTCATACCTTTCTCTTACGTCTGAATACCAGACGGATGCCAAATACTTCTTCAAAAAATTCCACTTTATCTTTCAGAAGACCCATTTCCAGGGAAATATCCTGCTCAGAGTCCACAGTCAGAAACAGGGTTTTGTCCTTTAAAACAGCCTTCATATTCTTGACCTTCTGGTAATGGCTTCGATCCATGGCATTTGCAATACGAAGAATCGCAGTCAGTTTGGCGATCAGAAGATATACCCTGCGATCCATTCCGATTTCTCCGGCAATCTCGCTGTAATATACAAACTCTGTAGTATTATAGCGCACTGCATTTGCAATAACCTGCCGTTCTTCTGTGGAAAGCCCTATGATCTCAGTTGCCATGATGATCTGATAGGAACATTCTGCCACATCCCCCATACTGATATACTTGCCGCAGTCATGAAGCTGCACTGCGATCTGAAGAAGCAGCCGCTCCCTGGCCCCCATTCCGTGAACCTTTTTCATACTGTCAAAGATTGCAAGAGCCAGATCTGTGGTTCCTTTTATGTGGTCTTTTCCAGTGGAATAGCGTTTTGCAATATTGCGGGACGCTACCAGGATATCATTTTCAAAATTATGTACACTCTTTATAAAATTCTTCTTTTCACCAAAATCGTAGGCAATTCCATCCAGCAGGGATACACCAGGCATCCACAGAGCTTCCGCATTAAACAGATCCAGGAAATCCTTGCAGATAACCATGGTTGGCACGATCAATGTAGCATACTCCGGATCAATATCCATCTCCTCTGCCAGGGCATCCTCTGTTTTGTAAACCGTATTTTCGTAACGATTCATGAACTCAGCCTTGGTGATGATATTGTCCTGGCTCTCTTCCCGAAAAAGCGTTTCTGTAAGGAAATCTCCCATGAGGATCACATTTTTGATATCCCGGTCTTTGAGATAAAGCCGCTTAAAGCCAGTAAGATCATTGCGGATAAATTCTTCCACCAGCTGCGCATAATTGGTAGTGGTCTTTTCCAGTTCTTTCAGACGCTGACGGATACGCACACTACCCATTTTCAGACTCTGGGTGGTCACAAGGGCATCCTTATCAAACAGGGAAATCTGCAGGTTGCCTCCCCCCACATCCAAAATAGCTGTTCCCTTCTGGATCATTTTCTTGAATCCATTTTCAATGGCTGCTATGGACTTGTAACCCAGAAAATGCTGCTCTGCGTTGCTCAAAACTTCCACATGGATCCCGGTTCTTCTGTAGATCTGCTCAATAATGATAATGGGATTTTTCATTTCACGGAATACACTGGTGGTGCAGGCGCGATATTCTTTTACTCCATACTCTGCCATGATCCGGCTGAAATCATTTAACACTTCACAGATGGTGTCCACCTTATCCACTTCCATACTTCCGGCGGAATACACCCCCACTCCCAGATTCAGGCGATACCGGATGTCGTCCACTGTACGGAATCCACCTTTTCTTGAAAATTCAAAGATCTTCATACAGATCTCATAAGAACTGATATCAATTGCCGCAAATGTCGTTACTGCCATAGGTTTTCCCTCCTGCCCAGGTTCATCTGACTGTTATTATTCTTCCCTGGTGCCAAGTATATGGTCGATAAACTGCTGTGCTGTTCTTCCCGTCAGGCCGCCATGGGAAAGCTCCCAGGCATTTGCCTGCATCAGAAGCTCTTCCTTTGACATGGTAACCCCAAAACGGTCAGCCAGAGTTGTGACGATATTCTGAAATTCTTTTTTGTTTGGCGCTCCAAAATAGATACGCACACCAAAGCGGTATACCAAAGAAAGCTTCTCCTGTACGGTATCAGAGGAATGCAGATCTTCATCATCTGCCACCTCAAGCTTATCTCCGGATTTTTCCCGTACAAGATGACGTCTGTTGCTGGTAGCATAGATCAAAATGTTGTCCGGTTTCTTTTCCAGACCACCCTCAATCACAGCCTTTAAATATTTATACTCAATTTCAAATTCCTCAAAAGAAAGATCATCCATGTAGAGAATAAATTTGTAATTACGGTTTTTGATCTGTGCGATCACATCATTCAGATCCTGGAACTGATGCTTGTACACTTCAATGATACGAAGTCCTTCATCATAATAACGGTTCAGGATTCCCTTGATACTGGAAGATTTTCCGGTACCTGCATCTCCAAAAAGAAGACAGTTGTTTGCCTTTCTGCCACGGACAAAAGCCTCTGTATTCTCGATCAGCTTCTGCTTGGGGATCTCATATCCCACCAGATCATCCAGATTTACATGAGCGATCCTTGTAATCGGTACAATGACCACTTCTCCATTTTCATCGTGATCAATACGGAAGGCCTTGTTCAGTCCCAGCTTTCCCACACCGAAATCCTTATAGAACTGTACCATATCTGCCATAAACTCATCCACGGTATCAGCCTTTGCCAGAGTTTTACTCATATCGCAGATGCGGTCACAGATTCTCTGATTGTATACCTTACTGTTACATCCTATATTTACATAATCCAGAAGGAAACTGGTACAATCCGTACCAAATATCTGGTCAAAAACACCAAGATCAAAATCATAAAGCTCCTTGAAGATTTCAAAATCATGCATAGCCAGGTGGTTGATGCTGCCTTCTACAGCTCCTCTGATCTCGCTGGCGGTGCTGAATGCATTTTCATGATTTACCAGCAGCTGAGTCAGGTAATTATGCCACAGATTTCCGGAGAACCCGTACATTCCTGCCATTTCCACCAGACTTCCTGCCATATGGAAAAATTCCTCTTTTCGCTGACTGATCTCTTCCTTTGCCTCATAGCTGTTCATCAGTGATGTCATTGTGTTCAGTATCTCCCCATGCTCAAAGTCACGGTAAAGGATACATTCTTGTGTTCTTGCCATTTTTTATTTCCTCTCAGTCCCTGGCTGCAATACCGATCTGCAATATTTACAGCCGTTTTATCATTTTACTTTTCTTATGTTAAAACCAGATAAAGTTTTCTTAAATTCTCTGATAAGTTTTCTCAATAATTACCAAGAATCTTCAGGTAACCGGTTTCGGCTTCCATCCCACGCAGTGCATTCTTCACTGCACTGTCCCTCAGATTCCCCTCAAAATCCACGAAGAAACGGTATTCCCAGGTTTTTCCCACAATAGGACGGGATTCGATCTTTGTCATATTCAGCCCATTATAGATCATGTGGGAAAGTACATTGTAAAGCGTTCCGCTCTCATGACGGGCTTCGAAGCACACGCTGATCTTGGAGCTGCTATTCTCATACACCGGTTTCTTTGCCAGAACAATAAATCTGGTTACATTGCTGTCATTTTTGCAGATATTTTCTGCCAGGATCTTCAGATTATAAAATTCCCCCGCATCCCTGCTTGCAATGGCTGCATGGGTTTTATCCTGCTCTTCACTGACCTTTTTGGCTGCAGCTGCCGTATTGCTCACAGCAACGTTTTTCCACTGTCTGTGTTCCTCCAGGTATTCCCTGCACTGGGAAAGACCCTGTGGGTGGGAATACACACAGGAAACATCGGAAAGCTTTGCTTCCGGCAGTCCAAGGAGAACATGTTCTACTTTCAGTACCTGTTCTCCTACAATATACAGATTATATTCTGTCAGCAGATCATAAATATCTGCCACGATCCCGGCTGTGGAATTCTCAATAGGAAGAACTGCGTAATCTGCCCTTCCGGCAGCCACTTCTTCCATGGCATCCCGGAACAGTTTTACATGATAGCTTTTGATATCCTCTTCAAAGTAAGCACGCATGGCACCATAACTGTAAGCTCCCTCGACTCCCTGAAAAACAACTGTTACATTATTTCTGGGAAGCTGGTCTACCATCTGAAAATTTTCCTTTTCTTTTGGCCCAAATTCTGTGAGAAGCTGATACTGGCGCTTCCTGCTGATAGCCATGATCTGCTGAAAAAGCTCCTGGGCTCCCAGCGCATTAAATTCTCCATGGGCTTTCCCACGGATTTCCTCCAGCTTAGCATGTTCCCTCTGTGGATCCAGAACCTGTTTTCCGGTACGGATCTTATATTGCGCCACTTCCTCACAGACCTTCATTCGCTCTTCAAAAAGCTTCACGATCTGGTCATCAATCTTATCTATCTGCTGTCTGCATTCCTGCAAATCTGTCATACTGTTTCCTCTCAATTCCTGTTTTTTTCATCCTGTACTGCTTTGGTAAGTTCTCCGATAAAGGAAAGAGATCCAAAAGCCAGGATCACATCCTCTTCCTTTGCAAGAGTCAAAGCCTTATTTACTGCCTCCAGGATACTGTCGGTACTCTCTGCAGAAGAATTATATTTCCTGGCTGCCCTGGCAAGCTCCTCTGCCGACAGAGCTCTTGGGTTATCCGGTGTCTGTATGGTAAAGATCTTCTGTGCAAAATGAGCCGTCTTCTGAAGGACTGCATCATAATCCTTGTCAGCAAAAACTCCCATGATGTAGATCAGATTTTTCCCTTTAAAATAGTGCCGGATGGACTCTGCCATCTGATCTGCCGCACCTGGATTGTGTGCCCCATCTACAATAAACAAAGGCTTCTTATTAATAACGGTAAAGCGCCCCTGCCAGCTGGTTCCGGCAAGGCCCTCTTTTCGCTGCTGCAAAGTGGTATGCCAGCCCATCTCATCCAGAAGTTCCAGTGCATGCAGAGCAAGTACTGCATTTTCCTTCTGATAAACTCCTGCAAGTGGAATTTCATAATTTTCCCCTGCATAAATAAATTTCTGACCAAATACACTTTCTTCCAGGATTTCAGCCTCAGAAGGATCGGAAATCACATAAGGTACACCCTGTTTTTCACAGACAGACAGGATCACCTGCTCTGCTTCTTTTTGCTGTTTTGTGGTAACCACCTTACAGCCCGGCTTGATGATTCCGGCCTTTTTCTCTGCAATTTCACCAAGGGTATTGCCAAGAAATGACATATGATCCATGCTGACAGAAACCAGCACTGCCAGCCTGGTATTTTTTATGATATTGGTAGCGTCCATATTTCCGCCCATTCCAACTTCCAGAAGAACAAGGTCGCAGTTCTGCTCTTTAAAATATAAAAATGCCGCCGCAGTCTCAATTTCAAAAGGTGTGGGATGTGGAAGACCTTCCTCTGTCATCTGATGGATAACTTCTGAAATAGCAGTGATCACATTTGCAAACTCCTCATGTGAAATCCTCTCCCCCGCCACTTCCAGCCGTTCCCTGTAAGAATACAAAGTGGGTGATATGTATCTGCCCACGCGATAACCTGCATGGGTAAGTGTATGATATAAATAAGCAATAACAGAACCCTTTCCATTGGTTCCGGCTACGTGAACATAAGAAAGAGAATCCTGGGGATTTCCCAATCTTTTCAACATTTCACGCATATTGTCAAGTCCTAATACTGCACCATATTTTGCCGCCTCATCAATATAAGCCCGGCTCTGTTTATAATCCATAAATATTTCCTCCGATTGTTCCCTGAAAATCTGCGCCGCAGATTTCTTTCATTATACATTCGCAGAATAAATTTATCAAGAATGGGAATGTTAATTTTATCTTCACACAAGGGAGGCTTTTTACATGAAAAAACATCCGTTTCTCTTCTGCGGCCTGGTTGGATGGTGTCTGGAAATTTTATGGACCGGACTGCATGCCCTGCTGAGAGGAGATTTTGCCATGAAAGGCACCACATCCCTTCTTATGTTCCCCATTTACGGCTGTGCATCTCTGATCCTGCCGGTTTATCAGAAAATAAAAAACTTTCCAGTTCTGCTGCGGGGATCCTTATATACTGCAGGTTTTTATGTGGGAGAATTCACCAGCGGCTCTATTTTGCAAGCCTTTCACATGTGTCCCTGGGATTACTCCCATGCTCCCCATCAATACCGGGGAATCATCCGTCTTGACTATCTTCCGGTCTGGTTTTTTGCCGGATTGTTTTTTGAGAAAATACTTACAAAATCTTCTTGAAAAATCACTCCAATTAGTATATGATAGGTCGAAGAGCTTTGAACAATAAAAACCAAATGATCAAATGGAGGTATATCATGAGGCACTTAATGAGTCCGCTGGACCTGAGCGTTCCGGAGCTTGAGAAACTTCTGGATCTGGCCAGCGATATTGAGAAAAACCCCAAAAAATATGCACATGTCTGCGACGACAAACGTCTTGCCACTCTTTTCTATGAGCCAAGTACCCGTACCCGTCTCAGCTTCGAGGCAGCTATGATGAACCTTGGTGGTAAGGTTCTCGGTTTCTCATCTGCAGATTCCAGTTCCGCAGCAAAAGGTGAGACAGTTGCCGACACCATTCGAGTTGTTTCCTGCTACGCAGATATCTGCGCTATGCGTCATCCTAAAGAAGGCGCTCCCCTTGTAGCTTCTATGGTTTCTAATATTCCTGTTATCAACGCCGGAGACGGTGGTCATCAGCATCCTACTCAGACACTTACCGATTTACTTACCATCCGTTCTTTAAAAGGACGTCTTGACAACCTTACCATTGGTCTGTGCGGAGATCTGAAATTTGGCCGTACTGTTCACTCCCTGATCGAAGCACTGGTTCGTTATCCAAATGTCAAGTTTGTGCTGATCTCTCCTGAGGAGCTGCGTATCCCAAGCTACATCCGCGAGGACGTACTGCTGAAAAACAATATCGAATTTGTAGAGGAAGAGCGTCTTGAGGATGCTATCCCGGATCTGGATATCCTTTACATGACCCGTGTTCAGAAAGAGCGTTTCTTTAACGAGGAAGATTATGTACGTATGAAGGATTTCTACATACTGGACAAGCAGAAGCTGGAGCTTGCAAAGAAAGATATGTATATTCTCCATCCACTTCCACGTGTCAATGAGATTTCCGTTGAAGTAGATTCTGATCCAAGAGCTGCATATTTTAAACAGGCTCAGTACGGCGTATATGTACGTATGGCCCTGATTCTTACATTACTGGAGGTGGAACTGCCATGTTAAATGTTGGAGCCCTTCGTGAGGGTTATGTATTAGACCATATCAAAGCAGGAAAGGCCATGACCATCTATCATGATCTGAAGCTTGATAAGCTTGACTGCACTGTTGCGATCATCAAAAATGCAAAAAGCAACAAAATGGGTAAAAAGGACATTATCAAGGTTGAATGCCCTATTGAAGACCTTGACCTTGACATTTTGGGATTCATCGACCACAATATCACAGTCAACATCATCAAAGATGAAAAGATCGTTGAGAAAAAAGAGCTTCGTCTCCCGAAACAGGTGGTAAATGTGATCCGCTGCAAGAATCCTCGCTGCATTACCTCTATTGAGCAGGGGCTGGATCAGATATTTGTTCTGGCAGATGAGGAAAAAGAAGTTTACAGATGTAAATACTGTGAAGAGAAATACAGAGGACACAGAAATAAATAAGTATTTTTCAGGCTCTGCCGTGCCAGCACGGCGGAGCTTTTTTTATCAAAAAAAAGATCCTGCAAAGCAGGATCCTTTTTTGTACGCAAGCAGACCGATAAGCCGGGTTATGTCATTGAGTGATCATCTGTCTAGGCCTCCTGTTGCCAGAAGGCTCAAGCGACCCACCTGAAAGCACGACGGGCAGCCGTATCGCTTTCTATTCGGTCTTGCTTCGAATGGAGTT